>CANFPU010000022.1 GCA_947448955.1 Burkholderiales bacterium
AGATTGAGCGGCCCGGCGGTAGTGTCGCCACCCACCAGTTCAATGCCGTGGCGATCGGCCAGTTCGAACAGGCCCTGGGCCAAACCCGCGAGGAACACCTCGTCGGCACGGGGCAAGGCCAGCGCCAGCGTGAAAGCAACCGGCCGCGCACCGCAGGCCGCCAGATCGCTCAGATTGACCGCCAAGGCCTTGTGTCCCAGACGTTCGGGCCGAACGGTCGACAGGAAATGCCGCCCTTCGACCAACATGTCGCAGGAGATCGCCCACTGCATGCCAGGCGAGGGCTGCAGCAGCGCGCAGTCATCGCCGACGCCCAGCACCACTTGTGCCGCCGGGAGAGACGGGCGGGTGAAGTACTTGCGGATCAGGTCGAACTCTCCCAGGGCCATGGCTGTGATTGTCACCGTGCGGGCGCGCCCGCCGTTCAGGCCGCGGGCTCACGCAGCAAGTTGGCCAACTCAACCGCAGAGCGCACGGCCATCTTCTCGAACATCCGGGCACGGTGCACTTCCACCGTGCGAACGCTGATGTCGAGTTCATCGGCCATCTGCTTGTTGGCCAAGCCAGCGACCACCCGGTCCATGACCTCGCGCTCTCGCTCGGTCAGTTCGGCCAGAGAACGCGCCAGCGCCTGTTTCTGGCGCCGACGCAGGATGGCCAGCGCGCTGACCTGCAAGGCCTGCTCGACCCGGTCGACCAGCGCGTTGTCGGAAAACGGCTTCTCGACAAAGTCGAAAGCCCCGCGCTTGACCGTCGCCACCGCCGTCGGCACATCGCCATGGCCGGTGAGAAAGATCACCGGCAAGGCCTGCGTCAACCCGCGCTCGACAAGCCGATCGAACAACACCAGGCCGCTCGTACCCGGCATTCGCACATCGAGCAGCAAGCAAGAAGGCGAGTCGGGCCAGCCAGCGGCCAGGTCGCGGCCGGCCAACCAAGTCTCGAAAGCCTCTGCCTGCGCGAAGCCTTCTGACAGCAAACGTCGAGAGCGCAGCAGCCAAGCCAGCGAGTCACGCACCACGGCCTCATCGTCGACCAGGTAAACCACCGGAATGCCGAGTGGCGGGTTGGCGGGGTGGGGTGTCATGGCGCCAAGTATGGTGCAAGCCAGCAGCGACAAGGGTTCAAGCGCTCTCGATCGGGCTGACCCGAGTCGGGCCGCGGGGCAAGCTCAGCGGCAGCGTGAAGCGAAATTCGGTGCCGGCCGGGCCAGCCTGGCCGGACTTGGCCGGCAAGTTGTCGAAGTCCATCGCGCCGCCATGCTGCTCCACCACCGTGCGGCACAACGACAGGCCCAGCCCCATGCCCTCATCTTTGGTCGTGAAGAACGGTGTGAACAGGCGTGACGCAACCTCGGCCGCAATTCCGGGGCCCGCGTCGATCACCGAAAAGACCACCCAACGGCCCTGCGCGCCAGACACCAGCCGGACCCGCAACGTGAGCATGCGGTCGGCCAACGGCGTGCAGCCGTCCATCGCCTGGACAGCGTTGCGCGCGAGATTGAGCAGGACCTGCTCGACCATGGTGCGATCGACCTTGACCCTGGGCGCCGGCTGCAAGATGTCGAGTTCCACCCTGGCACCGCTCTTGCGAGCCTGCAAACGCACCAATGGCAAGATCGACTCGATCAGCAGGTCAGCAGCGATCACCTCGTGAGCCTGGTGGCGTCGACGCACAAAGTCATGCACGCTCTTGATCACACGGCCCGCGCGTTCGGCCTGTTCGGCGATGCGAACGAAGGCGTAACGAAGCTGGGTGCTCAGCGCCTCGTCGCCAGTCGGGTGGGTCTGGGTCGATGCGGCGCGACCGGGCGCATCAATCAAATTGAGCGAGCCGGTGGCGTAGCTGGCGATGGCAGAGAGTGGCTGGTTGAGTTCATGGCTGAGCAGCGAGGCCATCTCGCCAGCACTGGCCAGCCTGGCAGTGGCTTGCAAGCGCTCCTGCTGCTGGCGCGACAGGTCTTCAGCGCGACGCTGGACTGACAGGTCGAGCACCGTGCTCATCCAACCAGTGTGCCGACCATTGCCGTCGACCAGCGGTGCCTCGTAAATCACCACTGGAAAGCGCTCACCATTCCGGCGCAGGAAAACCGTCTCGTAGCCCTCGTGCGGCGGCTCGGCCGCGACACCGGGCGCTTGACGCGCGGCTTGGCGGCGCTGGTACTCGGCTGCCCATTCGGGTGGCCAATAGGGCGGCGAGCGGGCGTGCTGCAATTCCTCGGCCGAATAGCCGACCATGTTGCAAAAGGCCGGGTTCACATAGACGATGCGGCCATCGTGATCGCGCGCACGCAAGCCGGTCAACAGGGAGTCCTCCATCGCTTTGCGGAACACCAAGGCCTCGGCCAGCAAGCCCTCGGCCAGCGCGCGGCGGCGCCAATCACGCGCCAACAGCAAGACCACGGCGAACAGACCGATCGACAGACCCAACACCAAAGCCGTGGCCAGGTTCGGAATCAGACTGGGTGCGCGCTGCACCGCGTCGACCCGTAGCTGCAATGTCGTGCCAGGCAGGTCGACGATCCGATCAGCAATGAACACGCCGCCACCACGGACTGCGCCACTGCGGGCCAACCTGGTACCGTCGGCCTCAACGATCGACAGTTCATGGCTGCGCCCCAACTCGACCACCCGCAATTCGTCGAGCAACAACGGCATGACGATGCTCACGACCGTAAAGCCGATCAGCTGTCCGGTCTCTTGAATCGGCACGCAGAGGTCCAGCACTTCGACGCCTAGGCCGTCCGACAACGGCACGAATTGGCTGTGCGAGAACATCGGCGACATCGCTCGCCGCGCCACGCCGCAAGCCTGCGCGATGTCGGGGTCCATCGAAGCGCGTGGCCAACGCATGAACAAGGGCTCGCGAAAAGGCGACTCGGCAGACTCCAGGATCTTCAGGCTGGCATCACGGCGCTCGATGCGGCCGATCTCGCGCAGCTCGGCCAGCAGCGCTTCGGCATTGCGCCGCCAGGCATGAGGCTCGCCAGGGCGATGCTGCAAACCTTGCAAACCCTGCAGCACCACCTGGCTGCGGCGCCGGATCTCGCCCAAGGCGGCAGCGGCGACTTCGTCGCTGCGCTCCTGGGCCCGAGCCTCTTCATAACGCAGGGTCAGCGCCACCAACAAGGTCTGCGCCACCAGCAGCAAGACCACCAGTGCCCCCCACAGCAACGCGCGCGGTCTGCGCCAATTCGACCGGGCACGGCCCCACCACGAGGCCAGCGATCTTTCGCCCAAGGGCGGCGGCAAGGAAGGTGACGAAGGGGCTGGCGATCGACTCATTGAAAGCGCAGTATTGCCCAGGTTCAGACGCTGACCACGCTGACTAAAATCCCTACCGCCGATCAGGACCACCTCATGCCGACTCAAGAAGAAAAGAACACTGAACTGCGTCGCGCTGCGCTCGAGTACCACGAGTTCCCCACGCCAGGCAAGGTGGCGATTGCGGCGACCAAACAGATGGTCAACCAGCATGACTTGGCGCTTGCCTACTCGCCGGGTGTGGCTGCGGCGTGCGAAGAAATCGTTGCCGACCCAGCCAACGCTTGGCGCTACACCGCGCGAGGCAATCTCGTCGCGGTGGTCACCAACGGCACTGCGGTGCTGGGTCTGGGCAACATCGGCCCGCTGGCATCCAAGCCAGTCATGGAGGGCAAGGCCGTATTGTTCAAAAAGTTTGCCGGCATTGACGTCTTCGACCTAGAGATCAACGAACTCGATGTCGACAAGCTGGTCGACATCATCGCCGCGCTCGAACCCACTTTCGGTGGCGTCAACCTCGAGGACATCAAAGCACCCGACTGCTTTTATGTCGAGCGCAAGCTGCGCGAGCGCATGAAGATCCCAGTCTTCCACGACGACCAACACGGCACCGCGATCGTGGTCGGCGCTGCGTTGCTCAACGGGCTGAAGGTGGTCGGCAAGAAGATCGGCGAGATCAAGCTCGTCACATCGGGCGCCGGCGCGGCTGCGCTGGCCTGCCTGAACCTGCTGGTCAAGCTCGGCCTGCCGAAGCGAAACATCTTTGTCACTGACTTGGCGGGTGTGGTCTACCAAGGCAGAGTCGAGCTGATGGATCCGGACAAATCGGAATTCGCGCAGGACACGCCGCTGCGCACGCTGGGCGAGGCGATGGTCGGCGCCGATGTGTTCCTCGGCCTGTCGGCCGGTGGCGTGCTCAAGGCCCCGGTGGTGGCGACGATGGCCGCCAAGCCGCTGATCTTCGCGCTGGCCAATCCGACGCCCGAGATCATGCCCGAGCAGGTCAAGGCGGTGCGAGGTGATGCGATCATGGCGACCGGCCGCACCGATTACCCGAACCAGGTCAACAACGTTTTGTGCTTCCCGTACATCTTCCGGGGTGCACTGGATTCAGGGGCCACGACGATCACCGTGCAGATGGAGATCGCCGCAGTGCACGCCATCGCCGACCTGGCACAGGCCGAGCAGAACGACGTGGTGGCCGCGGCCTACGCCGGCGCCACGCTGGCCTTCGGCCCCGAGTACCTGATCCCCAAGCCGTTTGACCCGCGCTTGATGATGAAAATCGCGCCGGCCGTGGCGCGAGCAGCGTTTGAGTCCGGCGTCGCGGCACGGCCGGTGACCGACTACGAGGCCTACGAGGAGCGACTCCAGAGCTTCGTCTATGCCTCGGGCAACGCGATGAAGCCGATCTTCAGCCAAGCGAAACGGGCCAAGCGCCGCAACGTGGCCTTCGCCGAGGGCGAGGACCGCCGCGTGCTGAGGGCGGTGCAGGTGATCATCGACGAAGGTCTGGCCAGGCCCTGGCTGGTCGGGCGCACCTCAGTGATCACCGCGCGCATCGACAAACTCGGGCTGCGTTTGCAGCAAGGCCGCGACTACGAAATCGTCAACATTGACGATGACCCCCGCTACCGCGACTACTGGCAGACCTACCACCGCCTGACCGAGCGCAAAGGCGTGACCGAACAGTTCGCGAAGATCGAAATGCGTCGGCGTCTGACCTTGATCGCCTCAATGCTGCTGCACAAGGGCGAAGTCGACGGCATGATCTGCGGCACCTGGGGTTCGACCAACCAGCATTTGGCCTACATCGACCAGGTCATCGGCCGCCGCCCCGGGGTCAACACCTACGCCTGCATGAACGGGCTGATCCTGCCGGGGCGCCAGGTCTTTCTGGTCGACACCCACGTGAACTACGACCCCACAGCCGAGCAACTGGCCGAGATCACAATTCTTGCGGCTGAGGAGATGCTGCGATTCGGCGTGAGTCCCAAGGCGGCACTGCTGTCACATTCGAGCTTCGGGGCCAGCAACCAGCCCTCGGCAGTCAAGATGCGCGACGCGCTGGCACTGATCCAGGCGCAGGCACCCTGGCTGGAAGTGGATGGTGAGATGCATGGCGATGCAGCGCTGGACGCCGACTATCGGCACGAGTTGATGCCCAGATCGACGCTGACTGGCGAAGCCAACCTGCTGGTGCTGCCGAACATCGACGCGGCCAACATCTCCTACAACCTGTTGAAGACAGCGGCGGGTGGCGGCATTGCGATTGGCCCCGTGCTGCTTGGCGCCGCCAAACCAGCACACATCCTGACGCCCTCGGCCACGGTGCGTCGCGTCGTCAACATGACCGCACTGACCGTGGCGGACGCGAACGCCGCCCGCTGACCGCAGCGATTGCTGACCAAATCTTGAGGCTGGAGCGACCAGTTTCTGCCTTCATCTGACCCGCAGCTGCGCCCGACGGTCGTCAATATACGGGAGATGAGCCTGCATCGGTCGCAGCTCCTCAGCCAATGCCCTTCATTTTTGCCCAATTATGAGGCATCGGCTTGAGTTTTTTGAGGCCCTCCGGTAACATTACCGACACAGAAATCAGGGTAAACCAGTGAACCAGACCACTCGGTCATCGTTTTGCAGACTGCGGGGCAAACTGCGGCTACTGTCGATGGTTGTGGGGCTGGTGCTACTGGCCAATGTTGCCGGCGCCAAGGGGCCGGTGGAGGGAGTGGGGACGGTCGCGTTGGCAGCGCTGCCGCTTGAAGCCCAGCGAACGCAACGCTTGATCCGTGCCGGAGGACCATTTCCTTACGCAAAGGATGGTGGAGTTTTCGGTAATTTCGAGCGTCAATTGCCACAGCGTGAGCGCGGTTTTTACCGCGAGTACACGGTAGAAACGCCGGGGGCACGCGACAGAGGCGCCCGGCGGATTGTCTGCGGTGGCAAGCAGCCCGTAGAACCTGATGCCTGTTACTACACCGCCGATCATTACGCGAGCTTCAAGCTCATCGCGCCTTGATCAGCGATTGATTCAGACCTTTATTGACCCTGGAGGAACGTGACCATGCTGCTGCAGACTGTCCGTCCCAATATCGTGCAGGCGATTCGCGCCTACCGAGTCGAAGACTTGATGCAGGCCGCCGAAAACGAAGGCCAACATTTTCTGTACGCCAACCTGACCGATGCGCAATCGAAACAGGACGTATTGGACAAGATCGCCGAATCGTTCCTTTTTCCGACCCATTTCGGCAAGAATCTCGACGCGCTGTTCGACTGCATGACCGATCTGGTGAACCGCGCCGGTCACCAACCGGGTTTCGTCGTGGTGCTTGAGCAGTTGCCAGACAGTGTCAAGTTCGACCGTGAAGCGCGCGAGCAGTTGCTCGATGTGTTTCGGGACACCGCCGATTTTTGGGCTGAACGCCGCATCCCGTTCCGTTGCTTTTACTCGTTCGCCGTTGCACGCAGCAACGAGACAAGTGCCTGGGAACGGGCCAACGATGTCACGCCCTTGCCTGAAAAGCCACCCGCCAAGACGGTGGCGAAAAGCGGCAACAACCCCAATTTCGGCACCAACATGCCGATGATGAGCAGCGCCTTTGACACAGCCATGTGGTTGACAGCCGCTTGACAGCACGCCGCGGTTGATTCAACCGCGCGATGACGCCCACTGTGCGAGGGCCACGTACTCGGCCACGGGTACCTCTTCGGCCCGCCGTTGTACGTCAAAACTGCCGCTAAATCTCTGCTCTTCGAGCCAGCGACCCAGAGTGTGACGCAACAGTTTGCGGCGCTGGGAGAAGGCCAGCGCCACCAGCGTTTGCAATAGACCCTCATCGAGCAGCGGTGGCGACGCCAAAGGCGCCATCCGCACGACTGCGGAATCAACCCGTGGCGGCGGGTCGAAAGCGGCTGGCGGCACATCGAACACTGACTCGATGCGGTAACGCCACTGCAACATCACGCTCAATCGGCCGAAATCCTTGCCGCCAGGCGCAGCCGCCATGCGGTCCACCACTTCTTTTTGCAGCATGAAGTGCTGATCCTTCACCTGAGGCGCAACCGCCAGCAGATGAAACAGGATCGGCGTCGAGATGTTGTAGGGCAGATTGCCCACCACTCGCAGTGGCTGGCCTGCAGCATCGGCCAGTGCTGCGAAATCGACCCTCAGGACATCAGACTCGATCACCGTCAGGCCAGCACGCTGACGCCAGCGCACGGCCAGATCGCGGTCGAGTTCAATCACGGTGAGCGCGCCGCAGCGTTCGAGCAGGGGTTGGGTCAAAGCGCCCAAACCGGGGCCGATCTCGACCAGCGCCTCGCCTGGCTTGGGCGCAATCGCCCTGATGATCGCATCGATCACGGCGTGATCGACCAGAAAGTGCTGACCGAAACGCTTTCTCGCAAAAGGCTTCATGTGCTGGCCCATGCCGCAGGCCAGGCTTGAAACTTCCTCACTGCGGCGGCTCGCGCATCTCGATGTAGGCACGCAAGCGCAACTCCTTGGCCCAGTCGTTGTAGGCCTGGTCAAACTTTGACTCGCGCAGTTGGTTGCGAGTCTGCTCCCGCAGCTCTTTCGGATCGGCCGCGACGCTTCGCCGTTCCAGCACCTGGATCAGGTGCACGCCAAAACGAGACACCACTGGCGGAGACAGGTCTCCCGGCGCCAGCTTGGCCATCGCTTCCTCGAACTCGGGCACAAATTGTCCTGGCGCAGCCCAGCCCAATTCTCCGCCAGTGGTTGCCGAACCATCCTCGGACACCTCACGCGCCAAGTCTTCGAATTTCTTGTCACCGCGCTCGATCTGCCGGCGCCAGTCGGCCATGCGACGACTCACGGCTGCGGCCTGGTCTCGGTCCGACAGGCGCAGCAGGATGTGCCTGGCTTTGGTCTGGGTGACCTGGAAGGGGTCACTTTGTTGGCGGTCGATCAGCTTGATGATGTGCAAACCTGCGGGACTGCGCAATGGCAGGGCCGACAACTGTCCGACCGCCATGTCCCGCGCTGCTTCGACGAAGAGGTCGGGCAGCCGCTCTGCCGGCCTCAAGCCGATCTCGCCGCCATTCGCACGGTTGCTGTCTTCGCTGATCTCACGCGCTAGCTTGGCAAAATCTTCGCCCGCATTCAAGCGAGCAAGGGCCCGCCCGGCGATCGCCAATCGCTGCGCCAGCACTTGCGCATCGGCGTCCTCGGGCACGGTGATCAGGATCTGCGCCAAGTTGAGCTGCACCTGAGTCGATGCCTTGGCGCGCCGCTCGACGAGCACGCGGTCGATGTCGGCGTCGGTGATGCGAATTCGAGCATTGACCTCGCGCTCGCGCACCCGCTCGACCTGCAACTGATCGCGAAGGTTGTTGCGAAAGCGAGCCATGTCCATACCCTCGCTGCGCAATCGATCCCGCAACTGCGGCACTGTCATCTGATTCTGGGCCGCCACATTGGTCACCGCACGATCGATCTCGGCGTCATCGACCTTCTGGCCCACCTCGCGTGCAAAGGTGATCTGGACCCGCTCATCAATCAAGCTGTCGAGCACCTGCTGGCGCAAAACGTCCGTGTCAGGCGGCTTGCCGCCGCCACGCCGCACCTCAGCACCCAGGCGCTCGATGCGCTGCGCCACCTCTACCGAAGTGACCGCCTCGGTATTGACCACGGCCACGATGAAGTCGCCGCTGAGGTTGGTGCGCGTTGCCTGAGACTGGGCCGCCGTCGGCGCGGCCGAAAAGCAGGCTGCGCCGGCCATGGCCAGCGCCGTGGCGCGCAGACACTGAGAAAAGTGATGGTGGGTCATGGCTCAGAGGTGGGAATCAAGGCTTTACCTGGCTCACGCAGCAACCGGTAGCCGGGGATATTGTCCTTCAACAGCTGCAGCGGGTTGGCGCCCAGCCTGGACAGGCCGACCAGCTCGAGCTGGAGCAACAAGCGCGTGCTGGCCTCGGCCCGGCCCGTGGACAGCCGCTCGGCCACGACGCGGCCAATCCAGCAGCCGGCGTCGTACTCGACACCGATGGTGGCATCGGTCATGCGGCTGTCCTTGAGGCTGTAGTTCGTCCGACCCACCGCGTACAGCGTACCGCCACAACCCCCTGCTGCACCAACGGGTTTGGCCGTCCCGCCATAAACCGGCCATTGCCAGCCCAATTCAACTTGCTCGGACAATCCGCTGGCCAGCCGGTAGCGGGCGCTTAGGGTGTGAAATGGCGCCGGCGAATAGCGCGCGCCGATGATCGATCGGACCACGCGGCGGGTGTCGGGGTTGTATTGCAATGCAGCGTCGAACCTCCAGGGCTGGAAGACCGAACTGGCGCCCTCAATCAGCAGATCTGAAAAGCGCTGGCTCAGGGTTTCGCCACTGAGCACCACTTGCTGATCACGAAGCCGGATTCGCTGGGCCAGCCCCAAGCGCAGGGTCTCGGCGCCGCTTTGCGCATCGACCAAACGGGTGGTGACGCCCGCGGTGAGCTGGTGCGCATCCGACACCCGATCAACACCCGAAAAAGCGTTCTCGGCATAAATTGACACGGTGTTGAAGTCTCGCTCGGCCGAATCGAAATTCGGCAAGCCCGACTGGTCGCGGAACGGCGTGTTGACATAGAGCATTCGCGGCTCCAGCGTTTGGCGTTGCGTGCGACCGAACCAACTGACCGGACGCTCGAAGACCAGACCGGCATCCACGCTAGCACTCGGGATCAACCGAGAGGCGCGTCTGCCAGCCAGGTCACCGATCGGGTCGAGGTCATAGGTGGCCGTGTTGAGCAGGAGCTTGGGCGTGATCCATCCGCCGGGCTGTACAAACGGACGGCTCAACTGGCCCACCGCATGCCAACGCCAACCGGTGGGCATGGCGGCGCTCGTCGAGGCATCGGGCCGGGTGAAGTGATTGATTTCGGTCTCGAAGGCGGCTTGCAGGCCTGCCGACAACGGGGACGTCAGACGCAGACCCAATTGCGGGCTGCGCTGATAGGGCGCGACGATCAAGTCCGATCCGCTGCCGGTCTGCAACACCTGCCAGTGCTGGACTCTGGCATAGCCGGTCAACAAGCCCAGCGGCGTGCTCTGAACACGCTCAGCACTGAACTCCTCGGTGAGCAGGCGCGGCACGATCGCCCCGGGGAGTGATCGCGGGAAATCCTGCCAGTAAGCGCTGTCAGAGACCTGCCGCCAGCGCGCGCTGTAGTCCAGGCCGCCAAACAACCGGCCCTGGTTGTCGATGTCCAAGGCGTGGCGCGAACCACCGGACACACGGTCCTGCGGCAACCAGTTGAGACGAAACCGACCACTGTGCTCACGTTCAAGATAACGGAACTCGCTGTCGAGCGAAAGGCCTCGGCGCGTCATCACCGTTGGCGTCAGCGTCAAGTCGCGGTTTGGCGCCATGTTCCAGTAATAAGGGACGGCCAGTGTGAAGCCATTGCGGCTGTCCAACGGCACCAAAGTGGGCGGCAGCCAGCCACTCTTGCGATCGTCACTCAACGGAAAACTCAGCGCCGGCAAGCCCAGGATGGGCAGACCCAGAAACTGCAGCACGGCGCCCTCGGCCACGCCTTCGCTGGCGGCAAAGTCAAGCTTGATCCGGTCGGTGCGCAGCAGCCAGTCGGGCTGGTTGTTGTCCTCGCGCGGGCAACTGCTGTAGATCGCACGTTCGGCCCGCAAGCGGTCGCTGTCGAGAAAGTCGATGCGATCAGCCCGACCGCCAGCACCCAGGCTGCTGAAATCGAATTCGGGCTGGAGGAAAAAACCCTCAAACCGCTCAACCTTCAACTGAAGCTCGGGGCCGCTGTAGCGCATACCGCCCCGGGTGACCCAGACCTGGCCCAGGGCGCTGGCCCTGTCCTGTCCACTGTCGTAGCTGAGCCGATCAGCGCGTATCAGCGTGCCAGCGCGACGAAATTCGACGCTGCCCTCGGCCACGGCATCCAGCGCAGGACGCAGCAGCAACGCATCAGCGCGCAGCACGATCGGCCGCTGGCTGGTCACGGCACCGGCAGGCAGGGGCGCCAAGGCCGTGCTGGGCTGCAAGGTCACCGCGGATTCAACAACGGTACCGGCCTGTGCGCAAGTGAACGTCCAGCCGACCAGGGTCACAACCAGAGCGGACCCAAGGCGCTCGAGCCGCTGCCAGACGCAATTCACCAAACGGGTTGGTGACCAGAGGCGATAGCAGGCTGCGCGAGAAGCGGTTGGCACGAAAGCGATGTGGCTGACGCCTTTGGCTGGCACCGCGATGTCGCAGGGCCAGCCAAGGGCGAGCGATTCGTAGAATCGACGAATTATCCATGAGCCTCGCGAAGAGAGCCTCCCTCTTCGGCACTGCCGAGGGCGAGCAAAACTGCCCCTGATGACCACAGCCTTGACGACGATCGACTGGCCCGACAAAGCGCGCGAAGCCGAATTCTGGCGCTGGTTCTCCCCGCTGGCGCACCGTTTTCAGCTCGACGGCGCGAGCCTGGCACCCGCCTCAGCGGACGCCAGCTTCAGGCGGTATTTCCGGGTACAAGGGGCTGGCGGCGTCAGCCGCATCGTGATGGATGCGCCGCCGCAGAAAGAGGATGTGCAGTCCTTCGTCGATATCGCCAGCCGCATCCGTGCTGCCGGACTGCATGCGCCCGAGGTACTGGCCATCGACGCGCAGCAAGGCTTCCTGTTGCTGGCCGACCTGGGCCAGAACCTGTACCTGCAAGCGCTGAAGACGGCTGAGCCGGCCAAAGCAGACCGGTTGATGCGCGAAGCCAGTGCCGCGCTGGTGCAGTTTCAGTCTCGGGTCGACGCTGGCGGCTTGCCTGCCTACAACCACGACCTTCTGCGGCGCGAGCTCGAGCTGTTTCCCGAATGGTGTGTGGGCCATGAATACGGCATCGTCTGGACGCCAGCGCAGACCACCACCTGGCTGCGCTTGTGCGACCTGTTGGTGTCCAGCGCGCTGAACCAGCCACAGGTGCCCGTGCACCGGGATTGGATGCCGCGCAACCTGATGGTGGCTGAGCCCAACCCAGGCATCCTCGATTTTCAGGATGCCGTGCTGGGGCCGGTGACCTACGACATCGCATCGCTGCTGCGCGACGCTTTCATCTCATGGGACGAGTCGCTGGAGATCGACTGGGCCGCGCGCTGGTGGCAGCAGGCGCGCGCGGCCGGGTTGTTCGGCGAGCATGCGATGGCTGCCGACTTCGGCGAGACTTGGCGCGCGCTGGAATGGATGGGGCTGCAGCGCCACCTCAAAGTGCTGGGCATCTTCTGTCGGCTCAAACACCGCGACGGCAAGCCAGCCTACAGCGCAGATTTGACTCGTTTTTTTGGCTATGTCGCGAAGGTGGCGCTGCGATACCGCGACTTGAAGCCCTTGATGGCCTTGATCGAACCGATGACCGGATCGCTGACGACCACGGCCTTCTCGATGCGCTAAGGCTCTGTCCGCCAGCTGGCGGACCAGCTCTTGAGCCCGCCAGCTGGCGCCAGCCGCGCGCCCCGGCTCAGGGACAGGCGGCGATCACCTGGGCCACTGCGGCCGTCAATCGCTTGGCATAGGGCACATGCAGGAACTCGTTGGGTCCATGCGCATTGCTCTTCGGGCCGAGCACGCCGCAGACCATCATCTGTGCCGACGGGAAGCCCTGTTGCAACATGCTCATCAGCGGGATCGTGCCGCCCTGGCCGATGTAGCCCACCGGCGCGCCAAACTGAGCCTGCGAAGCGGTGTTCAGCGCAGCCTCCAACCAAGGCGCCAGGCTGGGCGCATTCCAACCGGTGGCGCCCAGCGCGCCCGCACGACCGTCGGGGTGAAAGGTAACTTTGGCGTTGTAAGGCGCGTTGTCCTCGAGCAGCGTCTTCAATTGCAGTGACGCCTGGTGACCATCGACCAGCGGCGGCAAGCGCAGGCTGAGCTTGAAGGACGTGTAGGGCCGCAGCACGTTGCCGGCGCTCTTCATGTCAGGGAAACCGTCGACCCCGGTGACCGACAGCGTCGGCCGCCAAGTGCGGTTGAGCAGCGCTTCCACCGGATCGGTGGTCGTCGGCAGGGTCGAGCCGCCGTCGGCGCCACAGGCCCAGGGGAACCGCTGCCAGAGCGCGTCGCCCAGCATCGCCGCAGCCGCCTGCACCTGGGCCAAACGGTCGGTCGGCAGCTGGCAGTGGAAGCTCTCGGGCAACAGCCGCCCAGTGGACGAGTCTTCGAGCCGGTCCAGCAAGTTGCGCAGCACGCGAAAACTCGACGGCACCACGCCGCTGGCGTCGCCCGAGTGGATGCCCTCGGTCAGGATTTCGACCTTGAGCACGCCCGACACCATGCCGCGCAGCGAGGTGGTCAGCCAGAGCTGGTCATAGTTGCCGGCGCCGGAATCCAGGCACACCACCAAGCTGACATTGCCCAGCCGGGTGCGCAGCGCGTCGAGGTAAGGCGGCAAGTCGTGCGAACCGCTCTCCTCGCAGGTCTCGATCAAGCCAACGATTCGCGGATGCGTCAGATTTTGAGCCTTCAGCGCCTCCACCGCGGTGATGGCTGCATAGACCGCGTAGCCGTCGTCGGCGCCGCCGCGGCCGTAGAGGAGACCGCCCTCGTACTTGGGCGTCCAGGGACCGAGATCGTTGCGCCAGCCGGTGAACTCGGGCTGCTTGTCGAGGTGACCGTACATCACCACGGTGTCGCTGGACGCCGGTCGGGTGGCCGGGATTTCAAAAAAGATCACCGGTGTACGGCCCTCGATCCGCACCACCTCCAGCGTCAGGCCAGGCACTTTTCGCGATTCGACCCAGGCCGCCGCATCGCGCACCACACGTTCAAGGTGGCCGTGAGACGCCCAATCGGCGTCGAACATCGGGCTCTTGGCGGGCACGCCGATGTAGTCAGTGAGCGCTGGCACGATGGCTTCGTCCCAGCGGCGGTCGGCATAAACGCCCAGCGCAGCGGCTTCATCAGGCTGCACAGGCAGCAGCGGATCACGTGCATTCATGGTTTTTCCTCAGATCAGGGTTCCAAGAGGGGCAGTTTAGGCCCGGGCGGTGCTTGGGTCGACAACCAAGCGACCAGATCGAACAGCACCCGATCCTGACCGGGCTCATGGAAGATCTCATGTGCCATTTCCGGGTAGCGCTGCGCCAGCACTACGGTCTGCGGCGCCGCAGCGGCAAAGTCCTCGCTGCCACGCGGCGCGACACAGCGGTCGGCACCGGCATACAGCAGCAGCGTCGGCATGGTCCAGCGCGGTGCAGACGCCAGCACCAGCGCACCGGCTGCGACGATGAAACGCACCAGACGCGGCGTGACACGGTCGTGCACCAGAGGGTCGGCGACATAAGCCCGCACGACCGCTGGGTCGCTGCAGACCCATTCAGGCTTCAGGCCATTGCCCAGCGCCAACGACGGCGCCACCGGCGCGGCAAGCGCCAACAACAGTTTCTGGGCGCGGCTCATGCCTGGGTCGATCGCCGGTGAGGACATCACCAACCCGTCAACCGGCTGCCACCAAGGCGCCGGTGCCGGGGACAAGGCTTCAGCGACATAGCGACCGGCCACCAATCCACCCATGCTGTGGCCCAGCAACAGCAGCGGGCCGGGCATCTCGCGACGCAGGTGCTCAATCACGCAGCCGAGATCGGCCAGCAGGCTGTCATCAGCAGCCAAGCCGCCACGTGGTCCGGTCGATAGTCCATGGCCGCGTTGGTCATAGCCAGCCACAGCCCAGCCCTGGCCGGCCAATCGGGCCGCCACCTGGGCGTAGCGCCCGCCATGCTCGCCCAATCCGTGGACGACCAACACCGTACCGCGTGCCGGACCGACAGGCCCAGGCCAGCTCCGGAGCTTGAGAGAGGTGCCGTCGGCGGTGCTGAGCGTGGCCATTTGCCAAGTTTAGAGCCCAGCCCCCTACACTGATGCCGGTATGCAAGCCCAAGGTGCTTCCCGAGCCGCCCCCACGACCGCGCCGAGTCGCCTCGGCGGGCGGGGTTGCGGGCCGACCGTTGCCGCCCAGCGCATGCTGCGAGTCATCGCGCTCGCCTCGCTGACCTCTTGCGCCAACCCTCCCAACGCTTCAGCGCCCAGCACGGCGACAGCGCCGAGCATCGGGCCCAGCGCGCGCCTGCTGCTGCGCGGGGCAGTGTCGCCGGATGATCAATTTGCGCTCAACCAGCTGATGGACACGCTGCAGTGCAAAGAGCCCCAGCGATTGTCTAGCGGAACCGCACAGCGCACACCCGAACCGGCGATGCTGCCGGCTGAAGTGCTGACCACACTGGAGTTCCAGGTGCTGCGCGCGGGGCAGCCCAGTTGCGCAATGCGCTGGACCTTCAGCCCAAGGGCCGGCAAGACCTACCTGGTGCAAGGTCTGGCTGGCGCGGGCTGCGGCGCACGCTTGCTGGACGTCAGCTCGCCAGAGCGGCCGCAGATACCGCCTGACGCGGTGCTGCGCAGCCTGCCCGGGCAAGCCTGCGTGCCGATCGCCCAGGCACGGGCGGCAGCGCCCCGGGCCTCGCTGATCCAAGGCGGACAGTACAAGGGCGAAGCCGTGCTCAACCCCAACGCCAGCACCCGCGACCTGCAAGGGCTGATATCGCGATGACGCTGTCCGCACGACAGGGCCGTCGCGCCAGGGACCTGGCGGGAATCTGCCTGCTGGTGTTGACCCCGCTGAGCTTGGCCGCTGCCATGACTCCCGCCGAACTGTTTGCCAGGGTCTCGCCCAGCGTCTGGCGGGTTCAGACGCTGGATGGCGATGGCTTGCCGCTGGTGCAAGGCAGCGCAGTGGTGGTCGCACCCGGCCAGCTGGTCACCAACTGTCATGTGCTGGCGCGGGCCCAACGAGTCCAGGTCAGACGCGATGGCCAAGCCAAAGTGATGTCCGCCAAGCTGGTGCTGTGGGATGTGCAGCGCGACCTCTGCCAGCTGGAGGTACAGGGCGCAGCGGGCCCGCCGATTCCGCTGGGCAGCAGCTCTGCCGCGGCGGTCGGCCAGCCGGCCTATGCCATCGGCCACCCGAAAGGCCTGGACCTGACCTTGAGCGCGGGCCTGGTGTCGTCCTTGCGTCGCAACAGCGCTGGCCAACTGGTGCTGATACAGACCTCGGCCGCCATTTCCGGCGGCTCAAGCGGTGGCGGGCTGTTCAACGAAGCCGGTGAACTGCTGGGCCTGACGACGATCGCCTCTATCGGCGGCGATACACAGAATCTGAACTTCGCCATCCCGGCCGACTGGATCCGCGACCTGCCGCGCCGGCATACGGCAGCGCTGGCGTCGGCAGGCAGCCCGGCCGCAGCAGCGTCTACGCCATCGGTCAACCTATCGCCCAACCAATCACCCAACCAATCACCCAACCAATCACCCAGCGCATCGGCCAGTGCATCAGCCAGTGCACCCGCGACCGGGCGCTAGGCTGCGCTAAAGCGCGGGCTCGGCGCTGCCTTCGAAACTGAAAACCGCCACGCTGGCCCGCAAATTGGGCCAGCGCCGCACGGCAGACCCCGATTGCAGCCCGAAGCTGTCGAGGATTTTCAGGCCGTTGCGCCGCGCCAGCACTTCGAAATCGGCGTGGGTGCCGACCCGGATGTTCGGCGTGTCGTACCACTCATAAGGCAGGGCGCGCGTGACCGGCATGCGCCCACGCAGCACCGACCAACGATTCGGCCAATGCGCAAAGTTCGGGAAAGTGACGATGCCGATGCGGCCGACCCGAGCAGTCTCGAGCAGCATCTTTTCGGTATTGCGCAGATGCTGCAGTGTCTGCAGTTGCAGCACCACGTCGAAGCTGCGGTCCTCGAACAGCGCCAAGCCGTCCTCGAGGTTGAGTTGCAGCACGTTGACACCGCGCTCGGCACAGGCCAGCAGTTTGTCGTCGTCGATTTCGACACCGTAGCCGCTGCAACCCTTGACCTGTTGCAAGTAATCGAGCAAGGTCCCGTCGCCACAGCCCAGGTCAAGCACCCTGGCGCCAGCAGGCACCAACTCAGCGATCAAGCCCTGTTCGAGCGTGACCTGCGGGATCGGCGTGCGGCTCATGGCGTCAGCGCCGCCGCGATACGTTTGAAGCTGGCGCGCAGCACACCGTGGTAGCGCGGGTCTTCGAGCAGAAAGGCGTCGTGCCCGTGCGGTGCAGCGATCTCGGCGTAGCTGACATCGATACGATTGTCGACGAGCGCCTTGACGATCTCGCGCGAGCGCGCCGGCGAAAAACGCCAGTCGGTCGTGAAGCTCACGATCAGAAAGCGCTTGCCGCGCGCCGCAGCAAAGGCCGCCGACAGGTCGCCGCCAAAAGCCAGCGCAGGGTCGAAGTAGTCGAGCGCGCGCGTGATCAGCAGGTAGGTGTTGGCATCGAAATACTCGCTGAACTTGTCGCCCTGGTGGCGCAGATAACTCTCGATCTGGAACTCGATGTCCTGGGTCGAATAGCCAAGCTCGGCAGCCCGAAGCTCGCGGCCAAACTTCTGCTCCATCGAGTCGTCAGACAGGTAGGTGATGTGGCCGATCATGCGCGCCACCCTGAGCCCGCGTTTGGGCAGAACGCCGTGGGCGTCGTAATGGCCGCCGTGGAAATCAGGGTCGGTGATGATCGCGCGGCGCGCCACCTCGTTGAAGGCGATGTTCTGCGCGGACAGATTCGGCGCGGTCGCCACTGCGATGCACTCGCCAACCCGGTCCGGGTGGCGCAGCGTCCAGCTCAGCGCCTGCATCCCACCCAGGCTACCACCCAGCACCGCGGCGAGCTTGGCAATGCCCAGACGGTCCAGCAAGCGGGCCTGGGCGTCGACCCAGTCCTCGACCGTGACGACCGGAAAGTCAGCACCCCAGCGGCGTCCGGTGTCTGGGTTGGTGTGGGTCGGGCCGGTCGAGCCGAAGCACGATCCCAAATTGTTGACACAAATGACGAAGAACTGCCCGGTGTCGAGCGGCTTGCCGGGCCCGATCAAGTTGTCCCACCAACCCTCGCTGCGCGGAACGCCCTCATGCGTCCCTGCCACATGGTGGCTGGCGTTGAGCGCGTGGCACACCAGCACCGCATTGCTGCGCGCAGCGTTGAGCTCGCCATAGGTCTCGTAGACGAGTTCATAGCCTGCCAGCGATGCGCCGCTGCGCAGCGGCAAGCCGTCGGCGAAGCGCATGGTTTGAGGTTTGACGTGTCCGATCGAGGCCATGGTGTGTGGCAGCTGCCCCAAGAAAATAACGGTGCCGCACCAAAGCGTGGTCACCGGGAGGGGCATCACGTTTAGCGGCATTTTTAAAGCGCCCGCAATCAGCAACAAATCGGCGCTGCTGCAGTATAGCCAGCACGACTGAGCCGTCAGCGCGCCAGATCTGATCGCCCGCCGGTTTGCGGTGGCGCAAGCCGAAACGGCATAGGGCGTGTTTCGCCAGGGTGACCTGCGTTTTAGAGGCCTTCCAGGCCGGCGCCGCGCCAACAATGCGCAGCTTGACGCGGCTGCCATGCTGGCCCCGACGCGAGCAATCACGCCGCAGCGCTTGGCGCCGGCTCCTTTAGGACGGACCATGACCCTGCGCATCCCCACGTGCAGCGCGCTCAGCGCAGTGATGCTGCTGGCCGCCTGCCACGCACCACCGCCCGCCGATTGGTCGGGCTACGCCGAAGGTGACTATGTCCGGATCGCCTCACCCTTGGCCGGCACACTGACCGCGTTGGCCGTGCAAGCTGGCCAGCAGGTCACCGCTGGCGCGGCGCTGTTCACGCTCGAATCAGACGCCGAGCAGGCGGCGTTGGCTGAAGCCAGTGACCGCTTGGCTGCCAACCAAGCCCAGGCCCGCAACATCGACAGCGGGCGCCGAAGCGAGGAGATCGCGGTGATCCGGGCCCAACTGGCGCAGGCCACAGCCCAAGCGACGCTGGCCCTGAGCGAGTTGGCTCGCCAGCAGCCTCTGGTTCAGCAAGGCTTTGTCTCACCGGCACGGCTCGAAGACAGCCAGGCCGCCGCCGCCCAAAGCGCGGCCCGGGTCGCAGAACTCCATGCCGCGCTGCGGGTCGCCGAACTGCCAGCCCGACCCGCAGAGCGAGAAGCCGCACGCGCGACCGCACGCGCCGCCGCTCAAGCGCTGCAGCAAAGCCGATGGCGGCTCGGTCAAAAGACCCAACGCTCGCCAGTGACGGCGCTGGTCAGCGACACCTACTACCGGGTTGGCGAATGGGTGCAGCCCGGCGCACCCGTGCTGGCCTTGCTACCAGCCGGCGCGGTCAAGGCCAGGTTCTTCGTCAACGAACAACAACTCGGCACGCTGGCGCTGGGCCAGCCCGTGACGATCCGATGCGACGGCTGTGGCCAGCCGCTGACCGCTCGCATCAGTCGAGTCGCGACCCAGGCCGAGTACACACCACCGGTGATCTATGCCCAGACACAGCGCGACCGATTGGTCTTCATGGTCGAGGCCCGGCCGGTGGCCGCCGATGCGGCGCGGCTCAAACCGGGACAGCCGCTGGACGTACAGCTTGCAACGCCATGAGCGCTGGCGACGGGTCGCCCGCCATCGCGGTGCACGGTTTGAGCAAGCGGTACGGCGGCCGCGCGGTGGTCGACCAACTCGACCTGGCGCTCCAACGCGGCCGCATCTGTGGCTTTCTCGGTCCCAACGGCAGCGGCAAGACCACCACCTTGCGCATGCTTTGCGGCCTGCTCAGGCCAGACGGCGGTAGCGGTACCTGCCTGGGGCTGGACATCCTTCGCGAAGCCGCCGCCATCAAACGCCAGGTCGGCTACATGACGCAGCGCTTCGGCCTCTACGAAGACCTGTCGATCCGAGAGAACCTCGATTTCATCGCCAGGCTGTTTGAATTGCCCAATCGCCGCGCCGAGGTCGATGGTGCGCTCGAGCGATTGGGATTGACCGCGCGCCAGCGCCAACTTGCCGGCCAGCTCTCGGGGGGTTGGAAGCAGCGGCTGGCGCTGGCCGCTTGCCTGATCCATCGCCCAAGCCTGCTGCTGCTCGACGAGCCCACGGCCGGCGTCGACCCCAAAGCCAGACGCGAGTTCTGGGACGAGATCCACCGCCTGGCAGCCGCGGGCATCACGGTATTGGTGTCGACCCATTACATGGACGAAGCGCTGCGCTGCGACCAGCTCTGCTACATCGCCTATGGCAGGGTGCTGGCCGAAGGTACCGCCAGCCAGATCGTCGCGGCGGCCGGCGCCGCCGACCTCGAGGACGCTTTCGTTCGATTGGTCGACAAAGCCCAGGACAACTTCGCATGATCAGCGGAGCACGCTGGTCCTGGCGGCGCACCGCGGCAGTCTTCATCAAGGAGCTGCAGCAAATGCTGCGCGACCGGCTGACGTTTGCGATGGCAGTGGGCGTTCCGGTGATCCAACTGGTGCTGTTCGGCTACGCGATCAATACCGACCCCAAGGGCCTGCCCACTGTGCTGGTGGCCCAGCACAGTGGGCCATTGGGCCGCAGCCTGGTTGCGGCGCTGGCCAACAGCGGCTACTTCCGCTTTACGCACCACAGCGCCACCGAGGCCGAGGCCGATGCGCTGCTCGAGAATGGCCAGGCCCAGTTCATGGTGGTGCTGCCAAACGACTTCAGCACGCTGGTGCTGCGTGGCGAACATCCGGCGGTGCTGGTGGCGATGGATGCCACTGACCCGGCCGCAGGCGGCAACGCCGTCGCCGCACTGGCGCAGATCCAGCAGCAGGCGCTGGCCCACGACCTGGTCGGACCGCTGGCCAGCCAGCAAGCGCGTGAACCCGCGTTCGAGCTTCGAATCCACCGCCGTTACAACCCCGAGGGGCTGTCGCGCTACAACATCGTGCCCGGTCTGATCGGCACCATCCTGACCATGACGATGGTGATGCTCACCGGCCTGGCGATGACCCGCGAGCGCGAGCGCGGCACGATGGAAAACCTGCTCGCCACGCCGGTGCGTCCACTTGAGGTGATGCTGGGGAAGGTGCTGCCCTACGTGCTGATCGGCTATCTCCAGCTGGGCGTGATCATGGCCGCAGCCTGGCTGCTGTTCGAAGTGCCGATGAGCGGGAGTTTCGCGCTGCTGATGGCGATGATCGGTGTCTTCATGCTTGCCAACCTGGGCGTGGGCTTCACCTTTTCGACGCTGGCGCGCAACCAGCTGCAAGCTTTGCAAATGACCTTCTTTTTCTTTCTGCCTTCGCTGCTGCTGTCGGGCTTCATGTTCCCATTCCGCGGCATGCCGCGATGGGCGCAGTGGCTGGGCGAGGTGCTGCCGCTGACGCATTTCCTGCGCATCGTTCGAGGCATCTTGCTCAAGGGCAACGGTCTGGCCCAGCTCTGGCCCGAGCTCTGGCCGATGGCGCTGTTCCTGGCGGCGGCTGCGGCGCTGTCGCTGGTGCGCTACCGCCAGACCGTGGACTAAGGGTAATTACCCGCCGACAGCGAGAACAATGCGGTTCTACTGCGGCGTTCCGGCCCATCACCAATGTGTCGTTATACCGGCTTATAGTGATTTACACGCTTCGCCGTGATGGCACCGCCGTCCCGGCGGCGCATCGCAGGCCAAGACAAGGATAGCCATGCCCACCTGGTTGATCGCACTGGACCGCCACTTCCCCATCCGATACCTGACCTTGTTGACAGCCGGCGTGGCCCTGCTGACGGGGCTGTTGTCCTGGTTCACGTTGCGCCAAGGCTTCTGGCTCACGCTGCTCGGCGCCACCGGCTTGGTGATCGGACTCCGAGACCTGCGTCAAACCCGGCATGCCCTGCTGCGCAACTATCCCGTGATCGGCCACATCCGCTTCCTGTTCGAATGGGTGCGGCCCGAGATCCGGCAATACCTGCTCGAAAGCGATCGCGAGGCGGTGCCTTTTTCGCGTCAGCAGCGCTCGCTGGTCTACCAGCGCAGCAAGGGCGAATCGGACAAGCGACCCTTCGGCACCCAACTCGACGTGGGCCAGGCGGGCTACGAATGGATCAACCACTCGCTGCAGCCCAGCGTGCTGGCGAGCCACGACTTCCGCGTCAGCATCGGCGGCGACCGATGCAGCCAGCCCTATGCCGCCAGTCTGTTCAACATCTCAGCGATGAGCTTCGGCGCGCTCAGCGCCAACGCGATCCTGGCGCTCAACGGCGGCGCCAAGGCCGGTGGCTTCATGCACGACACCGGCGAGGGTTCGATCAGCGCTCACCACCGCCAGAACGGCGGCGACCTGGTCTGGGAAATCGGTTCAGGCTACTTCGGCTGCCGCAACGATGACGGCAGCTTCAGTGAGGCCAAGTTCGAGGCCAACGCCCGCGACCCGCAGGTCAAGCTGATCGAGCTCAAGCTCAGCCAGGGCGCCAAACCCGGGCATGGCGGCGTCTTGCCTGGGCCCAAGGTGTCGATCGAGATCGCCTCGGCACGCGGCGTGCCGATCGGGGTCGACTGTGTCTCGCCAGCAGCTCACAGCGCTTTCTCGACGCCGCTGGGCATGTTGCAGTTCCTCGACAGGCTGCGCCAGCTGTCGGGCGGCAAACCGGTGGGTTTCAAGCTGTGCATCGGCCACCCTTGGGAATGGTTTGCGCTGGCCAAAGCGATGGCCGAGAGCGACCTGCTACCCGACTTCATCGTCGTCGATGGCGCCGAAGGGGGCACCGGCGCCGCGCCGCTGGAGTTCAGCGACCATGTCGGCTCACCAATGCAGGAGGGCCTGCGCTTGGTGCACAACACCTTGGTCGGGCTGAACCTTCGCAGCCGTATCCGCATCGGCTGCGCCGGCAAGATCGTCAGCGCCTTCGACATCGCCCGCGCGATGGCGCTGGGCGCGGATTGGTGCAACTCAGCACGCGGCTTCATGTTCGCACTCGGCTGCATCCAGGCCCAACACTGCCATACCGACGCCTGCCCGACTGGCGTGGCCACGCAGGACCCACTGCGCCAACAAGCGCTGGTGGTGCCTGACAAGACCCGACGCGTGACCCACTTCCACCGCCAAACGCTGGAAGCGCTACAGGAATTGGTGCAGGCAGCCGGCCTGAGCCACCCCGACCAGATCAGCGCAGCCCACATCATGCGACGCGACAGCAACCAGGAGGTGAGCTCCTTGGATCGGCAATTGGCCACGGTGGCACCAGGCGCGCTGCTGGCCGCCGAGCGTGGCGAGGCCGACTGGCCGCTGGAGGTGTTCAAACGCTACTGGCCGCTGGCGAGAAGCGACAGCTTTCGGGCCGCGAAGGCCTGAACGCATGAGCGCCTGAGCTTCTGAACGCCTGCGGGCCAGCGCGCGGACTCAGGCCGTAGGCGGTGCGGTGTCGAGGAAGCTCGGCCGTGCCGCCAGTTTTTCGGCCAACTTGGCCAGGTTGGCGTGGTCACCGCGCCAGTCGATGTGGCCGAAGCGCAAATCGAGGTAAAACAGTGCGCAGCCCACCGCCACATCGGCCAGCGAAAAGTGGTTGCCATTGCACCAAGGCTTGTCGCCCAAGCCCAGGCTCATGGCCTTGAGCGCGCTGGTGACGCGACTCATCTGGCGGTCAATCCACGGCTTGCTGCGAGCGTCTTCACGCGGGCCCCAGGTCGCCTCCATCCGTGCCAGCAGCAGCGCATCGCAAGTGCCGTCCGCCAGTGCTTCCCAGGTCCTGACCTCGACCCGCTCGCGGCCCGAAGGCGGGATCAGGCGACCGACAGGCGAGAGGGTGTCAACATATTCAACGATCACCCGGGAGTCGAAAACCGCTTCACCCCCCTCCATCACCAGGCAGGGCACTTTGCCCAGCGGGTTGGATTTGAGCATCTCATCGCTGCCCCAGACGTCTTCGAGCACGAGCTGGTAGTCGAGTTTCTTCTCCGCCATCACCACACGTACTTTGCGCACGTAAGGACTGGTCAGCGATCCGATAAGTTTCATAAGCTGATAGTTTTACAGGACAACCCTGATACTTACATTTTAACGAAGACGGTCTGCGGCCAGCCGTTTGGACAAGGCCCGATCTCAGCACGGTTCGACCCATGCTGCGCCATCGTTCACCGCCTCAACGTCCAGTCGACCTGGGCTGGCCGACCGGCCAGTCCCAGCGTGGCGATCACCGGCGGCGTGCTGGCCAGCCGCCTGCCCCGTCGGATCACCTGAAGGCGGGGCGGCCGCAGCCGTATCGCCTCGACCGCAGAGCGCGCCTGCAGCAGCAAGAAATCGGCATGGCAACCTGGCGTGAGGCCATAGTCCACCAAGCCCATCACCCGAGCGGCGTTGACCGTCACTGCGTCGAAGCAGGCCTGCATCTGGGCCTGGCTGGTCATCTGCGCCACGTGCAGTCCCATCTGGGCCACCTCCAGCATGTCGGCCGAACCGAGGGAGTACCAGGGGTCCATCACGCAGTCGTGGCCGAAGGCCACGTTGACGCCTGCGGCCATCAACTCAGGTACCCGCGTCATGCCGCGACGCTTCGGGTAGCTGTCGTGCCGGCCTTGCAGCGTGATGTTGATCAGCGGGTTGGCCACCACCTGCACGCCAGCCTCCCGGATCAGCGGGATCAGCTTGGACACGTAGTAGTTGTCCATGGAGTGCATCGAGGTCAGGTGCGACCCGGTCACGCGGCCCTCCAGCCCCAGCCGACGGGTCTGGAATGCCAGGGTCTCGATATGACGCGACAGCGGGTCGTCACTCTCGTCACAGTGCATGTCGACCGGCAGGCCGCGCTCGGCCGCCAGTTCGCACAGCAGGCGCACGCTCTCGGCCCCTTGTTCAGAAGTGCGCTCGAAATGCGGGATGCCCCCGACCACCTCGACGCCGAGGTCGAGCGCGCGCTTCAGATTGGCCATTGCGCCCGGCGCACGCAGCAGACCATCCTGCGGGAACGCCACCAGTTGAAGGTCCAAGTAGGGTGCGACCTGTCGCTTGACCTCGAGCAGCGCTCGCACCGCCAGCAGGCGCTCATCGCAGATGTCGACATGGCTGCGGATCGCCAGCAAGCCTTTGGCCACCGCCCAATCGCAGTACTGCAATGCGCGCTCCACCAGCGCTTCTTGCGTCAGCAATGGTTTGAGCTCGCCCCACAACGCAATGCCTTCGAGCAGTGTGCCGCTGGCGTTGACCCGCGGCAGGCCGTAACTCAGCGCCGCGTCGAGGTGGAAGTGGGCGTCGACAAAGGGCGGACTGAGCAGCCAGCCTTCGGCGTCGACGATCTCGACATCAGTGGGCGGAGACTGGTGGGCGAACAACTGCTCGCCCACCGCGGCAATGCGGCCATCGCGCACCAACAGGTCCACACCGGTGCGGCCGTCAGGCAGCGTGGCATTGCGGATCAACATGGTTATCCTCCATTCAAATCAGTCGGTTGCGGCATTCGGCTGACCAACGCCGGAATGGCATCATCGCTCGATGCTCACTGACCAGCAGCAAGACCAGTACCAGGCCGAAGGCTACCTCGTATTGCCGGGCTTCAAGCCCGACCATGACTTGGCCACACTGCGCGAACGCGGCCGGCGAATCGTCGAGGCATTCGACGCCGAGTCACACCACAGCGTCTTCTCGACCCGCGACCAGCGACAGCGCAGCGCCGATTCGGTGTTCCTGGACTCGGCTGAAGGCATCGAGTGCTTCTTTGAGGCAGAGGCCTTCGACGCGGCGGGTCGGCTGCGTCAATCCAAGGCACTGTCGATCAACAAGATCGGCCATGCACTGCACGACCTGGACCCCGTGTTCGATCGGTTTTCGCGCACCCCGGCATTGGCGGCGCTGGCGGCCGACCTCGGACAGGTCGATCCTCAGCTCTGGCAGTCGATGTTGATCTTCAAGCAGCCAGGCATCGGCGGCGAGGTCAGCTGGCACCAGGATGCGAGCTTCTTCGACACAACGCCAACGTCGGTGACAGGTTTCTGGTTTGCGCTTGAGGACGCCACCATGGACAACGGCTGCCTGTGGGTGGCGCCGGGTGGCCATCGCGGACCGCTGCGCGAGCGCTATGTGCGCGAGGGCGACAGCCTGCGCATGGAGCCGCTGGACGCCACGCCCTGGCCCGCCGAGGCGCTGCCGTTGGAGGTGGCGGCCGGAACGCTGGTGTGCCTGCACGGCATGCTGCCGCACCACAGCCTGGCCAACCGCTCGGCCAGGTCACGCCAAGCCTATACCTTGCATGCCACCGATGGCCGAGCCCGATACGCCGAGCACAACTGGCTTCGCCGCAGCCCGGCGCTCCCCGTGCGTGGATTCGGTGATGGACCCAGCGCCGGGTGAATCGGCCCCGCATGCTCACAAGACTCTGAAAGCCCTGCCCGACATGAAGCATTTCAACGACAAAGTGGCCGCGATCACCGGTGCGGCATCGGGTATCGGCCGAGCGCTGGCGCTGGCGTTGGCCGGCCGCGGCTGCCACTTGGCGCTGTCCGATATCGACCCGGTCGGATTGGCGGCCACCGCAGCGCTGGCGAGCCAGCGCAACCCGGGGCTGCGCATCAGCACGGCGCAGGTCGACACCGCCGACCGCGCAGCGGTCTATGCCTGGGCCGACCAGGCGGCCGCGTCGCACGGCCAAATCCACCTGATCTTCAACAATGCCGGCGTGGCGCTGTCGACGACGCTCGAACATGTGAAGCGCGAAGACTTCGAGTGGCTGATGTCGATTAACTTCTGGGGCGTGGTCTGGGGCACGCAGGCCTTCCTGCCGCACTTGCGAGCGTCAGGCGACGGCCACGTGGTCAACCTGTCGAGCCTGTTCGGCCTGATGTCGCTGCCCTTGAACGGCTGCTACAACGCCTCGAAGTTCGCCGTGCGCGGCTACACCGAGGCCTTGCGAATGGAGCTCGAACTGGTCAAAGCACCCGTCAGCGCGACCTGCGTCCACCCGGGTGGCGTTCGCACCCAGATCGCCCGGCAAGCCAGGTGGGATCCGAGCGCTTCGCTGATCACCGGACGCGATACCGAGAAGTCCCGCGCCCGTTTTGACCAACTGCTCAACGGCACTTCGGCCGAGTCGGCTGCGCTGCAGATCCTGCGCGCGGTCGAGCGCAACCAGCGCCGGGTGCTGGTCGGTCGCGACGCCAAGCTGGCCGACAAGCTGCTGCGCCTGCTCGGGTCGTGGTACCAACCGCTGGTGCTGGCCGCCGCGCGGCGCGCAGCACGCCGGCGCTGAGCTACAGCCCGGACCTGGCTCTGGCGCCGTAGACATCGGCGATCCGGACCTTGGCAAAGCCCTGCTCGTAGGGCGACAAGATCTTGATGGTGATCGCGACATGCTCGAACTTCCAGCCATCGGCGCAGCGCCGATAGCGATCGTCGTAGCGCGCTGACAACCAATGCGCCTGCTCGCCACCCGGCAAAGCGTAGACCATCGGCTGCCAGAGGTACCACTGGCCGGTCGCGCGGTCGCCATCGACCTCGATCACCGGGTTGGTGACCATGTGTAACGCGAATGGCACGCGTGCCGATGAGCCGCGGAAGAAGCTGCGGATCGCTTCGCGCCCATCATGCAAGCCCATCGCGCCACCATCCCAGATGGCGTCGTCGGTGAAGAGTTCGGCCAAGCGGTCGGCGTCGTAGCCGGCGTCGCAGTGCGCGCAGTAGCGGTGCTTGAGCTGTTTGATCGCCTCCACATCGGCCAGCCATTGCAGCAACTTCAGTGCTTCAGCATCCATCATGTCCAGCCCTTTCTAGAACGGAATTGGCAAGCCCGCCGAACCTGCTGGCGGTCAGCCGGGCTCGCGCCAGCGGATCGGACGCGGTACCGGCGCGAGCCAACGTGCGAGCCTAGCCACAAACCAACGTGCGAACCAACATGCGAACCACTGCGCAGTCTAGCGCCGGCCGGGGCTGAACCCTGGCGCTGAGGGCGTTTGGTACCGGTCATGGCTCGGGGCCTTAGCATCGGCACTTCGCCCATTGCCACGCCGCTGCCCTGTCCACCATGCCTGCCCACTTTTCCAGCCCCAGAATCTCCGGTCGTCGCTTGCTGCAGTCCCCTGGCCCGACGCCGGTACCCGACGAGGTGCTGCATGCGATGGCGCGACAACCCATGGACATGGGCGACCCGAGGCTGGACGACACCATCGCAGCCTGCGAGTCCGGCCTGCGTCGGCTGCTGCACAGCGACAGCGCCGAAGTCTTCTTCTACGCCACCAACGGCCATGGCGCCTGGGAGGCCGTGGTCGAGAACCTGGTACCACCGGGCGGCGCGGTGCTGATCCCGGGCACCGGCCATTTCTCCGAGTCCTGGGCGGTGCAGACCGAGGCGCTGGGCCGGCGGGTGGTCCGCACGCCCTGGCAGCCGGGCTGGGCGATCGACACCGAGGCGCTCGCACAGGCGCTGCGCGACGACACCGACCAACAGATCGTCGCCGTGTTCGTGGTCCACACCGACACCTCCAGCGGCATCACCAGCGATCTGCGGGCGATCCGAAGCGCGATGACGGCCACCGGCCATCCAGCGCTGCTGGTGGTCGACGCGGTGGCTTCGCTGGGCTGTACACCGATCGACATGGACGCACTGCCCGCCAATGTGGTGCTGAGCGCATCGCAAAAAGGCTTGATGACGCCGCCCGGCGTGGGCATGGTCGCGGTCGACGCGATGGCCTGGCAGCAAGCCGAAAGCAACCCCGCGCCCCGTTTTTACTGGGACTGGCGGCTGCGCCGCAGCCCGCTGAACTACCGCAAGTTCTGCGGCACGCCACCCCAAACCCTGTTGTTCGGACTCGAAGCCGCCTTTGGGCTGATCGCGTTGGAAGGCGAAGCGGCGCTGTACGCCAGGCATCGACGCCTCGCAGGTGCGGTGCAGGCCGCCGTCGCGGGCTGGGCCGAGGCGGGTGCGCTCGGATTCTTCGCCCGCGACCCGGCCAGCCGGTCGGTATCGGTGACGACCATCACTGTGCCTGAGGGCGTGGACATCGACGCATTGCGCGCGGTCGCTCGTGACCACTTCGGCGTCGCGATCGCCGGCGGGTTGGGCCCGTTGACGGGCAAGGCCTTCCGCATCGGCCACCTCGGGGACAGCAATCCGGCCACCATCCTGGGCTGCTTGGGCGCGTTGGAAGCCGCGATGCTGGTGCAGGGCATTGCGTTCGGACGCGATGGCTTGAGACGCGCGGTCGACCATTTGGTCGCCGACGATGCCTTGCCAGCGCAGGGCACCGCATCGCCATCAGGTCCGCGCTAACCCGACGCAGCAATGGTGGCGAACGGGCGTCGAAGGCTGGTTGCAAGCCAACGACAGCAAACCTTCAAGCCAATACGAAACCCTCATAACCCTGGCGCACCACGTCGTCGCACTTGTCCACATAGGCAGGAAAGCCGAACAGCGGCATGAAGATCCGCGGCTTGCCGGCGATGTTGGCGCCCAGGTACCAGGAGTTGCAGTTCAGGTAGATGGTGCGGGCCGCCACCGTGTTGACGTGGGCCACATAGGCTTGCTCGGCCTCGGCCGTGGCCTCGATGGTGCGCAGGCCTCGCGAACGCAGATCGGCGATGCAATCGGTGATCCAATTCACCTGGTGCTCGATGGCGACGATCACGTTGGTAACGGCCGAGGTGCTGCCTGGGCCCACCAGGTTGAACAGGTTGGGGAAGCCGGCCACCGCCATGCCCAGGTAATTCAGCGGCCCAGCACGCCATTTGTCCTGGATGCTGACCCCACCGCGTCCGCGCAAATCCATCCGCAGCACGGTGCCCGTCATCGCGTCGAAGCCTGTGGCCAACACCAAGGTGTCCAAGCGGTGCTCGACGCCGCCAGCGACCAAGCCCTGAGGCGTGAAGTGCTCGATCGGCGCTTTCTGCAGATCGACCAGGTGCACATTGGGCCGGTTGAAGGTGGTGTAGTAACCAGTATCCACGCACAGCCGCTTGCAACCGATCGGGTGGGTTGGGCAAAGTGCTTCGGCCGTGACTGGATCGTGCACGGTTTGGCGGATCTTGCGCCGTACGAAGTCGCCCGCCAACTCGTTGGACTGCGGGTTGAGGATCAGGTCGTTGAAAGCGCCCAGCAAACCAAAGCCACCGACGCGCCAGCGTGCCTCGAACAGTTCTTCTCGCTGCTCGGGCGACACCGAATGAGCCGGGAACATATTGGGCGGCAGCATCGAGCCGAAACCCCCCATCATCTTGCGGTTGCGCGCACGAAAACCCGGGTAGTCCGCCTTCACGGCGGCTTCGAGCTCAGGGTCGAGCGGGCCGTTGTGCGCCGGCACCGCGTAGGTGGCTGTGCGCTGGAACACGGTAAGCACGGCTGCCTGCTCAGCGATCACCGGAATGGACTGCACGCCCGATGAGCCCGTGCCGATCACACCGACGCGATGGCCGTTGAAATCCACCGCCTGCTCGGGCCAGCCTGCGGTATGCAGGACCCGGCCCTTGAAGTCAGCCAGACCCGGAAAATCGGGCTGGTTGGGCGTTGAGAGCGGCCCTGCGGCCAGCAGCAGGAAGCGCGCCGACCAACGCTCGCCGCGGTCTGACCAGGCCTGCCAGCCCTGCGCGGCCTCGTCAAATTGCGCGCCGGCGAGGCGGGTGTTGAATTGGATGCCATCGCGCAGCCCAAACCGGTCGGTGACATGGTTGGCATAACGCAGCAACTCGGCCTGCGCGGCGTAGCGCTCGCTCCAGTGCCAGTCCTGCTGCAGCGCTTCATCGAAGCCGAACGAATACTCCAGGCTCTGGATGTCGACCCGCGCGCCCGGGTAGCGGTTGTGGTACCAAGTACCGCCGACGCCAGCGGCCGCTTCGATCACCCGGGCCTTCAAGCCCAAACGACGGGCGCGGTACAGCAGGTACAGCCCGGCAAAACCGGCACCGACGATCAACAGATCCAGCGTTGGCGCGGGCGTGGCATGGGCTTGGGTGTCGGGCATGGTGGCAAAGTGGACAGCGGAGCCACGCATTGTGCTGTTTTGCCAGCCGGCCCGTTCAGGCGCCAGGCCGTCAGCCCATCTTGATGCCGCGCTTGCGGATCAACGCGCCCCAGCGCAGGGTCTCGCTGGCGATCAGCGCATCGAACGCGGCGGCGCCCAGCGCCAGGACCTCGGCGTCGATCGCCTCCAGCTTGGCGCGGTTGTCGACTTGGGCCAGGGTCTGCAGGAACTGCTCGCCCAGGTAGGACACCACCGGCGCGGGTGTCCGGGCCGGCGCGGCCACGCCATACCAGGATTGCACCAGCACGTCCGGAAAACCGGCCTCGGCAATGGTGGGTAGGTCGGGCAGCGAGCGCGTGCGCTTGGCGGTGTTGGCCGCGAGCGCCCGCAGCTTGCCGGCCTGGATCAGCGGCAGCGCCAGGCTCTGAGAGATCATGCCGAAGTGAAGCCGGCCTTCGGCCATGTCGATCAGCGCTGGCGGCTGGCCGCGGTAGTTGATGTTGGCGACCTTGATGCCGGTGCGCTCGAACAGCATCTCCTGGCCCAGGTGGTGCGAGCTGCCGGTGCCCGGATTGGGCACGTTGAGCTCGCCCGGCTTGCTGCTGGCCAGCGCGATCAGCTCCTTCATCGTCTTGACCGGCAGCCCGCTCCAGGCGACGAACACCGACGGCGGCGCGGCGATCGCGCAGACACCGGCAAAGTCCTTGCTGCGACCCGCCATGTCGGCCATCAAGTGCTCGCCCACCGACACGAGGGGCGTTGCCGCGAGCAAGGTGTAGCCGTCGGCGGGCGACTGCGCCACCGCCGTCAAGCCGATGCGGCCGTCGGCGCCGGTGCGGTTCTCGACCAGCAGGCGCTGAGGCAATTCGGCCGACAACGGGTCGACCACGGCACGCAGCACCACATCGACGATGCCACCGGCCGGGTAAGGCACGATCAGCTTGATCGTCTTGTTGGGAAACCCGCCCGGCCCGGCGGGGCGCGACTGGGCGCGCAACGCTGCAGGCAGGGCAGCCGCCGCCAGCAAAGCGATTGCGCGGGTCTGTAATTGGCGTCGATCCATGGCGATCTCCATCGGCGGTTTGGCCAGGATTGTGGCTCGCCGGCGGCCAAGGCTGGCCGCCGGAGACGGTGTCTCCAGATTGGGGCCTGGCGTCTGGACCAAGGTCTGGACTAGCGTCTAGACCAGCGTCTCGATCAGCGTCTCGATCACGACCGGACCGACAGGCGCCGCAACCTCCGCCAGCGTGATCGCCGCGAGCAGGCTCTGGCAGGCGGCCTGGGCCTCGGCCGCATTGGCGGCATGCACCCGCAACAAGGGGTCGCCAGCCCGCAGCAAGCTGCCCTGCGGCCGGATATCAGACAAGCCCACGCGTGGGTCGACCGTGTCGCCAGCGCGCCTGCGCCCGCCACCCAGCTCGACGACCACCAGTCCGAGCGCGCGAGCATCCATCGAAGCGAGCACGCCGTCACGCGGCGCGACCAGGTCGACCTGCACCGGCGCTGCCGGCAGCCGCGCATCGGTCAACACATCGGCGGGGCCGCCCAGCCCGGCCACCATGCGTGCAAAGCATTCGGCGGCGCGGCCGCTGCTCAGCGCGGCTTCGGCCAGCGCTTGGCCGGCAGCCAGCGTGGGCGCCAAACCGCCGAGCTGCAGCAACTGTGCCGACAGCGCCAGCGTCAGCGCCAGCAGACGCGGTTCGCGCACAGCGCCGGTCAGGAAATCCAGGCTCTCAGCCACCTCGAGCGCGTTGCCCGCGGTGCGGCCCAGCACCTGGTCCATGTCGGTGATCAGCGCACGGCAAGGCAGACCGGACGCACCGGCCACCTCGACCAAGCTGCGCGCGAGTGTGCGTGCGTCATCCAGGCGATGCATGAACGCGCCATTGCCGAGCTTGACGTCGAGCACCAGGGCTTGCAGACCGGCGGCGAGCTTCTTGCTCAGAATGCTGGCGGTGATCAACGGCACCGATTCGACCGTCGCGGTGACATCGCGAATCGCATACAGCCGCCGGTCGGCAGGTGCCAGATCGGCACTGGCGCCAACGATCGCGCAGCCGGCCTCGCGCAGCACGCGCAACAACTGCTCGCGCGGCGGTGCGACCGCATAACCCGGCAGCGCTTGCAGCTTGTCGAGCGTGCCACCGGTGTGGCCCAAGCCACGACCCGAGACCATCGGCACCACACCGCCGCAGGCAGCGACGATCGGTGCGAGCACCAGGCTGACCTTGTCGCCGACGCCACCGGTCGAGTGCTTGTCGAGCACCGGCCCGGCCAGACCGGCATCAGACCAGTCCAGCACCAGGCCCGAATGCGTCATCGCCTGTGTCAATGCGACGCACTCGCCGCGTGTCATGCCCTTCAGCAGGATGGCCATCGCCATCGCTGCGACCTGGCCCTCGCTCCAGCGCTCATCGACCAGACCGTGCACAAAAGCCTGAATCTGCGCCTCGCTCAGCGTGCCCCCGTCGCGCTTGACCCCGATCAGTGACTGCGCGAGCACGGCGCTTCAGTTCAAGCGCGCGATGCGGTCGAGCTTGCCAGGGGCCAGCATCGGGTTCGCTTGCACATAGCGCTCGAGCGCGTCGACATCCATCATGCCGGTGCGCCTGTCGGTGCCGGCCTTGAGCGCCGGAAAGCTGTCGCCGCCGCCGGCCAGAAAGCTGTTGACCGTGACGCGGTAGCTTGCCGCCAGATCCAGCGGCCGGCCGTCCAGCGTCACACTGCCCGGCACCAGACGCTGGCCCAGTGGTCGCGCAGCATCCCAGGTGTAAGCGAAGCCCTTGGACACCTGCAGCAGGCGCGCCGAGACCTGCCCGGTCCACTGCTGCTCGAGCAATTGCACGATCTGCGCGCCGCTCAGCGTCATCGTGACCAGGTTGTTGTAGAAAGGCTGGACCGAGAAAAGGTCTTCGTAGCGCAACAGGCCGTCGGCGGGCAGCGCCAGCGCGGCGCGAATGCCTCCCGGGTTCATCAGCGCGATCTGCGCCCCGACATCGCGGGTCGCGGCGAGCTGCGCATCGGCCACCACCTGGCCCAGTGCGGTCTCGCCGGCCGGGTTGCTGTCGCGCGGCAGCGCTGCGGCGATACGGCCGACCACGCGCCGGGTCAGGGGTCCGGCGAGCTGCTCGTACTGCGCGATCAGCGCGGACTGCTCAGGCGCCTTGGCCAGCGTGGCATGGCGAACAATGTGGTTCTCGGCCTGCGCACTGACGACGTCGCGCGTCTGCCGGTCAAGCACCAGATCAATCGCGGTGACGATGGTGCCGTACTTGTCGCCGCTGGTGACGAGCCGGCCATCGATGCGGCAGTTGTAGGCGCGGTGGGTGTGGCCGCTGATCACCAGGTCGACGGCCTTGTCGAGCTTCTTGACGATGTCGACGATCGGCCCGCTGATGCCCGGACATTCGTTGTAGTCGCCAACCGGGATGCCGCCTTCGTGGATCAGCAGGACGATGGCCTCGATGCCTTTGGCACGCAGCTCGGGCACCAGCCGGTTGACGGTCTCGGCCTCATCCTCGAAGCGCAGCCCCGCCACGCCGGCAGGCACCACGATACTGGGCGTGCCTTTGAGCGTCAGCCCGATGAAGGCCACCGGGACGCCCTCGAAAGTCTTGACATGGTAGGCCGGCAACAGTGTCTGGCCGGTCGCCTCGACGACCGTGCTGGCCGCCAGGTACTGATAGCCCGCGCCCTTGAACGGCTTGGGGCCTTTGCAGCCGTCAACCGGGCTGCAGCCGCCGCGCTGCATGCGCAGCAGTTCAGCTGCGCCTTTGTCAAATTCATGGTTGCCCACCGCACTGGCTTCCAAGCCCATCAGGCTCAGCGCTTCGACGGTGGGTTCGTCGCGGAACAGCGCACTCAGCAGCGGGCTCGCACCGATCAAGTCACCCGCCGCGACGAAGACATGGTTGGCGTTGCGGGCCCGCAGCAGCGCGACCTGGGTCGCCATGTATTCAGCGCCGCCGGCCTCGATGTTGACGCGCTTGCCCGGGTTGGCCGGGTCCTGGATGCGGATGCCATCCAGCGGCGGCTTCAGGTTGCCGTGGAAATCGTTGATCGCCAGGACTTGCACTTTGACCATCGCGGAGGGCGCGGGCGGCACCGCCACGGGGGGCAGGGCGCAGCCAGCCAGCCCTGCGACCAGGCTGGCGAGAAGGGGGAGGGGCAGGCGCATAAGTCAGGGCTCGTTTCAGTAAGAAGTCGCCGCAGCGGGACGGCTGCCGCCCGCAAGAACGGCCTCGATGTCGTTGAGAAGTCCGCTCGCGCCGATGCGAAAGCGCGCCGCCGTCAGCGCGGACTCACCCAGCAGTTCGCGAACCAGCGCGATGTAGACACCCGCGTCAGCCACCGTCCGGATACCGCCCGAGGCCTTGAAGCCAACCTGGGCGCCGCGCGGGTGACTGGCGATGGCCTGCAGCATCAGCCGCGCCGCCTCGGGCGTCGCGCTGGTGGCGGTCTTGCCAGTGCTGGTCTTGAGGAAATCAGCGCCGGCGTCGAGCGCGATGCGGCACGCTTGGGTGATCAAGGCCGGACCCTGCAGCGCGCCGCTCTCGAGAATCACCTTGAGGCGCTGGCCTTCACAGGCACGACGCACCGACGCCAGCAGCGCGGGTGCCGCGGCCAGGTCGCGGTAAGAGAGTACGACATCCACCTCTTGGCCGCCGGCCTGCACGATCTCGACGCTGTCGCGCACCGCGCGCGCGGCGTCGCTGCTGCCATCGGGAAAGTTGGCCACTGCAGCCACCGCGATGCCGGCGGGCAAACGCGCGCGCGCTTGGGCGACAAAGCGGGGCCAGACGCAGACCGCCGGGACCGCCCCGCGTGCCGGGTCAGCGCCCACCGCTCGGCGACACAACGCGTCGATGTCTGCCGGCTGGTCGGCATCGTTCAGGCTGGTCAGGTCCAGGCAGGCCAGCGCGATGCGCGCGTCGGCCAGGGTGTTGTTCGATCGGCTCATCGGGTTGATTGTCCTTGGGTTGGCGACGTCGGCTTGCTCGACGCCAGCGTCACAGTTGCAGCGCCGGCACGATCGCCGCAAGCAAGCGCGCCGCGGTCGCGGCGCTGGACTGCGCGGTATGCAGCGTGTGGGCATGGCTCAGCGTCTCGGTCGACAGGCC
>CANFPU010000023.1 GCA_947448955.1 Burkholderiales bacterium
GCTACCTCGAACTCGGCCTGGATCCCGAGTGGCTGCGCTACTACATCGCGGCCAAGCTCAACGCCAGGGTCGAGGACATCGACTTCAACCCGGAAGACTTCATGGCCCGGGTCAACAGCGATCTGGTGGGCAAATACATCAACATCGCCAGCCGTGCTGCCGGGTTCCTGGCCAAGCGGTTCGGCGGCCAGCTCTCCTCCGATCTGGGCGTTGAGGGCCGCTTGCTGCTCGACGGCCTGCGGGCTCAACGCGTTGCCATCGAAACGCTCTACGAGACACGCGAATTCGGCAAGGCCGTGCGCGAGACCATGCTGCTGGCCGACCGGGTCAACGAGTACGTCGACCAGCACAAGCCCTGGGAACTCGCCAAGCAGGCCAGCGGTGATGAGGAGGCCGCCGCCGCCCAGCGCGCCGCGCTGCACGATGTCTGCTCGGTCTGCATCGAGGCCTTCAGGCTGCTGACCATCTACCTCAAGCCCATCCTGCCGGCGCTGGCCCTGCAAGTCGAGGCTTTTCTGCAAGTCCCGCCGCTGCAGTTTGCAGACGCCGACCGGGCCATGGGCGAGCACAGCATCGCCGCCTACCAACACCTGATGCAGCGCGTCGACGCGGCCAAACTCGACGCTTTGCTGACGCCGACAGCGCCCGCCGTGGTGCTGCCCGGCGGCGAGGCGATGGCCGACGAGATCGCCATCGCCGACTTCGCCAAGATCGACCTGCGCGTGGCCAGGATCGTCAAGGCCGAGACGGTCGAAGGCAGCACCAAGCTGCTGCGGCTCACGCTAGATGTCGGCGAAGGCCTGGACGCCCAAGGACAACCCCGGCTTCGCAACGTGTTCTCGGGCATCCGCAGCGCCTACGCGCCAGCCGATCTGGTCGGCAAACTCACCGTGATGGTGGCGAACCTGGCGCCGCGCAAGATGAAGTTCGGCCTCAGCGAGGGCATGGTGTTGGCCGCCAGCGATGCTGACGACAAAGCCCATCCGGGCCTGTACTTGCTCGAGCCAGGACCAGGCGCCGAGCCAGGCATGCGGGTGCGTTGATGCGCCGCCGCGCCGCGCTAGCTGCGCTGGGCGCGCTGGCATCGGTGCTGCACAGGCCAACCCGCGCCGAATCAGCGGGCATCGAGGCCTTTGATTTCGTCGCACTCGGCGACATGCCTTACGGGCCCGACCTGATCCGGGGCCAGGCCTACCGCCACCTGATCGACCAGATCAATGCCTTGGGGCTGCCGCTGACGATCCATGTCGGCGACTTCAAAAGCGGCATCGCCCCCTGCACCGACGCCGAATACACGCTGCAGCAGCAGTACTTTCAGCGTTTTACCCAAGCTCTGGTCTACACCCCCGGCGACAACGACTGGCTGGACTGCCAGCGCCTGGGCAACGCGCCGCTCGAGCGGCTGCAAGCGCTGCGCCAGCGCTTCTTTGCCAGCCGACAGTCGATGGGCCAACGGCCGATCACGGTCGAGCGCCAGGCCGACCTGAGCCCGGCTTTCGGCCGCTATGTCGAGAACCTGCGCTGGACCCAAGGGCCGCCGTCCCAAGGTCTGGTGTTCGCGACCTTCCACACCGTGGGGCCGAACAATGCGGTCGACGACCACCATGCTGCGGTGCGTGCAGAAGCGCGGAGCCGAGACGCTGCGAATGCGGCCTGGATTGCCGAAGCCTTCGCACTGGCGCGCCACCGGGACGCACGCGCGCTGGTGCTCGCGACCCAGGCCGAGACCCTGGTCTACCCAGACCGAAGCGGGCCAGGCCGCGGCGCCATTCGCGAGGGATTCGCCCGCAGCGTCGAGCAGGCCTTGCTGCCGCTCGCCGATGCGGCGCCCTTCCCGGTGCTGCTGATCCACGGCGATGGCCACCAGCACACCGTCGACCGGCCCTTCCGCAACGCCCGAGACGAGCCCATCGCCAAGCTGTGGCGGATGGAGGTGTTCGGCGATTCGCTGATGCATGCGGTACGGGTTCGCGTCAACCCGCCGCCAGGCCTTCACCGGCCACTCGACAAAGCCGAGCCGCCGTTTACTTTCACGCCGCTACGCAACCCGATGTCGCCCGACCCGAGCATGCGCAGCCGGATCAAGCCCTGACGCCAGAGCGTCCTCGGTTCGCCGGTACCAAACAGGCCGCGGCACATCTGTCGCATGATCCAACGCAGGGGCACGGACCTGCGCCGCAGCGAACATTCTCAGCCCTCGTCCGGTGCCAGGAGTTGACATGCGCTTGCCCAGCCAGTTCCATCCATTCCGTCCTCGCCTGCTCGACGCGCTGCGAGGCTACGACCGCCAGCGCTTCGGCGCCGATCTGGGCGCGGGTCTGACAGTGGGCATCGTCGCGCTGCCGCTGGCGATGGCGTTTGCGATCGCCTCAGGCGTCAAACCCGAGCAAGGCATCTTCACCGCGATCATCGCCGGCCTGCTGATCTCGGCGCTGGGCGGCTCACAGGTTCAGATCGGCGGGCCCGCTGGCGCTTTCATCGTCATCGTCTACGGCATCGTCGAACGCTACGGCCTGGCCAACCTGTGGATCGCGACCTCGCTGGCAGGGCTGTTGATGTTCGTGATGGGGCTCTTCAAGCTCGGCGCGCTGGTGCGCTACATCCCGGTGTCGATCGTGATCGGCTTCACCAACGGCATCGCGGTGTTGATCGGACTGAGCCAGCTCAAAGACCTGCTGGGCTTGACCACGCCCAAGCTACCGGGCGACTTTTTTGGCCAGGTCGCCATGTTGTCAAGCCATCTCGACAGCTTCAACCCGGCAGCGTTCAGCGTGGGCATGGCCTGCCTGGCGTTGGTCGTGATATGGCCCAAGAGCTACACCATGCCGCAGGCGCCAGTGGGCCTGTGGCCTCACCTGCGGCGCTGGGCTTCGCACCTGCCAGGCACGATCGTCGCGCTGGTGCTCGCGACGATGGCGGTGGTGCTGTTGAAGCTGCCGGTCGAGACCATCGGCTCGCGCTTCGGCGGCATTCCGCAGTCCTTGCCGGCTTTTGCGCTGCCCGATTTCAGCTGGGCAAGCGCCAAACTGCTGGTGATCCCGACGATCACGATCGCATTGCTCGGGGCGATCGAATCACTGCTGTGCGCCAGGGTGGCCGACAACATGGCACCACAGCACGAGCGTCACGATCCCAACCAGGAACTGATGGCGCAAGGCCTGGCCAACATCGTCACGCCCTTCTTCGGCGGCATCCCGGCGACCGGCACCGTTGCCCGCACCGTGACCAATGTGCGCGCCGGCGCGGCCTCACCGGTGGCGGGCATCCTCCACGCGCTGGCGCTGCTGGCGATCGTGCTGGTGGCCGCGCCGTTGGCACTGCACGTGCCGCTGGCGGCGCTGGCAGGCATCCTGCTGTTCGTCGCCTGGAACATGGGCGAGTGGCGGGAGTTCGCGCGGCTCAAGCAATTCCTGCTGCCTTACCGGTCAACACTGCTGGGCACTTTCGTGCTGACCGTCGTCGTCGACCTGACCGCCGCGGTGGAAGTGGGCCTGCTGATGGCCTGCGGCGTGTTCATCTACCGCATGGGCACGATGTTCTCGGTCAAGCCTTATCCCGTCCAGGACCCCACGGGCGAGCGACCCCCGGGGGTCGCGGTGTTTGAGCTGTTCGGCGCGCTGTTCTTCGGCGCGGTCGGCAAGATCGAAGCGCTGGCGGGCCAGTTGCCCGAGCACACCCGCTGCGTCGTGCTGGAGATGCACCGGCTGATCTCGATCGACAGCTCCGGCATCGACGCACTGCAGCAACTGCACCGCCAGCTCAAGCGCCGGAACATCACCATGGTGCTGGCCAACGTCAACCCGCAAGCGCTGAGCTTGATACATCGATCTGGATTCGAGCGCGAGATCGGGCTTGACCGGATCGTGCCCACGGTCGATGCGGCGCTGCGGGACCTGGGCGCTTGATCGCAGGCCGTCCGCTCGGGCGCCAGTCCAGGTCGATCAGTCCAGCATGCTGCGGCGACCCGCCAGCCGGGCCAACGCCAGCGCGCAATCAGCTTCCAGCACGTGGCGATGGGCGCTGAGCCAGCCGACCGCAAACCAGGCCCGCGGATCGCGCTCGGCCAGCGTCCGGTAACCCGCCTGCGCAACCACCAAGTCGTTGAATGCGCCCAGCGGTGTCTGGGCTTGCTGAAGGCCACGCATGAAGCGCGCCGAGGACTTGACCGGCCACAGGCTGGCGCAGAGCTCGGCGGCATAACGCAATCGTTTGATACGCCGCCTCAGCCTGTGCCGGGCTGCATCGTCCAGGCGATCGAATCGAACAGCATCACGCCAGACCTGGCGCTGCAGTGCACGCAAGGGCTCGGCCAGCAAACGGCGAAGCTGCTGCGGCTTCAGGCCCGTCGGGTCTGGCGCGCCCGACGCCGGCTGGCATTGGCCCAGCAAGTCCAGCCACAGCCGCTGGGTGGCCGGCGCACCCAGCAGCGCCGTGATGTCGACACCCGCTAGCGCGTCGCTCGGCAGTTCGACCAAGGGCGCACCCACCGCGCGCAAGGCCGGCCAAAGCGACTCGGCCATCGCGTCGAGATCGCGGGCAGCGCCGAGCTGGCCGAACAACGCGGCCAGCGCCGGCACCAGCGCGAGCAGCTCGGGTGGGCTCAGGTCGGCATAGACCTTGAGCACCGCCCGCAGCCGGCGCAAGCCCACCCGCAGCTGGTGCAGGTGTTCGGGTGTGCCACCCGCCGGATCGGCCAACTGGCTAGCGTTGGCCAGCACCTGGCCCAGCGGATTGGCCATCATCGCGCGCAAAACCTGGACCGCAGCGGCGCGCGGCGGCAGTTGCAATGCGCGGGCACGGGTTGGCGCGCTGAAGGTCTGACCTCGGGCCAGCATCAGACCGCGCTCGCTCTTGCTGCGCATGTCGAGCACCAGGCCGAAGCGAGCGACCCAGCGCGCGGCCATTGCCAGCAAATCCTGGGGTTCGCCTTGCAGCAGCTCGAACTCGATCTCACAGAAACGAATTTCACGAACCTCGGAGGGCACCGCGCCGGCCGTGATCCGGCCCTCGTCAAGGGCGATCTCGATCAACGCGCCGCCCAGACGGCGCACACGACGGGTTCGCTGGACCTCGGTGGCGTAGCGCTCCACCAGCGGCGCGGCACTTACCAGCGCCCGGGCCAGCAGCGCGCCAGCTTCATGGCTGTCATGCCGTGACAGGTCCAACATCGGTCGGTCACCCTCGGCAGCGCCGATCAGCACGGTGTGCTCGAGACGCTGCATCGGGTTCGGGCCTTCGGCCTTGAGGGTCTGCACCCAGTGCTGGCCTTCGCGGCGCAGCCGAAGCGCCATCCTGGCCTGCGCCAGTGCGTCGTCCGCGGTGTCGAAATAGACCGCCGCCAGGGATTGGACCTGCGCGGCCCGGGTCGCGACCGCGCGATGCAGCGCGGCCCAGCGACCGGCCGGTATCCGGAACTTGAGTTCGATTTCGGGCGACATCTCGAGATCCTGCCATGTCCGCGGTGCTGCGGCACCCGGGGTCGACTGCTTCCGCCGATTAAACTCTGCCATTGCCTCCTTGTCCCTGGACCTGCCATGCCGCTGTTCTGGAAAGCCTACACCTCCGACGTCACGCAGTTCATCACCGAGCTGAAGGCCAAGAAGCCGACGCTTGAAGCCGAGCAGCGCGCCGGCCGAGCTCTGCTGTGGGACAAGCAGATCGACCGCAGCGCCCAGGCAGACTTCAGCGACGCCAAGGTCGCGCAGTCGCCCTACGTCTATTTCTCGCGGCCACCCAAGCCCTGATCGCCGGCTGATCCGGCGCTGACAGCGAGCCAGGGGCAACGGCTTGACGGCCCATCCCGCCATCGACGCGGGCGCAGACCGCCTCGATCCGGCGCTGGCCGCAGCCGATGCGAGCCTGGTCAGCGAGCACGACCTGCTGCCGGTTGACCGGGTGGCACTGGCGCGGCTGTATGGCGAGCCGCTGTTCAAGATGCCGCACGACCTCTACATCCCGCCGGATGCGCTGGAGGTGTTCCTGGAGGCCTTCGAGGGCCCGCTCGACCTGCTGCTCTACCTGATCAGGCGGCAAAACTTCAACATCCTCGACATTCCGCTGGCCGACGTGACGCGCCAGTACCTGGCCTACGTCGACCAGATCCGCAAGCACAACCTCGAACTCGCCAGCGAATACCTGCTGATGGCGGCGATGCTGATCGAGATCAAATCGCGCATGTTGCTGCCGCCAAAGAAGACCGAAGACGGCGTCGAAGGTCCAGACCCGCGGGCTGAGCTGGTGCGCAGGTTGCTCGAGTACGAGCGCATCAAGGGCGCGGCAGCGCGGCTCGACCGGCTGCCGGTGATCGGCCGAGACTTTCTGCGGGCGCAGATTCACATCGAGCAAGGCCCGCAGCAGCGATTTCCTGACGTGGTGGTGGCCGACCTGCAAGCGGCCTGGTCCGACATCCTCAAGCGCACCAAGCTCAACCAACACCACCAGATCAGCCGCGAACAGCTCTCGGTGCGTGAGCACATGAGCATCGTGCTGCGCCGCCTGGCGGGGCGGCGCTTTGCCGAATTCCACGAACTGTTCGATACCCACCGCGGCACGCCGGTGCTGGTGGTGACTTTCATCGCGATGCTTGAGTTGTCGCGCGAGCACCTGCTCGAAATCACCCAGGCCGAGGCCTTTGCGCCGATCTACGTTCGCCTGACCTACCAGCCGGTCTGAGCGCCCAGCATCGGCGCCCAACATCGGCGCTCAACATCGCCGATCACCCACCGGGCACCATGTCGAAGCCAACGCCTGTGGCACAGTGCCAGCTTTGCCGTCGAACGACCTGACCCGCGACCTTGTGGTCCCATCGGCCCTGTCGATGGGCACAGCGCGAGGGTTCGCACCCATGGCAAACACGGAGCCGACCTGATGGCCATCAAAGCCACGATTTACAAAGCCCATCTGCAGATTGCCGACATGGACCGCAATGTCTACGGCGACCACTCGCTGACCTTGCCGCTGCAGCCGTCCGAGACCGAGGAACGGCTGATGGCCAGGCTGCTGGCCTTTGCACTGAATGTGCCCATCGATGACCACCAAGGCGGCTTGCTGCTGGCACGCGGCATGGCCGATGCGGACGAGCCCGACCTGTGGCAGAAGGACTTGACCGACCAGCTGTTGCACTGGATCGAGGTCGGTCAGCCCACCGACGAGCGCCGGCTGACCAAGGCCTGTGGCCGCGCCCGGCGCGTCACGCTGTACTGCTACAGCTACTCGGCGCCGATCTGGTATGCCGGCATCGCCAACAAGATCACCCGTTTGCGCAATCTCGAGATCTGGCAACTGCCGTCCGAACAAAGCTTGGCGCTGGCGAAAATATGCAACCGTTCGATGCAGCTGCAAGTCAGCATTCAGGACGGCCATGTCTATGTCAGCGATGGCAAGGCATCGGTCGAGTTGCTGCCGCAAGCGCTGTGGCGCGGCGGGCAGTAAGCGCGCTGCGCTCGTACCTCATGCCGCTGCTGCCCGCCTGGTTCGCTGCCCTCCTTGTCTGCCTGCCGATGACCACCCTGCCCGCCAAAGCCGCCGAACCCTCCCGCCAGGACGCCGCCGACCCGTACCGCTGGCTTGAAGAGGTGCAAGGCGAGCGAGCACTGGCCTGGGTGCGTGAGCGCAACCAGGCAACGCGCGGGGTGCTGGAGACGCAACCGCGCTTTGCCGCGATGCGCGACGGTTTTCGCGCGATCCTGGATTCGCGCGACAAAATCCCCTATGTGACCCGGCGCGGCGACGCGCTCTACAACTTCTGGCGCGACGCCGAGCATCCGCGCGGGCTGTGGCGGCGCAGCACGCTGGCCGAGTACCGCAAGGCCGCGCCGACCTGGGAGACGGTGATCGACCTCGACGCCTTGGCGCTGATCGAGGGCGAGAACTGGGTCTGGGCCGGCGCCACCTGCTTGGCGCCCGACTACCGGCGCTGCCTGGTGAGCCTGTCACGCGGCGGCGCCGATGCCCATGTGGTACGCGAGTTCGACAGCACCAGCAAGACCTTCGTGGCCGGCGGCTTCGCGCTGCCCGAGGCCAAGAGCGATGTGGCCTGGTGGTCTGCCGACACGGTCTATGTCGGCACCGATTTCGGCCCTGGATCGCTGACCGATTCGGGCTACCCACGGGTCATCAAGCGCTGGCAGCGTGGTCAGCCGCTGGCCGCGGCCACCATCATGTTCGAAGGCCAGACCCAGGACGTGGCCGCCAGTGTGCAGGTCGACCGCACGCCAGGTTTCGAGCGCGTGCTGTTCAGCCGCGCGACCGATTTCTACAACAGCGAGCAGTTCCTGCTGCAAGGCGCCCGGCTGCAGAAAATCAACATCCCGAGCGACGCATCGATCAGCTTCTGGCGCGAGCGCGCGCTGCTGCAACTGCGCAGTGACTGGGTGCTGGGGTCCACGCGTTGGCCGGCCGGGTCGCTGCTGGTGGGCGACGCCAACGCGGTGCTGGCTGCCGCCGATACCGCCGCGATGCCGCCGCTGCAAGCGCTGTTCACGCCCAGCGCGACGCGCTCGCTGGCCGGTTTCAGCACCACGCGCAGCCAGGTGCTGGTCAACGTGCTGGACGATGTGGCAGGCAAGCTCGAGGCCTGGCGACCCGAGGGCGCGCCGGACCGGCAGCGCTGGGTCGGGCGCGAGATCAAGACGCCCTTCCCTGGCACGCTGCACGCCAGTGCGCTGCACGACCCCGAGCTGGCCGAGAGGACGGACCCCTTGGCCGAGGCCTACACGCTGACCTACACCGACTTCCTGACCCCGGACTCGCTGCTGCTGGGTCACACCGACCGCGAGGGGCTGGAAACCCTCAAGGCCTTGCCGGCCCAGTTCGACAGCAGCGGCCTGCGGGTCGAGCAGCGCTTTGTCCGGTCGAAGGACGGCACCCGCGTGCCTTACTTCATCGTCTGGCCCAAAGGCGCCACCGCCGATGGCAGCAACCCGACCTTGCTCAATGGCTACGGCGGCTTCGAGGTCTCCAAGCAACCCTGGTATTCGGCTGGCTTCGGCACCGCCTGGTACCGCCACGGCGGCGTGCTGGTGGTGGCCAACATCCGCGGCGGCGGCGAGTACGGTCCGGCCTGGCATCAAGCAGCGACCCTGGCCGGCAAGCAGCGCAGCTACGACGACTTCGCCGCGGTGGCCGAGGACCTGATCGCGACGCGCGTGACGTCCCCGAAACACCTGGGCATCCAGGGTGGCAGCAACGGCGGCTTGCTGGTGGGCGCGGTGATGCTGCAGCGCCCCGAGCTGTTCGGCGCAGTGGTGTGCCAGGTGCCGCTGCTCGACATGCGGCGCTACCACCTGCTGCTGGCCGGTGCGTCATGGATGGCCGAGTACGGCAACCCGGACCGGGCCGATGAATGGGACTGGATCTCAAAGTACAGCCCCTACCAGAACGTCAAGGCCGGCATGAAGCTGCCCAAGCTGCTGCTGACCACCTCGACCCGGGACGACCGCGTGCACCCTGGCCATGCCCGCAAGATGGCAGCGCGGATGATCGAGCAAGGCCATGCGCCGCTTTACTACGAAAATATCGAAGGCGGGCACGCTGGCGCCGCCGACAACGGCCAGAAAGCCGACATGATGGCGCTGGAATTCGCCTTCCTCTGGCAACAACTCGCTCGCTGAGCGTCTTCATCTCCTGACCACCAGACCATGACCCAGCTCACCGTGACCCATGACCCGGCCGCTGGCCGCTTCGAGGCCCGCTTGGCCGGCGGGCGCTGCGTCGCCGACTACCGGCTGGTCGACGGCGTGATGCACATCGTCCACACCGAGGTGCCCTCGGCGCTGCAAGGCCAAGGACTGGCCGCCGCGCTGGTGCAACAGGTGCTGGACCAGGCGCGTGCGCTAGGCTGGCAGGTCCGTCCAGTCTGCGGCTATGTGCGCGCCTACATGCACCGCCATCCCGAGACCCAAGACCTGCTGGAGAAACGCTGAAAGCGCTGTGATGCACACCACCGCCTACGAAGTGCTCGACTTCTGGTTCGGCGCGCCCGACGACCCCGGTCACGCACTGCCGCGCGCCGTTTGGTTTCAGAAAGACGATGCCTTCGATGCGGAGATCGGCCGGCGCTTCGGGCCGCTGATCGACGCCGCTTTGCTGGCCGACGAGTCCGATGTCAGCCGGGACTGGATTACCCGACCGCTGCAGGCCGCGCCGGCGCTGGCCCGATTGATCCTGCTCGACCAGTTCACCCGCAACGTTTTTCGCGGCACCGCCCGCAGCTTTGCCGGCGACGGCCAGGCCTTGCACATTGCCCGCGCGCTGGTGGCCTCGGGCCGCGACCGTGACCTGAGCGGCGTGCAACGCCAGTTCGTCTACCTGCCGTTCGAGCACGCCGAGGACTTGTCACACCAGCGCACCTCGGTGCAGTTGTTCGAGCAGTTGGCACGCGACGAACCCGCGCTAGCCGGTCTGGTCGAGTGGGCCCGGCGTCACCAAGAGGTCGTCGCACGCTTCGGCCGATTCCCGCACCGCAATGCGATCCTGGGACGGGCCAGCACGGCCGAGGAACTGGACTTTCTGCAGACGCCGGGTTCGAGTTTCTGAATTGACACCGGCTAGTTCAAAGAATGGCCTGAGCGCTGGCTTCAGCCCGCCGTCGGCTCTTTTTCCTGCAGCAGGCGCCACATCACCTTGCCCGACCCGCTCTTGGGCAAAGACTGCGCAAACTCGACGATGCGCGGCACCTTGTAGGCCGCCATGTGTTCGCGCGCCCAGGCGATGATGTCCTCGGGTTCAGCACGGCCGCGCGCGGCCTCGCGCAGCACGACCACGGCCTTGACGGTCTCGCCACGGTAGGCGTCGCGGCTGGCGATCACGCAGGCTTCCTGGACCAACGGGCACTTGAACAACAGCAGCTCGACCTCGCTGGGCCAGACCTTGAAACCGCTGGCGTTGATCATCCGCTTCAGCCGGTCGGTGATGAAGAAAAAACCTTCCTCGTCCATCCGGCCGAGGTCGCCGGTGCGAAAAAACGGCTTGCCGTCGATCTCGATGAACGAGGCCTGCGTCGCCTCGGGATGGCCCCAGTAGCCCTTGAAGACCTGCGGCCCGTGGCTGACGATCTCGCCGGTCTCGCCGATACCCAGTTCGCGCCCGGTGTCGGGGTCGATGATGCGCGAATCGGTGTCGAAGATCGGGATGCCCAGGCACTGCAGCTTGGCCCGCTCTGGCAGGTTGGCATGGGTCGGCGCAGCGGTTTCGGTCAGGCCATAACCTTCGGCGAAGACCAGATCGAACTCGGCCTGCAGCCGCTCGGCCACCGCCTGCGGCATCGCCGCACCACCGCCCGAAACGTATTTCAGGCTGCGCAGGTTGAAATTGGCGCTGTTCGGACTGCCCAGCAGGTCGATCACCATGGTCGGGATGCAAGACCAATGCGTGACCTGGTGGCGCTCGATCAGCCTGGCGGCCAGTTCGCGGTCCCAGCGCGGCAGCATCGCCTGGGTCAAGCCGCAGGCCACCGCCCCCAGACAACCGTAGATGAAGCCCGAGATGTGGAACATCGGCAACACGCCCAAGGCCACAGTCTCTGGCCCGGCAAATCCCCAGACCGATCCGCCGATGGTGTTGTGCATCAGCGTTCGGTGGCTGTGCATGCAACCCTTGGGCAGGCCGGTGGTGCCGCTGGTGTAGGGCAGCAGCGCCAGGTCGTCGGGCTGTGCCAGGTGCTCGCTCGGCCGGTGGCCGGCGGCCAGCGCGTCGGTCCAGCGCGTGACACCGTCAGGCAACACCGAATCGGCCAGCAACCACTGCAGGATCGCCGGGCTGGGCAGCTCGGCCGGGTCGATCTCGGCAGGCATCGCGTCGGTGAATCGGGTCGCGACGACCTGGCGCAGGCGCTGCGCCGGCGGCAGCCGGGCATCGGCCTCGGCGACGACGCTGGCCAGGTCGGCCGTGGTCAGCACGAAGCGGGCACCCGGGTCGGTGATGTAGTGGCCGAACTCATCGGCCTTGTTCATCGGGTTGACGGGCACGACGACCGCGTCGGCACGCAGCACCGCATGCACCGCGACGATGAACTGCGGGCAGTTCTGCATGAACACCACGACCCGGTCGCCCTTGGCCAAACCATGGGCTTGCAGCCAGCCGGCCAGCGCCTCAGCCTGCGACAGCAGTTCACCGTAGCTGAGCGCGCGGCCGAAAAACAAGCAGGCCGGCTTGCTCGGGTAGCGGCGCGCCGAGACTTCTAGGTTGAACCACAGACTGGTCTCGGGCAGCACCAGGTGGCGTGGCAGGCGCTTGGGCCAGGTCGCATCGTGGGGACGGGCAGGAAGATTCATCAAAGGCTTTGGTTGATCGACTCAGCCAGAGGTGTACCTCAGCCGCGCCAGCGCTGACATCCCGGCGAACCCGCGAAATGTCACCCAGGCGACGGCCGACATGCCAGGCGTCAAGCGCCGACCGCGGCCTCGCGCAGAATCGCCTGGGCCCGCAGCAGCACCGGCCGGTCGACCATCTTGCCGTCGACCGCCACCGCTGCGCCGCCGGCTGCCGCCGCCAGCACCCGCTCGGCCCAAGCCCGTTCTTCGGGCGCCGGAGCGAGGTGGCGATTGACGCTGGCGACTTGGCGCGGGTGGATGCACAGCTTGCCGCCAAAGCCCAAGCGGCGCGCCCGCAACACGTCGCGGCGCAGGCCCTCCTCGTCTTCGATCGCAGTGCTGACGCCGTCGATCGGCGCCCCAATGCCAGCCAGTCTGGAGGCCATCACCAGCTGCAAGCGAAACGGTAGCAACTCGTCCTCGGTCGCGTCGCGCAGCCCCAGATCGGCCTGCAGGTCGATCGTCCCGAAAGCCAGGCGCAACACGCCCGGCGCTGCAGCGATAGCGGCCAAACCGGCCAGGCCGGCAGCGCTCTCGACCAGTGGCAGCAGCGCACGCGCACCCGCCCCCATCACCGCCGCCAGCGTGTCGGCACGCTCGGCCTTGGGACACATCACCGCGGCCACACCAGGCGCACCGCACAGCGCCAGGTCGTCGACAAACCAGGGTGTGTCGACACTGTTGATGCGAACAATCACCGCCCTGTCAGGCCGCAACCAGGCCTGCAGCGCGGCGCGGGCGCTGTCCTTGTCGGCCGGCGCCACGGCATCCTCCAGGTCCAAGATCACCGCGCTCGCACCGGCTGCCAAGGCTTTGTCGAAGCGGTCAGGTCGCGACCCAGGCACAAACAGCAACGAGCGTTGACTGCTACCCAGCGCACCGGCCGCGCCATGGATCAGATCAGTGATCGGATCGGTGATCGGATGGGTGATCGGGTTGGCAAGGGGTTCGGTCATCGCGGTCAGCGCTCAGTTGATACGTCGGGGGCGTCGGGTCAAGCCGTCGCGGGTGCTCAGGCCATCAGAAAACGCCGTCAAGCCTCATCTGCTCGATCTGAGCGGGGTCAAACCCCAGCCCGGCCAAGACCATCAGGCTGTGCTCACCGACCGCGGGCACCGCGTCCATTCGGGCCTCGACACAGCCCGGCGGCAACAGGGCGGGCACCTTGCCGGCGGGCGTGTCGACCTCGGTCCAGCGTCCGCGCGCCAGCAGTTGCGGATGCGCCCAGACCTCCGCCAGACTGTTGACGCTGGCATTGGCGATGCCGGCAGCGTCAAGCCGATCGACCACTTGCTCGGCCGTCATGGCCTCGAAAGCCACTGTGATCAGGCCGCGCAAAGCGTCGCGCGCCGCGCTGCGTCGCGCATTGGTGTTGAAGCGATCGTCCTCGGCGAGCGATGGTTGCCGCAGCACCTGCTGGCAAAAAATCTGCCACTCGCGATCGTTCTGCAAACCCATCATCACGACTTTGCCGTCGCCGGTGGCAAACGGGCCATAGGGGTAGATCGTCGCGTGCGCCGCGCCAGCGCGGGGCGGCGGGCTCGCACCCTGGTAAGCGTAGTACAGCGGGTAGCTCATCCACTCGACCATGCTCTCGAGCATCGAGACATCGATGTGCTTGCCGCGACCGGTGCGACCGCGCTGGATCAGCGCGGTCAGGATGTTGCTGTAGGCGTACATGCCGGCGGCGATGTCGGCGATCGAACAGCCGGCCTTGGCCGGCTCGTCAGCGCTGCCGGTGATCGAGACGAAGCCCGACTCGCTCTGGATCAGCAGGTCATAAGCCTTCTTGTCTCGGTAAGGCCCAGGATGGGCGTCATCGTTGCCATAGCCCGAGATGTCGCAGACGATCAGCTGCGGATACTTGGCCGACAAGGCCTCGTAGGACAGCCCCATGCGCGCTGCTGCACCCGGCGCCAAGTTCTGCACCAGCACATCGGCTTGCTGCAGCAGGCGCGCCAGCACCTCGTCGGCCTGTACATGCTTCAAGTCCAGCGTCAAGCTCTGCTTGCTGCGGTTGGTCCAGATGAAATGCGAGGCCAGACCGTTGACGCGCTCGTCGTAGCCGCGCGCAAAGTCGCCCACGCCAGGTCGCTCGACCTTGATCACCCGCGCGCCCTGGTCGGCGAGCTGGCGGGTGCAAAACGGTGCGGCGATCGCGTGTTCCAGCGCGACGACGGTGATGCCTTCAAGGGGCAGCATCTGATTTCTCCAAGGTGGCACTCACCACCGACAGTGCGTATAGCCAGAAGCCGCTGGCGCCGCCAACCGGCTTGCATGCCGGCTGGCCCTCGCCGCTGCTCGGCCCCCTTGAGGGGGCTGAGGCCGGACACAAACGGCCTGCCGTTTGTGCCTGCCGAAGGGCTGGGCCTGCGGCCCAGCGCGACCTGCAAGGGCGGCGCCAGCCGCTACGGGGGTGGGCCTAGAAACTCCGCGGCAAGCCGAGCACATGCTCGGCGACATAGCTCAGGATCATGTTGGTCGAGATCGGCGCCACCTGGTACAGCCGCGTCTCACGGAACTTGCGCTCGACGTCATATTCACAGGCAAAGCCGAAACCGCCATGGAACTGGATGCAGGCGTTGGCCGCCTCCCAGCTCGACTTGGCTGCCAGGTACTTGGCCATGTTGGCCTGGGCGCCGCAAGGCTGATGCGCGTCATACAGCGTGCAGGCCTGCCAACGCATCAGGTCGGCCGCCTCGACTTCGATATGGGCTTCGGCGATCGGGAACTGCACGCCCTGGTTCTGACCGATCGGCCGGCCGAAGACGACCCGGTCCTTGACATAGGCGCTGACGCGGTCGATGAACCAACGGCCGTCGCCGATGCACTCGGCGGCGATCAGCGTGCGCTCGGCATTCAGCCCGTCCAGGATGTACTTGAAGCCCTGACCTTCCTGGCCGATCAGGTTTTCCTCGGGGATCTCAAGGTTCTCGAAGAACAACTCATTGGTCTCATGGTTGACCATGTTGGCGATCGGGCTCACCGTCAAGCCATGGCCGATCGCGTCGCGCAGGTCGACGATGAACACCGACATGCCCTCACTCTTCTTCTTCACATCGGCCAGTGGCGTGGTGCGCGCCAGCAGGATCATCAGGTCGGAATGCTGGATGCGAGAGATCCAGACCTTCTGGCCGTTGACGACATAGCGGCCGTCTTTCTTGACCGCCTGGGTCTTGATCTTGGTGGTGTCGGTGCCGGTGGTCGGCTCGGTCACGCCCATCGACTGCAGGCGCAATTCGCCGGCGGCGATCTTGGGCAGGTAGCGCTCCTTCTGCGCGTCGCTGCCATGACGCAACAGCGTGCCCATGTTGTACATCTGGCCGTGGCAGGCCCCCGAGTTGCCACCCGCGCGGTTGATCTCCTCCATGATCACCGAGGCCTCGGCCAGGCCCAGGCCAGAACCCCCGTACTGCTGCGGGATCAGCGCAGCCATCCACCCGGCTTTGGTCAGCGCATCGACAAAGGCCTCCGGGTAGGCGCGCCGGCTGTCGACCTCGCGGTGGTAGGCGTCGGGGAACTCGGCGCACAGCGCGCGCACGGCGTCGCGGATGTCTTGGTAGCGATGGTCGGGATGATCGGTCATGGTGTTCAGCAGGAGGTCAGGAATATTCGGCGCTGGCTTGCATCGTCAGCCAGCCTTCGTGGTCGCGGGTCCAGAGCTGCAGGCCGCGACCATCCGCGTCCGGTCGGCCGCAGACGGTGAAACGGTGGATGTCGAACACCGGTCGCAAGGCCTTGAACGTGAAGCGCTTGACCCGCGCCGCGGGCTGTTCTCGTCGCTGCAGGTCGAGCAGCAGCGTCGCGATCAACGGACCGTGCACGATCAGTCCGGGGTAGCCCTCGACCTCGGTCACATAAGACCGGTCGTAGTGGATACGGTGGCTGTTGAAGGTCAGCGCCGAGTAGCGAAACAGCATCACCGGGTCGGGCGTGATCTCGCGCCAGAACGCCGCATCAGCCGGCGCGGCCTGAGGTGGCGGCACCGGCGCATCCGGCGCAGGCGCGTCGCGGTAAACGATGTCGTGTTCCTCGCTGACGGCCAGCCCCTGGGCGTTGCGGATCTCGTGTCGCACCGTGACAAAGACCAACGAACCGCTGCGGCCGGTCTTGATGTTGACGTCGGCGATGGTGGAGTCGCGCGTGATCTCGTCGCCCACACGCAGCGGGTGGTGGAATTCCAGCCGGCCACCGGCCCACATGCGGCGCGGCAGCGGCACCGGCGGCAAGAATCCGCCGCGCTTGGGATGGCCGTCCTCGCCAATCTCACGGTGACGCGCCAGCGGCGTGAAGTACAGCCAGTGCCACAGCGGTGGCAATTCGCTACCGCGCGACGGCAAAGGCTCATCGCGGTCCAGCGTGGCCGACAGCGCGGCCACCGGCACGGCAGTCACCTCGTCGCCGCGCTGCTCGCTGCGGCCTATCCAATCGCGCAAATGCTGCAAATCCATCTCGACCCCTTGACCTCTCCACTGTCGACGCTTGTCAATCGACTATCGACTGTCGACTGTCGTCTCTCGTTTCTCGTCTCTCGCCCTTTGGTTCAACCCAAGCGCCTGAACCGTCTCCACTCAAGCCAGCATTTTCTGCGACGCCAGCTGCCGGCTTCGGACCTGTCAAGCCGCCAGCCCGGCGTCGGCTTGGACTTGGGCCGGATCGACGCCCAGCTTGCCCGCCGCGGCCAAGATCTCATGCCAGGTGGTCGCATCCACCGGCACGCCCTCGGCCGTGCGGCGCGCGCGCGACGCACGCTCGGGCTCGCCGGGCGAGCTGACCGGTGCAAACCCTTCGCGCGGCGGCGAAGCCTTGACCCAGTCCAGAAACGCCAGCGCCTCTTGCTCGAAACCCGCCCGATCGGCCAGCGCAGCCGGGTCGACCAGCACACTGAACATGCCGTTGAGCACCCGGCGCTTGCTGGCTTCCGCATCTCGCTGGGTCATGCCGGCGGCCAGCGCACCACCCAACAGTTCGCACATCAGCGCCAGCCCAAAACCCTTGTGCGCGCCAAAGGTCAGCAACGCGCCGAAAGGCGGCACGACCGTGTACTTCGGGTCACGGGTCGCATGGCCCTGGTCGTCGATCAGGCAGTCCGGTGCGACCAACTCGCCCTTGTTCATCGCCACCCGGGTCTTGCCTTGGGCGATCACGCTGGTAGCGAAGTCCAGGATCACCGGGTCGCGACCGGTCAGCGGCACGCCGGCACAGAAGGGGTTGGTGCCGAAGCGTGCATCGGCGCCACCGTGCGGCGCGACGATGCCGCGCGAGATCACATTGACGAAGTGCATCGACACCATTCCGGCGGCGGCGGCTTGCTCGGCCCACGCCCCGATGCGGCCGAGGTGATGCGCATTGCCCAGCGCGACGATACAACTGCCCGTCGAGCGTGCACGCGCGATGCCCAGCGCCATCGCCTCCTCGCCGATCACCTGGCCGAATCCGCTGTTGCCATCGAGCCGCAACATCGAGCCACCGTCGAGCAGCGTCGTGACATGGGCGTTGGGCGTCAGGCCACCCTGCAAAAAGGAATCGGTGTAGCGCGGCAGCATGCCGATACCGTGCGAGTCATGGCCGGTGAGGTTGGCGGCGATCAGGTTGGTCGCGACGGCCTTCACCTCGGCCTCCTCGCTGCCAAAGCCCCGCACCAGGCGCTGCATCGCAGCGGTCAAGCGCGGAACAGGAATCAGGTAGGTGTCGGTCATCGCGGGCTCGCTGTGAGGTTGAATGGCTACCATCCTAGCCGGCTCAGCAGCGCCGTTGCCCGCCGCAGGGGGAATTTCGCGTCCAATACCGGCATGGAAGACCTGCACAACATCGACCGACGCCTGACCGACCTGGAGGTCAAAGCCTGCTTTACCGAAGACCTGGTCGACACCTTGAACCGGCTGGTGGCGCGCCAGCAATCACAGATCGACGGGCTGCTGCGCGAGATCAGCCAACTGCGTCAGCAACCAACAGATTCAGACCTCGGCGCATTTCGCAGCCTGCGCGACGAGCTGCCACCGCATTACTGAACGCTGTCGAACAACTCGGCCTGCGCGGCACGGCACTGCAGCCGTGATTGGCGGCGCAGACGCTGCACCAAGTCAAGCACGCGGTCGACTGCGAACGGCTTGGTGACGTAGTCGTCGAAGCCCGCCGCCAGCGCCAGTTCAATGTCGTTGGGCAGCGAGTTGGCCGAGACCGCGACGCAAGGTGTGCGCGAGAACGCCGGGTCGGCACGCAGGCGCCGCATCAGCTCGGTGCCGTTGAGCACCGGCAGGTTCAAGTCGATCAGCAACAGGTCGGGATGCAGTTGCCGGGCCAGCGACAGACCAGTGCCGCCATCGACGGCGACCTCCAAGCGAACACCCTCCAGCCGTTTGAGCGCATGGCGCATCACCAACACATTGAGCCGGTTGTCTTCGACATACAACACCACATAGAGCGGTCCATTCGTATCGACCCATTCGGTCTGTTCCGGCGCGGCCTTGAAAACCTCGATCGCCGAGGAAGGCTCCGATGCCGTAGCGCCAGAGATCGTGTCGCAAAGGCCTTGCGCCGCGGGCAGCCGCAGCGTGAACACCGAACCCTGGCCGAGCTCGCTGCGCACCTGCAGACTGCCACCCATCGCCTCGGTGAGTTCACGGGCCAGCGCCAGGCCCAGCCCGGTGCCCTCCACCTCACCGAGTTCGGCGCCGAGCCGGTTGAAAGGCTGGTACAGCGCGTCGATCTGGCGCTGCGTCAGCCCCTGCCCGGTGTCGCTGACAGCCAAGCAAACCCAGCCTGCGCCGCGGTTTGATTCATCCGTCGCCAACCCCGGCTCGTGCGAGATGGCCAGCGACACATGACCGCCAGCGCGGTTGTACTTGATCGCATTGCTCAGCAGGTTGATCAGCACCTGGCGCAATCGGCGGTGGTCGGCGATCACGCGCCAGCCCAGCGCCTGCCCGACCAAAGACAGCGTGAGCTGGCGTGATGCGGCCATCGGCGTCAGCCACGACAAGCACTCGGCGGCCAAAGGGCCCACGCTGCTGGGCTCGGCCACCAGACGCAAGCCATCGGCTTGAATCATCGCCAGGTCCAGCACATCGTCGATCATCGATTTCAGATGGTCGGCCGCGCCCAGGATCAGGTCGACAGGCTCGGCCAGCGCTGGCGACGCACGCACCTGTTCTTCGAGTGAGAGCAACTGCGAGAAGCCCAGCACCGCGTTCAGCGGCGTTCGCAACTCGTGGCTGACGCGGGCCAGCAGCTCGCTGCGGTTGCGGTTGGCCGCCGCTTGCTGCGCGCTGGCGGCAGCGGCGGCCTGCAGGCTGCGGCGCTCGTCAATGTCCTGTGCCGTACCGATCAGCGCGGCGGGCTGGCCATGCTCGTCAAGCGAAAGCGCAGCGCGCACCTCGATCCAGCGCACCCGCCCTGGAAAGGGCACCAGTTCGAGCTCCAACACCACGGGTTTGCCGAATGCTTTGACCTGGGCCAGCGCCTCTCGCCACCGATCCCAGCTCTCAGGCATGAAAAGCTTTCGACGCTCTTCGAAGTTCATGTCCCGCGGGCCGTCGAGCGCGAGACCCATCATCTGCAGCAACACATCCGAGCCTGTCGACTGGCCAGACTTCAGGTTCACCTCCCAGCTGCCAATCTTGCTGAGCCGATGGGCCTGCAGAAGATCCGCCAAGGCCTTGGTCAGCTGCCTATGGCTGCGCGCCTGTTCGGCCAGCGTTGCCCGCGCCGAGGTGGCCTCAAGATCGAACTGAACCGACTGCCATTGGGCCAGCGCGCGCTCGTCGCGCAGTGAGCCGAGTCGCAGACTCAGCGCGAACTGCAGGATCAGCAAGGCAGCGAAATTCGGCACCATCCACAACATGTTCGACAACCCGCCGTCCAGCTGCCAGCCCAGCAACACCAAAACCTGGGAAAAGTTGCCCGCCTGGACGACCGCGTGGACCACCAGGATCCGGCGCAGGCCGCGGGTCGCATCGCGGCGCAACAGCGCGACACCCGAGAGCCAGAGCCAAAATGAAAAAGTGCATGCAAAGGCCAAGCACGCTGCCGCGCCGTTGTAGCCGACGAACCAAGCGGGCACCAGCAGCCAAGGCAAGCCCAGCTGAACCCGGTACATCAGCCTCGACAGGCGGCTGTCGAACCCGGAGGGCATCAAACTCCGGCAAAACGGGGCTGCCAACGACAGGTACGCGGCCAGGCTGACCAGCGTCCAGAAATCAGCCATGAGCGGCGCATCGCTTGGTAAAAACTGACTCGCCAGGCCGGCGTAGCCAAAAAACAGCAAGCCTTGGCTCAGCACCAGCAGGCTGAACCAGCCGAAAAGTGGCTTGCGCAGCACGCAGAACAGCACGAAGTTGAGAAAGCACAGCATCGCGGCCAGGCCGAAGTAGACCCCGAAGCCAACGGATCGGTGAGACCGTGAGTGGTTGAAATCGTCAGGCCGCCACAACTTCAGCTTGGCATGCGCGCTGCTGGTGGTCTGGACTCGCAGGTAGAAGGTGCGCGGCTTGAGATCGGGCAGCTCGAGCTTGAAGACAAAGCCGGCAAAGTCCAATTCGCGGTTGGCGAACGGCAGGCGGTCACCGGTGCGGCGCTCGACATGACCACCAGGGACATGACCACCAGTGACAGGCTCAAACAGGCGCAAATCGTCGAGCACCGCCGGTTGCATCTCCAGCCACCAGGGACCGGGCGTTGGCACCTGGAGCGTGAAGCGAAGCCAGTGCACGTCGCGGGTAAAGCCGCCGTTGAAACCGACGAGGCCCACTGGCAAAAAACGACTGTTGGCAGCCGGCGCGCTGACGCTGTCAATGGTCTCGGTGCCGGCGGCATCGACCAGCACCGCCAGGTCGGACGGCGCTGGTGCCTGGGCAGACGGTGCCTGGACAGACAGCGGCTTGGCAGACTGCGGCTGGGCAAACTGCGACTGTGCAAACTGCGGCTGTGCAAACTGCGACTGGGCGAACAGCGACTGGGCGAACAGCGGCAGGCACAACAGCCATGCCAGGCCTAGCAAGACCAGCCTTGGCCACCAGCGCGCCCCAGGCTGCTTCATGGCGCAGGCCGATCGGGCCGCGGGCTCAGCGCTCGGGCCACGAACAAGGGCGCGGGGCGCCGGTCGGCTGGCGCTGGAAGATCAGGGGCAAAGCTTCAGCCATTCCGTTTGTGATTCATCATTTTAAATATTTTCCTAAATTCCCGGCCGCTTTCAACAAAAATATTTTGTAAAGTCGTCAATAAAATAATCAAATAAATCGAAGTAGTTATTTAATTGATGAAAATTATTTTCATCAATTTAACCATCTAACTGCGAATCAAGAGAGATTTTGAGCGGGGGCAGCCGCGGCAGCGACGCCGTCAACGGCGTCCATCGCTTGATCCATATCAAGCTATCCGTTGCTGACGCGTGCCGATCGGCCGCAAGATGTTGGCCAAGGCGCAGGCCAGGCCTGCGGATCCGCATGGAGGATGACGATGGCACTTTCAGAAGACGACCTGAAGCAGATCTGGGACTTCAACCGCGCGGCCGAGGCCTGCGATGCCGCGGCCGGCCATTTCCGACGCGCCACCGAGTTGGTGCGCCAAGGGGACACCCGAGGGGCTTTCGGCGAAGGCCGGTCCGCGCGGCAGCTGCTCGAACCGCTACAGCCTGCGGCCCACCGGCCACCGGTCCGCGCCGAGCCCACGCTGGCCGAGCGCATGGTCGCGAAGGCCAAGGCCATCGCCGACTACCTGAAGTTCCTGGTACCGGCCTTGTTGGTGCTGGGCGCCCTGCTCTACCTGGTGTTGTCGGGGTCCAGCGGCGACCTGTCCAAGGGCTATTCCGGCATGACCCCTGAAGAAGCCGCCCGCGCCAGCGCCTATCCGACCAAGAAGTCAGCCCAGCCCTAGCGTGGGGCGGAGCCCGGCAGTGCTGGCGCCAGAATCCCTGGCAGGCCCGACAACTCGTTGGAGACAGTGACCTTGGTCACGAAGTGGCGGGTGTCGCCAAAGCAAGAGGTCGGCAAACCCACACGTTCTTCGTAATGCAGGCTGACCCGGCGGCCCATCAGTTTGACGAGCTCCGCAGCGACTTCGTCGTTGGCTGCGGTGAACGCGAACTTCTCGACCTGGGCCGCGCCGGGCATCGATACCAGCGCGAGCTCGCCCTCCCAAGTCTTGCAGATCCAACCCTTGTCCGACAGCTTCTGGATCCAGCCCGCGCGCTCACCCGACGAGTAGCTCCAGTGCAGCACCAGCCAGAAATACGCCGCCACCAGCAAACCCAGCACCAGCACGGCTGGCATGATTCGCTTGAAGATCATGACGGGACCTGCATGGCACGCGCCAGCGCTGCGTCGGTGTCGACCCCGCTCGACTGCAACACCGACACCACGCCCGCCTGGTCGGCGGCGCTGCGGTTCTGGCTGAGCTTGTACTTGCCCACCAGCGAGACCAGTGGGATCTCGAGACAGACGATCGCGCGCAACATGCCGGCGATGTAGTCCTCAGGCGCATCGCTCACCGCCCAGGGTCGGGGCTGGCGCGCTTCGTGGCGCTCGGTCAGCCGGTTGACCAGCGCGTGGGCAGCAGCAGGCTCGAGCAACTGCAGGGGTCCGCGCGCCTGCACCATCGCGTAGTTCCAAGTCGGCACCACCTTGCCATGCGCCGCCTTGCTGGGGTAGCCATTGGGCGAGACATAGCCGTTGGCGCCCTGGAACACCACCAACGCGGCGGGCTGGCCAGGCCGGGTCGCCAGCTGCCAGACCGGATTGGCGCGCGCCACATGGCAGACCAGGGTGCCACATTCACCCCGATCGGCGTCGAGCATGAACGGGATCGGGTTGGCCACCGGCGCACCCTCTTCGTCCTGCGTGATCAGCAGTCCCAGAGGATGCTGGCGCAGCAGTTCGTGCAGCACGGCAAGGCGGGTTTCTTCGAAATGGGCGGGCAGGTACATCGCGGGCTCCTGGGGTCGGTGCAAGCCCGAATGGTACGGCGGCCGCACCAACGATCAGAGAGGCTCAAAGAGCATCGATCACCGGTTCGCAGCGCAACGCAGTCCTGACCGAATTGGCGATGAAACAAGCCTCGTGCGCGGCCTCGTGCAGCCGATGGATCTGCGCCGCGTCAGGCCGGTGATCGCCGCCAAAAGACACCCGCGGCCGCAGCGTGACCAGCGTCATCGCGAGCCGGCCCCGCTCATCGGCAGCGAGCAAGCCGCTGGCGGCGTCCCGGTAGTCATCGACCAACCAGCCGGCGCGGCAAGCGATGTCCAGGAACCACAGCATGTGGCAGCTCGCAAGCGACGCCACGAAAGCTTCCTCGGGATCGACCGCCGAAACCTCCGACATCGGCACCGCCACCACTTGCGGCGACGAAGAACCGGCGACCACGGCGCCGCCATCGAAACGCCACTCATGCGCGCGGCGGTAGCGGCGGTCGGTGAAGCGCTGGCCGTCGCGTTGCCAGACGATCTGCGCGGTGTACTCTGACATCTGGGGGCTCATGGAGGCTGCACGGATCGACAGCCTAACCGGGTTCAGGCCTGCGCTCAGGCAGCTGTGGTCGCTGTGGTACCGGGCTGCGGGCAGAATCGATACCCACCCCAGCCCACTTCGGATCAACATGCCCTTTGCACGCCGCTTTGCCCCTTGCTGCCTGGCCTTGATGCTGTCGCTGCCCGTCGCGGCGGCAGGACCTGAAGCCCCGGCTACATCGCCGGGATCAGCGCCGGGATCAGCGCCAGCCTCGGCGCCAAAATCGAAAACGGCCGCCAAACCGACCCAGGCCGCCACCGGACGCCAGCAGCTGAAGAACGAGGCCGCAGGCTTGGCGCTGGCCACCGCCACCGCCGAGACCATCAGTGAGGCCCAGCTCGAGATGGCCAGCCGGGTGTTGACCGGGTTCGCCGATTGCGAATTCAAGCAGCGCATCACCGTGGCCGCCATTGACGGCGCACCGGGCCATTTCAACGTCGGCCACAAAGGGCTTCAGTACCGCATGGTGCCGCAGGAAACCAGTACCGGCGCCGTGCGACTGGAAGACAAGGCCGCTGGCGTGATGTGGCTGCAAATCCCCGCCAAATCGATGCTGATGAACGTGAAGGTCGGCCAACGCATGGTCGACGGCTGCCAGCATGCGACGCAACGGGAGGCGTCGACCGCGGTGGCCAACGCCAGCACAAGCCTGGGCATCGTCGCGCCCGGCGCGGCCAAACCTGCCTCCGCGGCACCGTGATCAGGGCCTGAGCGGCCCACGCCGCCCTCGAACCCTCGAGTGGATGACCTGCAGGTCATCTATAAGACATAAAATATCGGGCTAACCCGTAGGCGCCCGGCGCAGGCTTGAAAGCCGGCGCCCGATGCCGTCACACCCACCGTCTGTCCAACGCCCCACAGGAGTCATCGAGATGCTGCAAGCCTACCGTCAACATGTGGCCGAACGCGCCGCGCTCGGCATTCCGCCGCTGCCGCTGTCGGCCCAGCAGACCGCCGACTTGATCGAGCTGATCAAGGCTCCGCCCGCTGGCGAAGAGACGGTGCTGCTTGACCTGATCACCCACCGCGTGCCGCCGGGCGTGGACGATGCAGCCAAAGTCAAAGCCAGCTTTCTGGCAGCAGTGGCGCACGGCGAGTTGAGCGTCGGACTGATCTCCAAAGCCAAGGCCACCGAGCTGCTGGGCACGATGGTGGGCGGCTACAACGTGCACCCGCTGATCGAGTTGCTTGACGACGCCGAGGTCGCCACTGTGGCCGCCGAAGCGCTGAAGAAGACGCTGCTGATGTTCGACTTCTTCAATGACGTCGCGCACAAGGCACAGGCCGGCAACACCTTCGCCAAGGAGGTGATCAAGAGCTGGTCCGAGGCCGAGTGGTTCACCACGCGCCCCGAAGTCGCCCGCAAGATCACGGTCAGCGTGTTCAAAGTGGTCGGCGAAACCAACACCGACGACCTGTCACCCGCGCCCGACGCCTGGAGCCGGCCCGACATCCCGCTGCACTACCTGGCGATGCTGAAGAACGCCCGCCCCGGCATCACCCCGGAGGAAGACGGCAAGCGCGGCCCGATGCAGTTCATCGAGGAGCTCAAGGCCAAGGGCCATCTGGTGGCCTACGTCGGCGACGTGGTGGGCACCGGCTCGTCGCGCAAGAGCGCGACCAATTCAATCGTCTGGGGCTTCGGCGAAGACATCCCATTCGTCCCCAACAAACGCTTCGGTGGCGTCACGCTGGGCGGCAAGATCGCGCCGATCTTCTTCAACACCCAAGAGGACTCGGGCGCACTGCCGATCGAGGTCGATGTCTCGGCCTTCGACATGGGCGATGTGATCGACGTCTACCCCTACGACGGCAAGATCGAGAAAAACGGCAAGGTGAGCGCCGAATTCAAGCTGAAGAGCGAGGTGCTGTTCGATGAAGTGCGCGCAGGCGGCCGCATCAACCTGATCATCGGCCGATCGCTCACCGCCAAGGCGCGCGAGTTTCTCGGGCTGCCGGCCTCGACGGTGTTCAGGCTGCCCACCGCGCCGATCACCACCCAAGCAGGCTTCACGCTGGCGCAGAAGATGGTCGGCCGCGCCGTCGGGCTACCAGTGGTCGCCGGCAGCCAGCAAGGCGTTCGACCCGGCACTTACTGCGAGCCGAAGATGACCACGGTCGGCAGCCAAGACACCACTGGCCCGATGACCCGCGACGAGCTGAAAGACCTGGCCTGCCTGGGGTTCTCGGCCGACCTGGTGATGCAGAGTTTCTGCCACACCGCGGCCTACCCGAAGCCGGTGGATGTCAAGACGCACCGCGATCTGCCGGCTTTCATCAGTAACCGCGGCGGTGTCGCGCTGCGCCCGGGGGACGGCATCATCCACAGCTGGCTCAACCGCTTGCTGCTGCCCGACACCGTGGGCACCGGCGGCGACAGCCACACGCGGTTTCCGATCGGCATCAGCTTTCCGGCCGGTTCGGGCCTGGTCGCTTTCGGTGCAGCCACCGGCGTGATGCCACTGGACATGCCCGAGTCGGTGCTGGTGCGCTTCTCCGGAAAGATGCAGCCCGGTGTCACGCTGCGCGACCTGGTGCACGCGATTCCGTACTACGCGATCAAGGCCGGTCTGCTGACCGTGGCCAAGCAGGGCAAGATCAACGAGTTCTCGGGCCGCATCCTCGAGATCGAAGGCTTGCCAGACCTCCGGGTCGAGCAGGCTTTCGAGCTGTCGGACGCCAGCGCCGAGCGTTCGGCAGCGGGCTGCACCGTCAAGCTCAACCCCGAGCCGATCAAGGAATACCTCACCAGCAACATCGTGCTGATGAAGAACATGATCGCCGACGGCTACCAGGACCGCCGAACGCTCGAGCGCCGCATCAAGGCGGTCGAAGCCTGGTTGGCCAACCCGCAGTTGCTCGAAGCCGACCGCGATGCCGAGTACGCTGCGGTGATCGAGATCGATTTGAACCAACTCAAGGAGCCGGTGCTGTGCTGCCCGAACGACCCGGACGACGCCAAGCTGCTCAGCGAGGTGGCCGGCACCAAGATCGACGAGGTCTTCATCGGGTCGTGCATGACCAACATCGGCCACTTCCGCGCCGCCAGCAAGCTGCTCGAAGGCCGGCGTGATATCCCGGTCAAGCTCTGGGTCGCGCCGCCCACCAAGATGGACGCCCAGCAGCTGACCCAGGAAGGCCATTACGGCGTGTTCGGTGCAGCCGGTGCGCGCACCGAGATGCCGGGCTGCAGCCTGTGCATGGGCAACCAGGCCCAGGTCCGCGAAGGCGCGACCGTGGTCTCGACCAGCACGCGCAACTTCCCGAACCGGCTCGGCAAAAACACCAATGTCTACCTGGCCTCGGCTGAACTGGCGGCGATTGCCAGCAAGATCGGCCGCATCCCGACGCTGGCCGAGTACCAGGCGGACATGGGCGTGATCAACCAGAGCGCCAACACGATCTACCAGTACCTGAACTTCGACCGGATCGAGGAATACGCCGAAACGGCGAAGGGCGTGACCGCCTAACCCTGCGCCAGGTCAGCGCCGCACCCCCGATGGCCTGCCTGGGCAACCTGGCAGGCCATGGCATTGGAGGCGGTGACCTGCGCCAGTCCCGCCAGCGCAGGAGACCCTCACTCGACAGCGTCCGACGTGCCGATCAACGCGATGCTGGGCAGGTCGGCGACGGTACCCGCCATCCGAGTCGCAAGACCTGGTCTCGAACCTTGGGTTTTCCTCGCCGGCGCCAAAGCCGGTTCGCGTGGCCGCGAAGCCTTCGGGCAGTTTCGTGTCCAACACGGTCTCAGACCCGTGCACGGCAACCGGTGTAGGCGCAACTGACCTTCGGTCGCGCGCTCGACCGCCACCCAGTCGATGGGTGGGCCAGCGTCGGCCACTTGCTAAGCTGCGCGCTGACCCGACCGACCAACCGACGACCCATCCCATGACAAGAACGCTTGCCCACTGGACCCTGGCCTGCCTGGCGATGGCCGCCCCATCGGTCTGGGCCGCAGAGATTCGGCTGCGCCTGCTCGAGACCACCGACGTGCACATGACGCTGTTGGCCTATGACTACTACCAGGACAAGCCCAGCGACGACTTTGGCCTGGCCAAGACCATCAGCTTGATCAAGGCCGCCCGGGCCCAGGTGCCCAACTCGCTGCTGTTCGACAACGGTGACTTGCTGCAGGGCAACCCGCTGGGGGACTGGGTCGCGCGCGTCAAGCCGCTGCAGCCCGGCCAGGTCCACCCGGCCTACAAAGTGCTCAACGCGATCGGCGTGGACGCCGCCAACATCGGCAACCATGAGTTCAACTACGGCCTGCCGTTCCTGCGCCAGGCCATCGCGGGCGCGGCTTTCCCCTACGTCAGCGCCAACGTTCACCTCGACGCCGGCCGCAATGATCCGGCCCATGACGCCCACGCCTTCACGCCCTATGTGATCCTGGACCGCCGCTTCAGCGACGAGGCCGGCGCCCAGCATGCGATCAAGGTCGGCGTGATCGGTTTTGTGCCGCCGCAAATCATGGTCTGGGACAAGCAGCACCTGGAGGGCAAGCTCACGGTGCGCGACATCCAGGAAACCGCCCGCCGCTTGGTGCCTGAGATGCGGGCCAAGGGCGCGCAGATCGTGATCGCGATCCCGCACTCGGGTTTCGAACGGGGTGAGACGCCGCGCTTTGCCGAGAATTCGGTGGCTCGACTGGCCGAGGTGCCGGGCATCGACGCGATCCTGTTCGGCCACTCGCACGGTGAGTTTCCGGGGCCATTTTTCGGTAAATACCCCAAAGTGGACCTCATCAAGGGCACGATCAACGGCGTGCCGGCCGTGATGCCTGGTCGCTGGGGTGACCACCTCGGGGTGATAGACCTCAAGCTTGACAATGCGTCCGGCGCCTGGCAGGTCACCGACAGCCGGGCCGAGATCCGTCCGATCACCGACCGCGCCAGCCGCAAGCCGCTGGTTGCGGCCGATCCGATGGTTGCCGAGTTGATCGCCACCGAGCATGCCGCGACCTTGGCGTATGTGCGCGGCGATGTCGCCAGCACCCGCACGCCGATCACCAGCTTCTTTGCCCAGGTGACCGACGATCCGTCGGTGCAAGTGGTCGCCCAGGCCCAGCTCGCCTACGCCAAGCGCGCGGTGCAGGGTACCGAGTACGAGCGCCTACCGCTGCTGTCGGCGGCATCGCCTTTCAAAGCCGGTGGCCGCATGGGCTGGAGCTACTACACCGACATCCCTGCGGGACGCATGAGCGTGCGAAACGTGGCGGACCTGTACATCTACCCCAACACCGTGAAGGTCGTGAAGATCACCGGCGCGGCGGTGCGTGAGTGGTTGGAGATGTCGGCCGGCCAGTTCAACCGCATCGATCCGCTGGGCGCGCCCGAGCAAAACCTGGTCAACGAGGCCTTCAAGACCTACAACTTCGACAGCTTCGAGGGCGTGAGCTACCGCATTGACGTGACGCAACCGGCGCGCTACAGCCCCGACGGCAAGCTGGTCGCGCCTGCAGCACACCGCATCCAGGGCCTGAGCTACCAGGGCCAGCCGATCGACGAGACGGCCCCGTTCCTGGTCGTGACCAACAACTACCGGGCCTCGGGCGGCGGCGGTTTCCCGGGGCTGGACGGCAAAGCTATCGTCGTCGACTCGCCCGACGAGACCCGCGAGGCCTTGGTGCGCTACCTGCGCGACGCAGGCATGCTAGACGCCAGCGCCGACAACAACTGGCGCCTCCAGCCGGTGCCGGGTGTCAAACTGCGGTTCCTGTCGGGCGCTGGCGCGGTCGCCCATCTGGCGCGCTATCCGCAGATCCGGCTGGTCAAGGACAACGGCGACGGCTCGGCGCTGTTTGAGCTGATGCCTTGAACCCCTGGCAACGCCCGAGCGCTCAACCGACTTCCGGCGCGATCTGCTCGGCGTAATCGTAGAGCTCGCCCAGGATGGCCTGTCCGCGATCGTCGGCAGACTCGCTCAACACATCGACGCGCTCGAAGAACTGCGCCAGCGTTGTCCCACCGCCCACGCCGTCATGCAAGCGCTCGCTGCGGTGCTGCTGCCAGCGCGCCTGCTCAGTGTCGTCGAGGGTGCTGGCGAAGTTGCGGGCACGGTAGCGAAACAGCAGTTCGTCAAGCCGGCGGTCGTCGAAAGCCGGACGCTTGGTGGCCAGCTGTTCAGCGCTGAGGCCGCGCAGACGGTCCAGCGTTCGGCGGTCGCCCGCACCGATGAAGCCGCCGTACAAATCCTCGTCAACATCGGGCGGCTGGATGGGCGCGCCACGCTCAAACACCTGGCCCCAGGGCAACGCTGCCAGCGCGGCCGCGTTGTCAAGCGCCCAGTGGGCTCGCGCCAGGCCCTTGGCGATGTCCAAGCCCCAGCGCTCGGCCATCGCGCCCGCCAAGGTCTTCAGGTTGGCGATCACCACCGGGCTCTTGTTGACGTGGATGGACTTGAGCGGCAAGCGGACCATGCCCTCGGGCATCTCGTCGGTCCTGGTGAACATTCGCTGGCGCATCGTGTCGGCGTCCAGCGACAACAGTTCGGCCGGGTCAAAGGCCAGGTCCCAAACAATCAGTTCGTTCTTGTTGGTCGGGTGCAAGGCCAATGGCCAGACCAGGGCCATGCAGCCGCGCTCGGCCGGGTACATGCCCGAGATGTGCAGCAGCGGCCGGCAGCCAGCCTGGCCGGGCAAGGGCCCGATCTCCTGCCAGACCGCCTCTTTCTTGCGCAGCTTGAGACAGAAGTCGAACAGCTTGGGCTGGCGCTCGCGAACCAGGCGCGCCAGTGCGATCGTGGCGCGCACATCGGACAGCGCGTCGTGGGCGGCATCGTGCGCCAGGCCGTTGGCAGCGGTCAGCTGCTCCAGCCTGAACGAGGGTCGGCCGTCGGGATGGCGCGGCCACTCGATGCCTTCGGGTCGCAACGCGTAGGCGCAGCGCAGCACATCCATCAGATCCCAACGGCCACAGTGGTTCTGCCACTCTCGGCCGTAAGGGTCGATCAGGTTGCGCCAGAACAGGTGGCGCGTGACCTCGTCATCAAAACGGATCGTGTTGTAGCCAACGCCGACCGTGCCCGGCTCGCTCAGTGCGGCCAGCACCTGCGCCGCAAATAGGTGCTCGGGAACACCGCGCGCGAGGCAGGTTTGCGGCGTGATGCCGGTCAGCAAGCAGCTCTCCGGGTCGGGCAGTTGGTCGGGCGCGGGTTGGCAGTACAGCATCACCGGCTCGCCGACCTCGTTGAGCTCGGCATCGGTGCGGATGCCGGCAAACTGCGCCGGGCGGTCGCGCCGCGGCACGCGGCCGAAAGTCTCGTAGTCGTGCCAGAAAAAACTGAAGTCGGTCATTCGGGGCGTCCAGGAAGGGTCAAGACGATACGACAGATCGCCGCGTCCGTAGGCAAGCTCATTCGGCCGGGGCCGTCCGCAAATAGCTGGCAAAGCGCGGCACGCCGCCTGCCGTCAACCCCCGATAGGTGAACGTGATGCGCTGGCCGATGGCTGGTGGCTGTTGGCGGTCCGCATCGGAAAAACCGGTGCCGATCGCCAGCAATTTCCCCGTGTCGGCGCGCACCCGCAACGCACCCAGCTGGCCGGCGTAGCGGCCCTGACCCGGCAGGTGGGCCAGTACCTGTGCCTCGGCGTCGTGCAGCGGTTTGTGCTTCCATAGCCAAGGGCTGCGGCCACTGGCCTGGGGGGCATCGGCCTGGTGCAACACCAAGCCCTCACCACCGCCGGCCACCACCTCGTCCAGCCGCTGCTGCAACGCAGCGCGGCTCGCGACCGCTTGCTGTGCCACCGCTTGCAACGCGGGCCAGCCGACCTGCGCGCACAGCGATGGCAGTGTGGCGGCGCGTTCGGCGAAGGACCCCCCCGCGGCCGGCAACTCGAAGACCTGGTACTGCAGCGCTTGCCAGCCGGCATCATCCAATGGTTGGCGCCGAACCAAGCCCGACAGCACCTCGAAACGGCCGCGGCCCAGCCAGAGCTCGCCGTCCAGCGGCTGAGCCGGCAGCCTGGCGATGAACCACGCTGGCGCGCTGATCAAGCGGCCGCTGCGAAAACGCAGAGACTGGCCGTCCCACAGCGCACGAACACCGTCGAACTTCTCACTGACCAGAAAGCCTGCGGGGTCGCCATGGACCGGCCACTCGCGCGCGAGCAGCGGCGTGAACGACGGTCGGTTGGACGACGAGTTGCCGGCCGGGATGTCGGCCAAGCTGGCAGCCTGGCCGGCAACCTGGCCGGCAACCGGGCTGCAGAGCCACGCACCTAGCGCGGTGGCGCAAAACTGGCGGCGGCCAGGCTTGATCAGGGGTTGGACCGTGCGGTTCAAGGCGATGGGCATGGCGGGTCTCCGGCTGCAGGGGAACACAGCCTAGATCCGCGACCTGCCGCTGACGATCCCTCGGAATGACCAGCGCTCTAACGCCGTGAGCCTAGCGGCCCTGCGCCCAGCCCTCAGGCGTCGGCGCTGAAGCCGATCGCCTTGACCAGTGGGCCCCAACGCTCGTTGTCGGATTTGAGCGCCGCAGCCAACTCGGCCGGCGTCGAAGCGGTCGATTCCATCCCCATCCGGCCGAGACCTTCGATCGTGTCGGGCGAGGCCAGCGCGGCCACCAACGCCGCGTTCAGTCGCTTGACCGTCTCAGGCGACGCGCCGGCTGGCAGGTACATGCCAAACCATTCGCGGAACACCATGTCCTTGAGCCCCTGCTCGGTATAGGTGGGCACGGTCGGCGCAAAGCGGCTACGCGCAGCCCCCGAGGTGCCCAGCAGCCGAACCCGGCCCGACGCCAGGTGCTGGAGAAACTCACCCACCGGTGCCGAGACCGCCGGAATCTGACCACCGATCATGTCGGCAATCGCCGGTTGCGAGCCCCGGTAAGGCACATGGGTCAGCGTGAAGCCGGCCGCCCGACCCATCAGCGCGCCGATGAAATAAGGCGTCGACCCAGCGGCTGGCGAGGCGAAATTGGCTTGCGCCGGGTTGGCCTTGGCCCAGGCCAGGTACTCAGGCACGGTCTTGACCGATGCCGGCACGCTAGGACCGACACCGAGGCCGAAATCGATGCTCGCGAGCATCGACACTGGCACCACGTCGGCCATCGGGTCGTAGGGCAGCTTCTTGTAGATATGCGGGTAAATGCCGAGCATCGACATGGGCGTGAGCAGCATCACCGAGCCATCGGCAGTCACCCCCTTCATCGAGGTAATCGCGATCTGAGCGGCCGCGCCGGTCTTGTTCTCGACCATCGCGGCCTTTGCATAACCGGGCGCGAGCTTTTCAGCCAGACGGCGACACAGCACGTCGGCCGTGCCGCCCGCGGGGAAACCCACCACGACCTTGGCGGTCTCGATGACTTGGGCCTGAGCGGCCCGCCCAAAGCCGGCCAGCAGCGCCGAAGCACCCAGCGATTGAACCATCCGACGCCTAGAAACCGTCATAAGAACTCCAGAGTTACACAGCTTTGCGATCCCTCACCGCCAGCCGTCGCGCCGCGCGGCTTTGCCCAGACCTTTGCCCGGACCTTCGCCCAGACCTTCGCCCAGAACGATGACGCCAGCCATCCTAGTGGACTCGGGTCAAAGCCCTATCGGGGATCACCCTGTAGGCGCAGCATGGAGGGGCGGCGTGGAGGGGCGGCGTGCGGCTGAATCGGCAGCGCGGTCGCCGTCCATGCCGTCCAGCGCCAAACTTCAGGCACTGGCGGGCAATGCCTGTCCAGCGGCTGGCCGACGCATGCGCCACAGCAAGAACAACGCGACGGTCAGGTTCAGCGAATTCCAGGCGGCGCCGTTGATGAAAGCCGCGTGGTAACTGCCGGTCAGGTCGAACACCTTGCCCGACATCCAGCCGCCCAATGCCATGCCGAACAGCGAACACATGATGACCGTGCCGACTCTGGCGCCCGCCTCGGCCGGCGGGAAATGCTCGCGCACGATGATCGCGTAGCTCGGCACCAGCCCGCCCTGGAACAGCCCGAACAAGGCCGAGACCAGGTAGAGCGACAGCAGACTGTCAAACGGGATGAACAGCAGCAGCGACAGGCCTTGCAGCACCGAGCCCAGCAGCAAGGTACGCACCCCGCCGATCCGGTCGCAGATCGCGCCCGAGATCAGCCGGCTGACAATGCCGCAAGCCAGCATCAGCGACAACATTTCGGCGCCGCGCGCCGCGCCGAATCCGAGGTCACCGCAATAGGCGACGATGTGGACCTGAGGCATCGCCATCGCCACGCAGCAGGCGGTGGCAGCCACACACAGCAGGCCCTGGGCCTGGGCCAGGCTCAGCCCGAAAGGCCGGTCTGAAGGCACCGGGCCACCGTCGCGGGTCGGCGCGATCTGCGGCGCTGGTGACTTGGCACGCATCGCCAGCGCGAGCAAGCCCATCGCGATGACGCTGAAAAGACCCAGCCCGAGGTAGGTCGGCCGCCAACCGACAGTCCCGACGAAGTGCTGCACCACCGGCGGCCAGATCGCGCCGGCCAGGTAGTTGCCACTGGCGCACACCGCCACTGCGACGCCGCGCCGCTTGACGAACCACAGCGAGGTGTCGGCCACCAGCGGCACAAAGGTCGCGCTGATGCCGAACACGCCTATCAGCAGCCCATGCACGATGGCGAATCCGGTGATGCTGCCGGCCCAACCGCAGGCAGCAAACCCAAGCCCCAGGCTGACCGCGCCGATCAGGATCACGGTCACGATGCCGAACCGATCGGCCAAACGGCCCATCAACACGCAACCGATGCCGAAACCGATCATCAGCAAGGTGTAAGGCA
>CANFPU010000024.1 GCA_947448955.1 Burkholderiales bacterium
GGGCTGGTGCCGGGACGGGGGCTGCTGGTGCTGTGCACGGGCCTGGCGCTGGCCAGCCTGGGCGCCAGCCTCGGTTTGGGCTTTTGGCCTGAACGGGCGGGTCTGCTGCAGGATTTGCAGGTGACCGGCCAGTTGGCCTGGGCGGTGCTGGGCTTGCTGTTGGCTGAGCAGGTCTTTCGCAACCAACTTGACGTCTCGCGATGGGGCGCCAAGCCTTTGTGTCTTGGGCTGGCCTGTCTGTTCGGCTTCGACCTGTATTTGTTCTCGCAGGCCTTGATGTTCGGCAGCTTCGATGCCAACGCCTTGGGCGCGCGCGGTCTGGTGCATGCGGCGGTGCTACCGCTGCTGTTGCTCGCAGCTAGCCGCGACCTCAGCTGGCTGGCGCGGATCCAGATGTCGCGCACGGCGGTCTTCTACTCAGCGTCGCTGCTGTTGGTGGGTTTCTACCTGCTGTTTGTCTCGACCGCCGGCTACTACATCCGATTTTTCGGTGGCAGCTGGGGTGGCGCGTTACAGGTGGCCTTGCTTTTCATCGCAGGATTGCTGCTGACGGCCTTGCTGCTGTCAGGCGCCTTGCGCGCCCGCTTGAGGGTGTTTCTGGGCAAACATTTTTTCCGCTACCGCTACGACTACCGACTGGAGTGGCTGCGCGTCACCGACGTGCTTTCGACGCGCAGTGCGCCGCAGGAGGTGGGTCGTCTGGTGATCCGCGCGCTGGCTGACCTGGTGGAATGCCCCGCTGGTGCGCTGTGGACCAAGGACCTGTCAAATGACGACTATGTCCAGTCCGCGCGATGGAACATGCCTCATCTCGAGGCTCGCGAATCGACCGATTCAGCGTTCTGTCGCCAGATGCGCGACGACGAATGGATCATCGAACTGGCCCCAGCCGGACGACGGCCCGTCGACGCGAGCTTGTTGTGGCCCGGTTGGCTGAATGATTCGGCTTCGGCTTGGCTGGTGGTGCCGCTGCTGGTGGCCGATAGGATGATTGGATTTGTCGTGTTGGCCAGGCCGCGCGCCGAGCTCGGTTTGAATTGGGAGGTGCGCGACCTGCTGAAGACCGCCGCGCGCCAAGCGGCCGGCTTTCTGGCTCAGATGCACGCCACCGAAGCTTTGCTCGAGGCGCGCAAGTTCGACGCTTTCAACCGCATGTCGGCGTTTGTGGTGCACGACCTGAAGAACATCATCACCCAACTCTCGCTGATGCTCAAAAACGCCGAGCGTCACCGCGGCAACGCGCAGTTCCAGCAAGACATGCTCGAGACGGTCGAAAGCTCGCTCGACAAGCTGCGGCAGATGATGACGCAACTGCGTGAAGGCGAGCGACCTGCGGGCGCCTCTGCGGGTGTGGAACTCGCGCCGCTCCTGCAGCGGATTCACCAAACCACGCGACGGCATGGCCGGCAATTCGAGCTCGACATCACGACGCGCGTTGCCACCCGCGGCCATGCCGAGCGACTCGAGCGGGTGATCGGCCATGTTGTGCAGAATGCACTCGACGCCACGCCTGCCTGCGGTACCGTGTCGGTGCGGCTGACCCAGTCGGTTGGCCGTGCGATGGTGGTGGTCGATGACAGCGGTACCGGCATGAGCCCTGAGTTCATTCAGTCCCGTCTGTTCCGCCCTTTCAATTCCACCAAGCGCAGCGGCATGGGGATTGGCTCTTACGAGAGCTTTCAATACATCCAAGAACTCGGCGGGAGCATCGAGGTGAAAAGTGAACTGGGCCAGGGCTCGGTGGTAACGCTGTTGCTGCCCTTGTTCGATCTGCGCACCGACTCCGACTTGAGGGCGGCGGCATGAATGTTGCGCAGGCGCCGCTGCTGATTGTCGAAGACGACCTCGCGCTGCAAAAACAGATCAAATGGTCTCTCGACCGTTTCGAGACCGTCACGGCCTGCGACCGCGAGTCGGCGTTGGTTCAGGCGCGTCGTCACCAGCCCTCGGTGGTAACCATGGATCTCGGGCTGCCGCCTGACCCCGATGCAGTCAGCGAGGGCTTTTTGCTGCTCGAACAGTTGCTGCAGATCGATCCCGACACCAAGGTGATCGTTCTGACCGGGCAGAACGACCAGGCCAACGCATTGCGTGCGGTCGCACTCGGCGCCTACGACTTTTTCGCCAAGCCCTTTGAGCCCGAGTTGCTGGGTCTGACGATCGACCGGGCCTTCAGGCTGTTCGAGCTACAGACTGAAAACCGGCGTCTGCAGACGCTGCACCAGCCTGACGCGCTGGCCGGCCTGCTGACCCGCGACCCCGAGATGCTGCGGCTGTGTCGAATGATTGAGCGCGTGGCCAGTAGCGACGCCACGGTGATGTTGCTGGGCGAGAGCGGCACCGGCAAAGAGGTGTTTGCGCAAGGTTTGCACCAAGCGTCCAAACGCAGCGGCAAATTTGTCGCCATCAACTGCGCTGCAATTCCTGAAGCCTTGCTCGAGAGTGAACTCTTTGGTCATGAAAAAGGCTCTTTCACCGGGGCCACCAAGACCACGATCGGCAAGATCGAGACCGCCCATGGTGGCACGCTGATGCTTGACGAGATCGGTGACTTGCCACAGCCCCTGCAGGCCAAGCTGCTGCGATTCCTGCAAGAGCGCAAGATCGAACGCATCGGCGGCAGACAGGAGATCGCGGTCGATGTGCGGGTGGTCTGCGCGACGCACCAGAACCTGTTGGCGCAAATCGAAGACGGGCGATTTCGCGAGGACCTTTATTACCGCCTGGCTGAGATCGTGGTCGAAATCCCGGCGCTCAGGGACCGCCAGGGCGACGCCGTGCTGTTGGCACAGGCCTTCCTGCGGCGTTTTGCGCAGGCGTCGCGCCGTTCGGCGATGGCCTTCGGCGAGGAAGCGCTGCTCGCCATCGCGCATCACCGCTGGCCTGGCAACGTCAGGGAGTTGCTCAACAAGGTCAAGCGCGCGTCGATCATGGCTGACGGGGTGCGCGTTGGCTGCGACGACCTGGGTTTGACGGCTGTCGGCGGCGACGCGTCGGACGTGGCAACCACCGACCTTCGACAGGTGCGCGACCGAGCGGACCGCGGGGCGGTGATCGCTGCGCTCGGCCGCACCAACGGCAACCTGGTCAAGGCATCCGAAATGCTGGGCGTGAGCCGGCCGACGCTCTATGACTTGATGAAGCGGCTTGCGATCCGGCCCCATCTCAGTGCTTGACGCGCCGCTTGCCGAGCGGCTTCCGTCCTTCGCGTCACCAGGCAGGGACGGTCCTGTCTTTCAAGCATTTCAACCAGGATGAGCCCGATGTTCCCTCGATGGACCGTGCTGATGATCTCGGCCTGCTGGTCGTTGACGGCTTGCAGCCCCAAGCCGTCCGAGTTGGCCGACACCGCCAAGCAAGCCATCGCCAAAGGCGACTACCGGTCGGCTTTGCTACCGCTCAAGTCGGGGCTGGCCGATCACCCTGGCAATCCAGACCTGCGCTTTCTGCTGGGCCAGGCCTTGCTGAGAGGCGGCGATGCGGCGGCGGCGACGATCGAGTTGAAGAAGGCCCGCGAGTTGGGCCACGCTGCTTCGGCGGTGGTGCCAGAGCTGGCACGCGCGATGCTGGCCCAAAGTAAATTTCAAGCGGTGGTCGACGAGTTTGCCAACCTGCGCCTGGACGGCGCTGATGCCAACGCCGAGATCAAGTCTGCACTCGCCTTTGCCTACGCCAATCTCGGCCGAGATCAGGCGATGGCGCAAGCCGTTGACGAAGCGGTGGCCGCGTCACCCAAGTTGCCTTCGGTATTGCTGGCCCGGGCCAGACTGTTGGTTGGTCGGGGCGATGCCGATGGCGCACTCAAACTGGTCGACGAGGTCGATGCCAGCGCCCAGCTTCAAGTCGAAGCCAAGCTGCTCAGAGCCGACATCCTGCTGCGCGCCAGGCATGACGCCGTGGGGGCAGTGGTCGCACTTCGCGAGGCGTTGGCCGTCGATTCAATGTCATTGGCGTCACACGTCAGAATCATTGGCATCGAGATGTCACAAGGCCACGCAGATCTTGCCAAGCGTCAGTTGAAGGACTTGAAGCAGTTGATGCCCATGCATCCCCAGGTTCTGTATGTCGAGGCACAGATCGCCTACAACGACAAGGATTACGGCCATGCGCTCGAGACGCTCGAACTGCTGTTGCGAGCCTATCCGGACATGGCCAAGATTCGCTTGTTTGCCGGTGCGGTGCAGTACCAGCGCAATGCCTTGCTGCAATCCGAAACCTTGCTGCTCAAGGCGCTCCAGCTCGATCCCAGCCTGGTGCTGGCACGACAGTATTTGGCGCAAACCTATCTGCGCATGGGGCAGCCTGCCAAGGCCCTGGCGGTGCTCGGAGATCTCGCTGAGAGTGGCAATCCCTCCGCAGAAAGTGTCGCGTTGGCGGCCCAGGCCCAGATGCTCTCAGGCAACCTGGTCCGCGCTGAAGCGATGTTCAACCAGGCGGCCAAGCTGAAGCCAGGAGATCCGACACTGCGCACGGCTCTGGCACTGACAGATCTAGCCAAAGGCCGCGATGGCAGCGCCTTCGAAGCCCTGGAATCCATCGCATCGCGCGACTCGGGCGCGAGCGCCGACATGGCGTTGATCAGCGCGCGCATGCGCCGCCGTGAATGGCCGGCTGCGTTGAAGGCGGTCGACCGTTTGCAGACCAAACAGCCCGGCAAACCTTTGGCCGGCTATCTTCGAGGCCTGGTGCTGCGCCAGCAGGGTGACCCGTTGTCGGCGCGAGCCAGTTTTGAGCAAGCGGTCAAGCTCGACCCAGGCTATTTTTCGGCGATCCTCGCGCTGGCTGAGATGGACCTAGCCGAACTCAAACCCGATGCGGCCCGGCACAAGCTTGAAGAAGCGATCGCGCTCAATCCCAAAAACACCGCGGCCCGCATGGCGGTGGTTGAAATCCTCAAGCAGCAAAGCGTGAAGCCGGAAGAAATCCGAAAAGCGCTCGCAGCAGCCGTACTGGCCGACGGGACGGCGCCGGCCCCGCGCTTGGCATTGGTGGCGCACTTGTCGGATGCCAACGACCTCAAGGGAGCGCTGGCGGCGGCGCAGTCTGCGATCGCAGCGCTGCCCGATAACGTCGACGTGCTGGAGGTTCTTGGACGAGCGCAGGCCAACGTCGGCGATTCGCAGCAAGCCAGCAGCAGCTTCAAGAAATTGGCCAACTTGCGACCGGGTTCGGCGCTGCCTTACCTGCGTCTGGCCGATCTCCAGGCCGCCGGCCAGGACCATTCAGCGCTGATGTACAGCCTGAAGCGGGCGTTCGACCTCGCGCCTGGATCGCCCGACGTCCACAGCCGCTTGGTGGCAGCCAGCGTCAAGACCAAAGACCTGAAATTAGCGCTGGATTCAGCCCATGAGTTGCAGCGACGCCAGCCCGGGTCGGCCAGCGGTTTCTTGCTGGAGGGCGACGTCTATCTGGCCCATCGCCGTTTTGGACCGGCGCTGGCAGCTTATCGATTGGGGCTGGACAAGGCGGATTCCTCGCGCAAGGCCGCGCCAATGGTCTACCAGACCTTGAGGGCGTCGGACCAGCTGCCGGAGGCTGATCGGTTTGCCGCGGACTGGATCAAGCGCCACCCCAAAGACACGCTCTTTTTGTCGTATCTCGGTGATGACGCGCTGCTTCGCAAGGACGAGGCTTTGGCCGAGCGGCGTTTTCGGGAAGTGCTGGCGATCGATCCGCGCCGGGTCAACGCGCTCAACAACGTGGCCTGGCTGATGGCCCGGCGCGGTGCGCAGGGCGCGGTGGCGTTGGCTGAGAAAGCGCTGGCGTTGGCGCCCAATCAGGCGCTATTGCTCGACACATTGGCCGAGGCGCTGGCTGCCGAAGGACAGGTCGTGCGGGCGATTGAGGTGGGCCAGCGATTGTTGGTGCTGCAACCCGAGAAACCCGGGCACCGTCTCCGATTGGCTCGGTTCTTTTTGCGCAATCAGCAAAAAGACAAGGCGTTGGTGGAGCTTGATTTGCTGGACGCACTTGGTGCAGGTTATGAAGGTCAGAGCGAGGTGTCGCGTTTGCGCCAGAGCGCCTTGCCCTGATCGCCTTGCCTGGCTGTTGCGGTGTTCGAGTTGTCGGAAATTTTGACAGTTGATCTTCAACGCGACCGCAGGATTTAGATAACGTCTTGATTCAGCGGGTATTTCTCTGGCTGGCATGAAACGTGCCTTTCAACCCTTGCCTGAGGTCTATCGCTTCAGGCATCAAGTGGCAACCTTTCATTCCTTGGAGAAATTGATGAAGAAATTAATGAAGATCGTCGTTGCCGCAGCAGCGATGTTGGCCGCGCAGGCGCACGCAGGGATCTTGATCGATGATTTTTCGAGCGGTGCGTTCTCCATCACTGACCTCACGACAACTGGCGGGGGGGTGTGGAATACAAGCCTTGGGACCATGATCGGTGGCTCGCGGGACGTCTATGCCGAAAAGAAGGTCAGCGTGACGACCGACGGCACCGACGGTGTCAGGGCCAGCGTCAACACCATCGACAAGACCTTCAGGTTCAGCCAGGACAGCGACCAATCCGGCACCGCTCGGATCATCTGGGACGGCAACAATACGGCGCAAGGAACCATAGACACGGTCGGTTTGGGCGCCTTGGGTCAGAACTTCAGTGCGGTGTCTAGCGCCTTTCAGTTCACCGCCAAGTTTGAAGCGCCGACGCTCAACCCTTACACCGTGGACCTGCACGTCTGGGACATCACGGGCGCTCAATCGACGTTCTCTTTTGACGCCATCGGGACAGGCGGTACTTTCCAGGTGTTCACGATCGCCTTCACCGATTCTGGTTGGGTCGGCGCCGCGGACTTCACGAAAGTGGGCGCGCTGGAGGCTGACCTCAACACAGGATCGACAGGCGCGCTCGATGTCGACATCACTTTGAAGAACGTCGAGACGGTACCCGAGCCGGGTTCGCTGGCGCTGGCCGGCTTGGGCCTGCTCGGCCTGGGCGCTGTCCGCCGTCGCAAGGCCTGATCCGGCCGGACCTCGCAAGTCGTCAGCTGAAGTCACCTGAAGTCAGCTGAAAAAAGGGCGCCGGAAGGCGCCTTTTTCATGGGTCTGGTCCGACCTGAATTCCTCGACACTGGATTCGTTGACCCAGCCGATGCGGCCATCTTGCCGCCGGCCCGCGGTGACGTCGGGTCGAGAAGAGGGCTGATTCAGGTGACGACGGGTTTGAGCATCTGCATGATCTCGGACGATGTGTACCCGGCGCTGACCGGCGTGGGCATCCATGTTCAACAGGTCAGCCGGGAACTGGTCAGGCGCGGTCACCGGGTGGCCGTCCTCACCACCCGGCGGGCGGGTGAGCCTGCGCTGGAGTTGTGGCAAGGGGTGCGTCTGCACCGCTTCTTCAGCCTCGGCGTCTACGGCTTCGCGCAGGCCTTGCCGTCTCGTCAAGCCATCCTGCAGGTCTTGCAGCAGGAAGCGGCCCAGGTGGTCCATCACCACTACCTGGGCTGGATGATGACGCAGGCCTGCGCGGTGGCCCGCGACATGGCGCTGCCGCAGATCTCGACCTATCACTTCAGTGCGGAGGTCTTGACGCAGGCTTGGGCCATGAGGCCGTTCCGGCCGCTGATCCGGCGCCTGGCGCTGGGCCACCACAACCAGTGTCAGTTGGTGATTGCGCCGTCCCAGGCACTGGTACGGTTGCTGCCCAGCCAGGGTCTGCGCACGCCCTTGCGCTACATCTCCAACCCGCTCGCTTTCGCCAACCAGGCCGATGTCGTGCCAGCGGTTCGCGCGACCGGCTTGGTCGTGATGTACGCCGGCCGCTTGGCGCCTGAGAAAAACCTGGGCTTGCTGCTGCATGCTTTCGCCGACCTGAGGCGTCTACGGCCGCAAGCCAGGCTGTGGTTGGCGGGTCAGGGCCCGGAGCGGCCCGCGCTCGAGCGGCTGTGCCGGGCGCTGCAAATCAGCACCTGCGTTGATTTCCTGGGCTTTCTCGATCCTGGTGAACTGGCCCGTCACTATGCCGCCTGCGATGTCTTCGTGTTGCCTTCGGTCATCGAGGCCCAACCACTCGTGGCGATGGAAGCGATGTGGTTTGCCAAGCCGGTGCTGGTGACCAGCGCGATCGTTGCCGCCGAGGAGATGGTGACACCGGGTGAAAACGGCTACATCGTTGACCCGCAGGACCCTGCCGATCTGGCGGACCGACTGCACTTGCTGGCCGCGGACCCTGCACTGCGCCAGAAGTTGGGTCAGGAAGGTCATCGGCGCGCCCAGGCCTATCGGCCCGAGCGGGTGGTCGACGAACTCGAGCAGGCTTATCGCGAGGTGATCTGCCGTGGCTGAGGTCTACCGGGCTGTCTTTATCTCGCCCCATCTGGACGACGCGGTGTTTTCCTGCGGCGCTGAAATTGACCGTCTCGTCACCGAAGGCCCGGTGCTGGTGATCAACCTGTTTTCGCGATTTGTCGGTGAGGTCCGGCGCCATGGTGTCGTGCTGGGCCCAGAGCGCCGTGGCGAAGAGCTTGCCGCGGCCCGCTTTCTGGGTTTTGAGACCCGCAGCCTCGACGGGCTCGACGCGTCGTGCCGGCTGCCGGCCTATCGCGCGCTGGGCAATCTCTTCAAGCCGCCCCAGGCGGAGGACTTGGCGGGGTTGGCGGTGCTGCGTGAGACCTTGTTCGGCCTGCTCGCTGGCTTGCGCTACCAATGTCTTTACGTGCCACTGGCCATCGGCTGGCATGTCGACCATGTGCTGACCTACCGCGTGTTTGAACCCTGGATCGGTCTGCGCGAGGACCTGCTGTTCTACGAAGACCTGCCCTACGGCCTGATGCCCCATGCGGCGTCGTGGCGGCTCGCTGAACTGGGGCCAAGCATTGCGAACGCTGAGCCGCCGGCCCGGCTATGGCTTGCTTGGCGCGAGGCCGCCCGAGCGTATGCCGACACCGCAATGATGCGAAGGCTGGAGCCGAAGATCCTGCGAGTGGCTGCCCGGCCTGTGGTGTCTTTCTACCTGCTCAGACTGATGGCTTTCCATCAGCGCCAAGCCAGGCGAGGGAAGTTGCCTGCATTGGCCTGGGCGCCGCGGCCTGGCAGCGCCGGCCTGTCTGAGGGTCGCCTGAGACGCAAGTTGCAAGCCATGATGCTTTACCGCAGCCAATTCCAGGCATTCTTCCTGGATGCCCAGGATTGCCGGCGGCAGATGGCGCGTTACGCCTCGACATGGGCCCAGGACGCCGTGGCCGTGGAGCGATATTGGCATGCCACCGTTGCGTCAACTGCCGGCTTGCCGGACCCGCGGTCTGAGGGCTTGCCCGTGCCGCGACAGGCGCCTGATGGCTGAGCCCTTGGCCACGCTGAAAGGCGTCGAGAAGGCTTACCAGATGGACGCCGTGCGGGTGCCGGTGCTCCATGGCATCGACCTGCTGGTCCGGCCCGCGCTGTTCACGGTCTTGCTTGGCCCTTCGGGCAGCGGCAAGACCACGCTGCTCAACCTGCTGGCCTGCATCGACCGGCCTGACCAGGGTGAGGTGAGGGTGGCCGGCCAGTTGGTCAACAGCTTGTCGGACGACGCGCTGTCGGACTTCCGTGCCGCCAATATTGGTTTCATTTTTCAGAGCTTCAACCTGATCCCGGTGCTGACGGCATTCGAGAACATCGAATACCCGCTGGTGCTGGCGGGCATGGCGGCGGCGCAGCGGCGTCGTCGGGTCGACAAGCTGCTCGATGCGGTGGGGCTGACCGACCGGGCGCGCAACCTGCCCGGCCAACTGTCGGGCGGCCAGCGCCAACGGGTGGCGATCGCGCGTGCGCTGGCGCGCAAGCCCCGACTGGTGATCGCCGACGAGCCCACCGCTAACCTCGACAGCCAGACCGGGGCGTCGATCATCGCTTTACTCCGCGATTTGCAGTGCCGGCACCAAGTCTCATTCGTCTTCTCGTCGCATGACCGCAGCCTGATCGACGTGGCGGACGACTTGATCGTGCTGCGTGACGGCGCGATCGAGTCGGTCCAGCGCAAGGACCTGTCCGGCGCGCGCACCACTGCCCGCGGGGGCCTGGACCGCAGCCCCGCCGAGCTTGCGTCCACCTGGGACCCAGCGCCATGACAGGGCTGGCACTCCGAAACTTGTTGCGCAACCGGCGTCGCTCGATCGCCACCTTGCTGGCTTTGGCGCTGGGGTCGGCGGCGATCCTGGTGTTCGGCGGCTTCAACGCCAACATCCGTGTCAGCATGCTGACCGGTTATGTGCGTGCCGGTGGCCACCTGCAGATCCAGCACCGCGATTTTTTCCTGTACGGCAACGGCAATCCGACAGCCTATGGCATCGCCGACTACCCGCGATTGCTGCAGGCTGTCCGCGCCGACCCACGGTTGCGAACCATGGTGACGGTGAGCTCGCCCATGCTGCTGCTGGGGGGCATCGCCGGCAACCAGGACGTGTCGCGAACGGTGGTCGGCAGCGGTTTGGTGGCCGAGGACGTGACCAAGATGCGGGCGTGGAACGAGTTCGAGGTGTCGTATCCGGCCCCGGCCTTCGCACTCGATGGTTCGCCTGCCGATGCGGCCATCGTCGGTGTTGGCGTCGCCAGGGTTTTGCTGCTGTGCGATGCGTTGGCGGTCAAGGACTGTCCACGACCGCTGAGCGTGGCCGTGCCGGCCGCAGGCCCAGCCTTGCCGGCTGACATCGCGGCCTTGTCCGCGCTCGAAGCCGTGTCCGCTGGGGCTGGGCCCAGACGACAAGGTGCGCGAATTGAGTTGCTGGCAGGTCAGGGCCGTGGCACGCCCAACGTGGTGGGTTTGCAGGTGCTGGCGGCTGAGGACCAGGGATTCAAGGAACTCGACGAGGTCGCGCTCATGCTGCACCTCCCGCAAGCCCAGCAACTGATCTATGGACGTGCCGAGCCTCGTGTCACCGCGATCATGGTGCAACTCCAGCGCACCGATCAGATCGCTGAGGCGACCGCCCGGTTGAAGGCACTGATCGCTGAGACCTTGCCAGGTCAGCCGCTGACGGTGATGGACTTCAGGGCACTCAATCCCTTCTATGGCCAAACCCTGGCCTTGTTCGACATGATCTTCAACTTCATCTTCGGCTTGATCGGCGGCATCGTGCTGTTCACGGTGGGCAACACGATGAACGCGGCCGTGGTGGAGCGTACGGTCGAGATCGGCACGTTGCGCGCGATCGGCCTGCGTTCCTCCGGGGTTCGGCGCTTGTTCGTCACCGAGGGCTTGTTGCTGGGTGGCGCTGGTTCGGCGGCGGGTGTTGTGCTGGCGATCGCCGCAGGCGAGTGGGTCAATTGGCTGCACCTGAGTTGGGTACCGCCGGGCAGTTCTGAACATTTACCGCTCACCTTGCGTATCGCGAGCGAGCCACAAATGCTCTGGCTGGTATTGATCGGACTGATCGTGATCGCCGGATTCTCGGCCTGGTGGCCGGCTTGGCGCGCGTCGCGCCTCAAGATGGTCGACGCGCTGCGGCATGCCTGAGACCCACCGAAGAAAACCGAAGAGACACCATGTTCACTTGCAAGCTGTTAAGACGCGTAATAATAGGGTTATTACTGAGTGCTGAACTATTGGCGCATGCGCTGCCGAGTGAGCCTCAGGCCATGCTGGTGGCCAGTGACGCGGTACGCAATCCGGGCCAGGCGTTTCGGGTCACGGTCACGCTCACTGAGTTCGAAAAAGGTCAGCAGGTCGACACCAGCACTTTGCTGAGTTACTCGAAACCGCTCGAAGCTGGCGCGCCGCTGGCCAGCCTGATCCGCTTCGTCCAGCCCTTGCGCGACGCGGGCAAGCTGCTGCTCAAAAGCGGCAGCGATCTGTGGTTCTACGACCCGGCCACCAAGGCCAGCCTGCGCATCTCGCCGCAGCAACGCTTGCTCGGTCAGGCCGCCAACGGCGATGTCGTGACGGTCAATTTTGCGCGTGACTATTCGGCCCAGCGCGTCCGCGACGAAACCATTCAGGACGGTGAGCGGCGCGACCGGCCCGCGGTCTTGTTGCGCCTGACGGCGGTTGCGCCCGATGCCACCTACCCGTCGGTCGAGCTGTGGCTAGACGCCGACAAACTGTGGCCGATCCGGGCGCGCTTTTACACGGACTCCGGGCGATTGCTGAAAACGGCTTATTACCGTCGCTTTCAAACCCAGCTCGGTGCCGACCGACCAACCGAGACCGTGATCATTGATGGGCTGAACCCGCAGTCGGTGACGATCGTCCGACTGTCGGACTACCAGGCGCGCTCGCTGCCCTCGAGCTGGTTCCAGCGCGATTTCCTGCCTCACTTTCAGCCCGAGTGATGCGCATGCTGAGGGGTCGGCCGCTGGCTTGCGGACTGTGTATCGCGGCGCTGGTCTTGCCGGCGCAGGCCGAGGACGACGATGCGTTGAACCTGGCGCAGGACGCCATCCCTGAGCTTCAGGCAGCGCTGCCGCCGGCCGCCGGGTCACCGGTGCGCCTGACGGTCGAGGGCGCGGCGGGACGCTGGCGGCGGCGCGAATCCTTGGGTGCGTTGGCGACGCGGCGCCTGTCGATCGACCTCAGCCACTCGTTTCGAGGAGACGGCGGCTGGCGCCTGGGCTGGTCGAACCGAATCGATGCGTGGTCGCCGGTCGAGCCCGGTCAGGGCGCTGCGCTGAACAGCCTGCGCGAGGCTTATGCCAGTTGGCAAGACCCGACAGGCGCGAGCTTGGTGGAGTTCGGCCGCATCAAGCTGCGCGACAGCCCCGCTTATGGCTTCAATCCGACCGATTACTGGCGCGCTGGCAGCCTGCGAGCCATCACCAGCGCCGATCCGTTCGCCTTGCGCGACGCCCGTCTCGGCACGGTGATGCTGCGCATGCAGCGCTGGTGGCCCGGATCAGCCTGGACGCTGGCCTGGGCACCCAAGCTTGCAGATCGCCCCAGCCCAGCACCGTTGAGCTTGGACCTGGGCTCTACCAACGCCAGCCATCGGCTGTTGGCCAGCTGGAGCCCCCGAGGGACTGAGCGCTTCAACGGCCAGGCCATGCTGTTCGTCGAACAAGGCCAGCGGCCGCAGTTGGGCGCCAACCTATCGGCGCTGTTCTCCGACGCGCTGGTGGGCCATGGTGAAGTGTCAGTGGGACGCGCTCAAAATGAGTTATTAAAACTGCAAGGGCTGCCATCGCCCGAGGCCTTTCGTGGCCGTCTGGCCAGCGGGCTGACCTGGACGCTGCCGCAGGGCTTGGCGCTGACGGCTGAAGTTGCCTACAACGGCGCTGCGCCGGATCGCGCCGCCTGGGAGGCTACGGCCACGCCAGCGGCACAGGTGCAATACCTGGGCTTGGCGGGATTGCGCCAGGACAGCGCCTCGCGCCGAGCCTGGCTTCTCTATATGGTGCAAAAAAATCTGGTGTTCAAACGTCTCGATCTGACGGGCTTTGTTCGCCGCAACGTCGACGACGGCAGCCAACTGGCCTGGCTGGAATTGCGCCACCATGGGTCGCGCTTGGACTTGGCGCTGCAGTGGCAGGCGACGCGGGGGCGTGATCGCACCGAGTACGGGCTGTTGCCCGTTCGGCAATCGATTCAGGGGGTGGGCCGCTGGTTTTACTGAACCGGTGAACGGTTTGCTGCACAGCCGCCTGCACCCGCTGGGACACGATCGTGCAGCGCTGCCGCTTACCCCGCGTGGTCAGTCTTGCGCATCAGTTGGGCCAATGGGCGTCGGGTCGACCGGGCCGTTGGCGTAGCGCCTGCGCCCAACCTGCCCATCCAAACCGCATGCGCCACCTCCGGGCCAATGAGGCTTGATGTTGCGGCTTCGAGTTCGTCCGCGAACTGCTGAAGCCCGCGCTGGGCGGTGAAACCGATGCCATTTCTGACATAACGGGCAAAAATCAAGGGCGTCATCTCGGGCTGCTGAAAAAGGCCTAGCGTTGTCGCGGTCAGCCAGCAGCGTTGCACCGCCCGGCCCGCAGCGACGAAGTCATCCGTGGTGTGGGCTTCGCGTTGTGCCTGGATCACAAAGTGCGCGGCACAAGCCATGCCGGGCATGAGATCCATCTGAAGGCGTGGCATCCACGTCCCTGCCAAAAAGCGGTTGAGAAACTCAACGCGTCGCCAACTCCCCAGCGCAAAGCGCATCAGACGGGCCGTGATCGGATCGATGCCCAGTGCTTGATCGGGTATGCGATCTTCGCTGGTGCGGCTGTTCCATTGAATGATGGCGCGGTGCGTTGGGTAGGCCTCGGGCAGGGTCAAGCGCAGCTTGGCGTTGTGGAACATCAACAGCGCGATGCGCAGCTTGTCGTGGATGCCTTCGAACCAGATGATTCGGTAATCCGGTGCCACGGCGTGCTCGAGCGCCTGCTTTTGTTGCTGCGTCAACGCGCGCAAGCTCATGGGTCGGCGCTGCACGCAGCGCACGGGGATCGCGGCGATCAACGGATCGACCGGGCGGTCAGCCGTCAAGTCGAACCGAAGGTCGTAGGTCGGTGTGCAGTCTGGCCAATTGGCGCGCCGCTCAGCTTGCATCCTCAGGCCATGCCCGCTGGCAGCGATCGACAGGGTTTCCAGCAGCGCGCCAAGCGAGACCTGACTCGGTCGTCCATCCAGGTCATACACGCAGTGTTCGCGCGTGTCGAAGCCATGCACCACGACATGGGAGTCATCGATGGCCTCGAATCGCCAGGGTTGGCTGTTGTCGCCACTCGGCGCCCAGCGCGCCAAGTCGAGAATCTGCTCGATGACCGTGCCGTCGATCACGACGCAGACCTCATCTTCGCGACCTGCCGCCTGGCGATCTGCAGCGCCAGCTGTTGCAGTGGATGCTTGTTGCCGCCGGGACGCCAGGTGTGGACCATCTTGTTGCGGTAGGCGTCGACCTGAAACCCATGCGGTGCCGCCAGCACTTTGCCCCGCCCCAGCAAGATCTTCAGCGCCTCGGCGCCGGCCACCGCGGCACAGAGCTGGCAGCCCAGCATGCTCGACGGCCCGCGCTGTTCCGCCAGGTTGACGGCAGCGGGGTCGACCAGATAAGGCCGGTGCAGCCCGGCCGGCGCCAAGCCGATCAAGAACCGCAGCGCTTTCTCATCGTCGGATTGGCCGTCCCACAAAAAATAGTCCTCGAAGCGCATGCTGCTGGGCAGGAAGTTCAGCGCTGCCGCGCCCATGCCCAGCGGGGCCGCCGTGATGGCCGGGATGTATCGGCTCGCACAGGCGGCAAAGGTGTCTTCGCGCGCAGCAAACGCAAAGAAGTCCAGCCCATCGACATAGAGATCGACCTGGCGCAGGAAATCAGGCAAGTTCAGGCGGTCGACACCGCCGGCAAAGACCCGAAGGTCGACTTCAGGGTTGATATCTCTGGCCATGGCCGCCAGCACCTCGACCTTGGGTTGGCCCAACGAGGCCATCGACGCCCCGGCCTGGCGATTGAAATTGGCGAGGTCGAAGTGGTCGAAGTCGGCGATGTGGAACTTGCCGACGCCCATGCGCGTCAGCGTGAGCAGGTGGGCACCGCCGACGCCGCCCATGCCGGCGATCGCGACCCTGCTGGCGCGCAATTGCGCCTGCTCTTGCTGGGTCACCCAGCCGATGTTTCTGGAGAAGGCCTTGGAATAGTCGAACATGGCTTGAAAGTCTTGAACAGTGAATCGGCCGATGGCGCGACCCACTGGCCCACCAGTGGCTGCAGCGGGTGCGCTGGCAGGGATATCGGCGCGCGGTGGGTGAACTGGAGGCTTCTCGGCTGCATCCGCACCTGCACCTGCACCTGCACCTCCACCTGCACCTCCACCTCCACCTCCACCTGCATCTGCATCTGCATCTGCATCTGCATCTGCATCTGCATCTGCATCCGCGTGGGGGCGCCGATCTGGCCGCTATGCTCGTCCTCGAACCCCGGCTTCGGGGTCTGCAGAAGCAGTGAAGGGCTTGGGCGATATGGTGGGGTTGAAATCAGCAGCCAGGCTCTGGGCAGACCTGTCGGTCTCGGCTGCGGTGGCGGGCTTTGTGGCGGTGCTGGTGGGCTACACCAGCTCGGTGGCCATCGTGTTCCAGGCTGCGCAGGCGCTGGGCGCGACACCGGCGCAGACGGCGTCCTGGATGTGGGCGCTGGGCCTGGCGATGGGCCTCAGTTGCATCGGTTTGTCGCTGCATTACCGGCTGCCGGTGCTCACGGCCTGGTGCACGCCGGGCGCGGCGTTGTTGGCCGCTACCCAAGGCGTCAGCCTGGCCGAGGCGACTGGGGCCTTCATCGTCTGTGCGCTGTTGATCACCGCGGCCGGTGCGACCCGATGGTTCGAGCGTTTGATGGACCGGCTGCCGATGGCGGTGGCTGCGGCGCTGCTGGCCGGGGTGTTGACGCGTTTCGGTTTGGATGCGGTGCTTTCGGTGCGCAGCGCCCCTGGGCTGGTGCTGCTGATGACGGCGGCATTTCTGGCGGGCCGGCGTTGGTGGCCGCGCTTCGCGGTGCCTGGCGTGCTGCTGACCGGCGTCGCGGTGGCTGCGGGACAAGGTCGGTTGCAGGCGGGCGCGTTGCTAGAGCTGGGATCAGCGGTCTGGGCCAGTCCGGTGTTCGTGATGCCGCAATTCAGCCTGGCCGCTTTGGTGGGGGTCGCGTTGCCCTTGTTCATCGTCACGATGGCGTCACAAAACCTGCCGGGCGTTTCGGCGCAGCGTGCCGCAGGCTTCGCGGTGCCGATCTCGCCGGTGATCACGGCGACAGGCTTGGTGACCCTCGTGCTGGCACCTTTCGGGGCCTTCGCGATCAACCTGGCCGCGATCACCGCATCGATCTGCATGAGCCCGCAAGCCCATGCTGACCCTGCTCGGCGTTACACCGCGCCGGTGATGGCCGGCATTTTTTACTGCCTGCTCGGTTTGGCCGGTGGCGCGGTGGCGGGTTTGCTGGCGGCTTTTCCGCGCGAACTGGTGGCAGCGGTCGCGGGCTTGGCGTTGTTGGGGACGATCGCGGGCGCGCTGAGCCTCGCGCTGCAAGACGAGCGGCACCGCGATGCCGCTGCCATCACTTTCCTGGTGACGCTGTCGGGCGTGACGCTTGGCGGCATCGGCGCGGCGTTTTGGGCGTGCTTGCCGGCGTGGCGGCGCTCGCTGTGCAACACTGGCGGCCCCAACGTTAGAGCCCGCCCACCATGAAGCTGTTGTTCGTCGCCGACCCGCTGGAATCCTTCAAGACCTATAAGGACACCACCTTCTCGATGATGCGCGAGGCGGCGCGCCGTGGCCACCAGCTCTGGGCCTGCGAACCTGCCGACCTGGTGTGGGTACGCGGGGCCCGGGTGGTGGCCCGCCAAGCGCGGGCGATCACGCTGACCGGTGACGAGCACGCCTGGTTCGAGGTGCTGACCCAGGCCGAGCTCGCGCTGGCCGACACCGACGCCGTCGTGATGCGCAAGGACCCGCCGTTTGACGCCGAGTTTTTCTACGCCACCCACCTGCTGGGCCAGGCCGAGCGTGAGGGAGCCAAGGTCTTCAACAAGCCGGCCGCGCTGCGCGACCACCCCGAGAAGCTCGCGATCCTGGAGTTTCCCCAGTTCATCGCGCCCACGCTGGTCACGCGCAGTGCGGAGGCGATCCGCGCTTTCCATGCCGAGCACCAGGACATCATCCTGAAGCCGCTCGACGGCATGGGCGGCATGGGCATCTTCCGCGTCGGCCCCGACGGACTCAATCTGGGCTCGATCACCGAGACGCTGAACCAGGGCGGCGCACAGACCGTGATGGTGCAGAAGTACCTGAGCGAGATCGTCCGCGGCGACAAGCGCGTGCTGGTGATCGGCGGCGTGCCGGTGCCGTTCACGCTGGCGCGCATCCCGCAGGGCAGTGAGATCCGCGGCAACCTGGCGGTGGGCGGCAAGGGCGTGGCGATGCCGATCACCGATCGCGAGCGCGAGATCGCGAGTGCGCTCGGGCCGATCCTCGCGGCCCGTGGCCTGCTGCTGGTGGGCTTGGACGTCATCGGCGACTGCCTGACCGAGATCAACGTCACGAGCCCGACCTGCTTCCAGGAAATCACCGAGCAGACTGGGTTCGACGTGGCGGCCATGTTCATCACCGCGCTCGAGCGCCAACTGAAGGGCGCCGCCGCATGAAGACCAGAGCCGCGGTTGCCTGGCAGGCCGGCGCCCCGCTGACGATCGAGGACGTCGACTTGGCCGGCCCGCGCGACGGCGAGGTGCTGGTCGAGGTCAAGGCCACGGGCATCTGTCACACGGACCACTACACGCTGTCGGGCGCCGACCCGGAAGGCCTGTTCCCGGCCATCCTGGGCCATGAGGGTGCGGGCGTGGTACTCGAAGTCGGCGCCGGCGTGCCTTGGCTGAAGCCCGGCGACCATGTGATTCCGCTCTACACGCCGGAGTGCCGCAACTGCAAGTTCTGCCTGTCGCGCAAGACCAACCTTTGCCAGGCGATCCGCTCGACCCAAGGGCGTGGCCTGATGCCCGACGGCAGTTCGCGCTTCTCGATCGGCGGCCAACCCATCCTGCACTACATGGGCACCAGCACCTTCGCCAACCACATCGTGGTGCCCGGCATTGCGTTGGCGAAGATCCGGCCCGATGCGCCTTTCGACAAAGTTTGTTACATCGGCTGCGGTGTCACGACCGGTGTCGGTGCGGTGCTGTTCACCGCCAAGGTGGAGGCCGGCGCCAACGTGGTGGTGTTCGGCCTCGGCGGCATCGGTCTGAACGTGGTCCAGGGCGCCAAGATGGTGGGCGCCGACAAGATCATCGGTGTCGACCTGAACCCGGCCCGCGAGGCGATGGCGCGCCGATTCGGCATGACCCATTTCATCAACCCGAAGGCCACGCCCAACGTCGTGGACACGGTTCAGCAATTGACCGACGGTGGCGCTGACTACAGCTTCGAATGCATCGGCAACACCCAGGTGATGCGCGATGCGCTGGAATGCACCCACAAGGGCTGGGGCCGCAGCATCATCATTGGCGTGGCCGAGGCCGGTGCCGAGATCGTCACCCGGCCGTTCCAACTCGTCACGGGCCGCAAATGGGAGGGGTCGGCTTTCGGTGGCGCGCGCGGCCGCACCGATGTGCCGAAGATCGTCGACTGGTACATGGACGGCAAGCTCAACATTGACGACCTGATCACCCACAAGCTCAAGCTCGAAGACATCAACGAGGGCTTCGAGCTGATGAAGCGCGGCGAGTCGATCCGATCGGTCGTGATGTTTTGACGCCTCTCGACCTGCGGGCTCGCGGCATAGTCGCTGAGCTGCCGGTGGCCGCCGCAGCGGACAATCTACGGCTATGGCCATCCTTTCTCTTTCCAACGCACACTTGGCCTACGGCCATGTGGCCCTGCTCGACGCGACAGGTTTTTCTCTAGACACCGGCGAGCGCCTGGGCCTGATCGGCCGCAACGGCGCCGGCAAGTCCTCGATGCTCAAGGTCATCGCCGGGCTCGAAAAGCTCGACGACGGCCTGTTGCAACTGACCCAGGGGCTGCGCATCTGCTACGTGCCACAGGAGCCCTCGTTCGAGCCCGGCCACACCGTGTTCGAGGCCGTCAGCGAGGGCATTGCCGAGGCGCGAGCGGTGCGTCAGGCTTACGAGGAACATGCCGAGGGCGTCGACCTCGACGCACTGCAGACCCGGATCGAGGCACTCGACGCCTGGAACTGGGAGCAGCGGGTGGATAGCACGATCGCCCAACTGCACCTGGACGGCGCACGCGACATCGGTGAACTCTCGGGCGGGATGAAAAAGCGTGTCGCGCTGGCGCAGGCGTTGGTGGCAGTGCCCGATGTGCTGCTGCTCGACGAGCCGACCAATCACCTTGACCTCGATTCGATCGCCTGGCTGGAAGAACTGCTGCGCGGCTTCAAGGGCGCGGTGATGCTGATCACCCACGACCGCGCCTTTCTCGACGCAGTGGCCACCCGGATTCTCGAGCTCGACCGCGGCCAGCTGCGCAGTTACCCAGGCAACTTCGGGGCTTACGAGGCGACCAAGGCGCGAGAGATGGAGGACGAGGCGCTGGCCAGCGCTCGCGCTGACAAGCTGCTGGCGCAGGAAGAGGTCTGGATCCGCAAGGGCGTCGAAGCGCGTCGAACCCGCAGCGTCGCACGGATCCAGCGCTTGGAAGTGCTGCGCGACCAACGCCAGGCCCGACGAGATTCGCTCGGCCAGGTGAAGCTGGAGATCGACGCCGGTGCGCCCAGCGGCAAGATCGTCGCCGAGCTCAAGGACGTCGGCATGCGCTTCCCCACGCCTTCGGGTGACAAGCTGATCGTCAAGGACTTCAGCGCCACGATTCTTCGCGGCGACAAGGTGGGCCTGATCGGCCCGAACGGCGCCGGCAAGACCACCTTGCTCAAACTGATCCTGGGCGAGTTGCAACCCACCTCGGGCAAGATCCGCCAGGGCAGCAAGCTCGAGGTGGCGTATTTCGACCAAATGCGCGCCGGCTTGGACCTGGACGCGACGCTGGTCGACACCATCAGCCCGGGTAGCGAGTGGATCGAGTTCGGCGGCCAGCGCAAGCATGTGATGAGCTATCTGAACGATTTCCTGTTCTCCCCGGCGCGCGCGAACTCGCCCGTGCGAACGCTGTCGGGTGGCGAGCGCAACCGGGTGTTGCTGGCCAGGTTGTTCGCGTTGCCGGCCAATGTGCTCGTGCTCGACGAGCCCACCAATGACCTCGACATCGACACCTTGGAGTTGCTCGAAGAGCTGCTGCAGGGCTATGCCGGCACGGTGTTTCTGGTCAGCCACGACCGGCGCTTTCTCGACAATGTGGTCACCAGCACGATCGCCTGGGAGGGTGACTTGCAGCCGGGCCATTGGCGTGAATACGAAGGGGGTATCGCCGACTGGCAGGTGCAACGCGCGCGCATGCTCGCAGCCCGCGCCGCGGTGCCGACGGCTAAGCCGGTATCGGCAGCACCGATGCCGGCGGCTGCCGCCGCGCCGCCGGTCGCGACCAAGGCGCGCAAGCTGAGCTACAAGGAAAAGCGCGAGTTCGACGAACTGCCGGCGCGCATCGCCGCGCTGGAGGCCGAGCAGGCCTCGATCAGCGAGCGCCTGGCCGACACAGCGCTGTATGCGGCCGATCCGGGCCAGCTTGCGCCGCTGCACGCGCGCTATGCGCAGATCGATGACGAGTTGCTGGCAGCGATGGAGCGCTGGGAACTGCTGGGCGGGGCCTAGACTTCGCCTCATGCCGAATCGCCCTGAACAGATTCCATCGCCTTCGAGCCACACAGCCGCAGGGCTGTCGCCGCAAACCCTGGGCTGGCTGCTGGGCGCGGTGGGCGTGATGATTTTCGCGCTGTCGATCCCGATGACACGGCTGGCCTCGGGCAGCCTGGACGCGCCGCAGCTGCCAGCCGTCTTCGTCGCGATCGGCCGCGCCGCGCTGGCAGGGCTGCTGGCGGCGGTCTGGTTGCTGGCCACGCGCGCGCCTCGCCCTCGTCCTGCGCAGTGGCGCGGCCTGCTGCTCAGCGCGCTGGGTGTGGTGTTTGGCTGGCCCTTGTTTCTGGGTTTCGCCGTGCAGCGCGTCGACGCCGCGCATGCCGCGGTGGTCTCGGGCTTGTTGCCAATCGCCACCGCCGTGATCGCAGCGCTGTTGCTGCGCCAGCGGCCGAGTTGGGGTTTCTGGGCTTGCGCGCTGCTGGGCACATCGCTGGTGCTGGGTTTCGCGTTCTGGAAGGGCGGCGCTGCGCTGCAGGCAGCCGATGGTTTGCTGGTGGTCGCGATCTTGTTCTCGTCGTTCGGTTACGTCCACGGCGCCGGCCTGTCCACACCGAAGGGCGACGGTTTGGCGCCGATGCCGGCCGAGCAGGTGATCAGTTGGCTGCTGGTCGCGAGCTTGCCCATCACGCTGCCGGTGGCGTTGGTCACCTGGCCAACCGGGCCGGTGCGGCTGCAAGCCTGGGGTGGCTTTGTCTATGTCTCGGTGTTCTCGATGTGGCTGGGTTTCTTCGCCTGGTACCGGGGCTTGGCGCTGGGCGGCATGATGCGCGTGAGCCAGGTGCAACTGCTGCAACCCTTTTTGTCGATGTGGCTGGCGGTGCCTTTGCTGGGCGAGTCTGTCGACGCAGCCACCTTGGGCTTTTCGCTCGCGGTGATGGCCACGGTGTTCCTCTCGAAGCGCATGGCGGTGTCGGCGCCGGCCCCGTCGCTTGAGAAGGTCTGAGCCATCGCCCAGGCCAAGCCCGTTCCTCTGACCCACCAGCACGATGAATTACAGCCTCGCCACACTTGAAGCGGCCGCGCGAACCGTCCATGCGCTGATGCCGGCCACGCCGCAATACCGCTGGCCGCTGCTCGAGGCGGCTTTCGCCGCGCGGCCCGACGACGGCACCGAGATCTGGCTCAAGCATGAGAACCACACGCCGGTGGGTGCTTTCAAAATCCGCGGCGGGTTGGTGTTTTTCGATCGTTTGATGGCCGCTGGCCTCAGGCCGGCCGGCGTGGTCAGCGCCACGCGCGGCAACCACGGTCAGTCGGTCGCCTTTGCAGCGCGGCGCCACGGCGTCCCGGCCTTGATCGTCGTGCCCAAGGGCAACAGCCGCGAGAAGAACGCGGCGATGCGTGCGCTCGGTGCCGAATTGGTCGAGCATGGCGATGACTTTCAGGCTGCGCGTGAACAGGCGCAGGCTTTGGCGACACAGCGCGACTGGCTGATGGTGTCCTCGTTTCATCCTGATTTGGTCGCCGGCGTTGCGAGTTATGCGCTCGAGCTGTTTGCCGCTACACCGCCGCTGACGGTGGTGTACGTACCGATAGGCTTGGGCTCCGGCGCCTGCGGCCTGATCGCTGCGCGAGACGCGTTGGGGTTGGCGACCGAGATCGTCGGCGTGGTCTCAACCGGTGCGCCAGCTTATGCGTTGTCGCTGGCGCGCGGCGAAGCGGTGTCACATCCCGTGACCACCGTGCTGGCCGACGGCATGGCTTGCCGCACGCCCGAGTCCGATGCACTGGCGATGATGCAGCGCGGACTGGCGCGGGTGGTCAGCGTCAGCGATGCCGAGGTCGCGGCGGCGATGTGCCGCTTGTTTGAAGCAACCCACCAGGTGGCCGAGGGTGCGGGTGCCGCCGCGCTGGCCGCAGCCTGGTCCGAGCGGGCGCAGCTTGCTGGCCGCCGTGCGGCGCTGGTGCTCAGCGGCGGCAATATCGACCGCGAGGTGTTTGCCGGTGTGCTGGCAGGCACCGCTTTTCAGGAGACCGGTGCATGACCACCGCGCGCCGCTTCTCGCAACTCGATGTCTTCACCGACCAGCCGCTACGCGGCAATCCGTTGGCTGTAGTTCACGACGCGCAGGGCCTGAGCGACGGCCAGATGGCCGAGGTCGCGCGCTGGACGAATCTGTCGGAAACCACTTTCTTGCTGCCGCCCGACGATGCCGGCGCCGACTACCGGGTGCGCATCTTCACACCAGGCGGCGAGCTGCCTTTCGCCGGCCATCCGACGCTGGGCAGTTGCCACGCCTGGCTCAGTGCCGGCGGCGTGCCGCGCGACGCCGATGTCGTGGTCCAGCAGTGCGGCGTCGGTCTGGTGCGGGTCAGTCGCGAGCGGCATGGGGAAAGCGAACGCCTGGCTTTTGCCGCGCCGGCGTTGCGCCGCAGCGGCCCGGCCGATGCCGACTTGCGGGCCCAGGCCGTGGCCGCGCTGGGTCTGTGCAATGCTGACCTGTTGCAACTGCAGTGGATAGACAACGGCCCGGGCTGGATGGGCGGGCTGCTCAAGGATGCTGCCTCAGTGCTCGCGCTGCGCCCTGACTTTGCGGCGATGCGAGGCCTGAACCTGGGCGTCGTGGGCGCCTATCCTGCGGGCAGCGAATGTCAGTTCGAGGTCCGTGCCTTTGTGCCCGACCTGGGCGTGCCGGAGGATCCGGTCACCGGCAGCCTGAACGCTGGCTTGGCGCAGTGGCTGATCGGGGCGGGCCTGGCGCCTGATCGCTATGTCGCGGCCCAGGGCGCGGCACTCGGTCGGGCTGGGCGAGTGTTCGTGACGAAGCTGGGCGCTGACATCTGGATCGGCGGCGCCGTTTGCGCGGTGGTCAGCGGCACCGTGACGCTGTGATCACGGTGCGATGAGCCGCTGATGAGCCGCTGATGGGCCGCTGACGTGCCGGTGCCGTCAGGGGTTGCGGAAGTGGTCGTGGCAGCTCTTGCACGTTGCAGCAGCGCTGCCGAAAGCGGCCTTGACTTGGTCCAGATTGCCGCCTTTGGCGACGGCCGCGAGCTTGGTTACTTCGTCTTGCAATTTCTTGGCTTCGTCATCGAACTTGGCCCGTTCGGTCCAGACGTTCGCTTTCGGCGAGCCTTTGTCGGTGCCTGACGTGCCCTCGACAAAGCCGGCGTACGGCAGCTTGGACATTGCCGCGACGATCTCGGCGTTGGATGCTGCGGCGGCCGCGTCAAAAGGCGCACGGCCAGCGGCCATTGCGCCAATGCGTCCGAAGTGCGCGGCCATCACCGTGAAAGCGGCTTTGCGGTATTTGACCGCGTCTTCGGGTTTCTGGAATTGCGCGACCGCTGACACGCTGGTCAACGAAACCAGGGTGGCGATAGATGCCAACAACAAACGCTTCATGCAGGTCTCCAACAAGAGAAGGGCGGGGGATTGAACCGAGGCCAGGCAAGGCCAACGGGTCGGGTGCCAGTTTACGGCTTGCACGTTGAATCTTGCATGCTCGATCTCGCGCCTTGACCGCACCATGGGCATTGCGGCCGATGGCCTGGCGTGGGCATCGCAACTTGGGCTATCGTTGCCGGCAGACCGACTTTGCGGCCCTGCGCATCGAACCATGAACCCCATGACGCCTGCCACGCCAGCCGAAACCAGCCCCGATGCCCGCGCCGTGCGGGTTTGGGATTTACCGACCCGCGCTTTCCACTGGCTGCTTGCCGTGGCGGTGGTCGGCCTGGTGGTGACCGGTCATGTCGGCGGCAATGCGTTGGTTTGGCACATGAGGCTAGGCCTGGTGGTTTTGACCTTGCTGTCGTTCCGGGTTTTATGGGGGCTGGTGGGTGGACGCTGGTCGCGCTTCACCAGCTTTGTCAGAGGGCCTGTCACGCTGCTGCGCTATCTGCGAGGTCAGGCGCGCGACCGCGACTTTTTCGAGGTTGGCCACAACCCGCTGGGTGGCTTGGCCGTGTTGGCCATGATCGCGTTGCTGGCCTTGCAAGTCGCCACAGGCTTGGTGGCTGACGACGAGATCGCTACCACCGGTCCCCTCAACAGGTTCGTCACCAACACCACTGCGTTGGCGGCGACGTCCTGGCACCAGGGTTGGGGCCAGTGGATTCTGTTCGGACTGGTGGGACTGCACTTGGCGGCGATTGCCTTTTATCGCTGGAGAGGTACCGATCTGGTCCGGCCGATGCTCACCGGTGACAAGCACTTGCCGGCTGATGTGCCGCCGTCCGCCGACAGCTGGCAGACCCGCTGGTTGGCCATGCTGCTGCTGGCGGTTTGTGCTGCTGGCGCTGGGTGGTTGGCTTGGTTGGGCGCCTGAATCGGAAGCCTTGCCTGCTAGACTGAACCAAGACTGCCTCTGCCCTGATGCCGCCCCCTGCGCTTCGCCTGCAAACACCCGATACACCGGAACTGCTGGATGCTGCGCGCGGCCTGTTCCGCGAATACGCCGAGGACCTGGGCCTCGACCTGGGCTTCCAGAACTTCGACAGCGAACTCACGGCGCTGCCTGGCGACTATGCCGAGCCGCAGGGTGCGTTGTTGCTGGCCTTCGTCGATGGCGAGCTCGCGGGTTGCGGTGCCTTCCGCCCACAGCACGATGTCGACTACGCCAATGCCTGCGAGATGAAGCGTCTCTACGTGAGGCCAGCGTTTCGCCGCTTCGGACTGGGTCGCATGCTGGCCGAAGCCTTGATCGACCGCGCCGTCCAGGCCGGCTACTCGGCGATGTTGCTCGACACGCTCGATGACATGGAGTCCGCGCGAGGCCTTTACGCGACGCTGGGTTTTGTCGAGGTTCCACCGTACTACTTCAACCCGATCGCCGGTGCACATTACCTCAAGGTCGATTTGGATTGACCCACCTGCACCGTCCCACCAAGACCGGTCGCCCAGTGCGACGCTTCAAGCCAGGCGACATGAAACGCGACGAATCAACTGATAAACCTGGCGCCGCAGCCAGTGTGCGCAACCCAGGAGGCGACCGGTGAGCCCGATCAGCGCGCTGCCATTGCCGCCCGCGCTGCTCGGCGAGTCGCCGCTGTGGCATCCGGTCGAGCAAGTCCTGTACTGGTGCGACATCCCAGGCCACCAACTCCATCGCTACCGGCCTGAGTCCGGCGAGCACCGTCAATGGGACTTCCCGTCCGAACCGAGCTGCTGTGTGCCGCTGGCGGGCGGCGGATTGTTGTTGGCGATGCGCGACGGCATCTGGCGCTTTGACGCCGACAGCGGCGAGCGCAGTCCGGTTGCCCCGCCGCCTTACGACCCAGCCGGCGAGCGCTTCAACGACGGCAAGGTCGATGCCCAAGGCCGCTTCTGGATCGGCACGATCGACGATCAACGACAGCCTCGCGCGGCGCTCTATCGGATGGCCGATGGCAGCGTTCAGCGCATGGCCGATGGCATCACGGCCAGCAATGGCCTGGCGTTCAGCCCGGAGGGTGCGACGATGTACTGGGCTGACACCAAGGCCCATGCGGTTTACGCTTTTGACCTTGACGGCCGTGAGGGCAGCTTGTCGCGACGCCGGGTCTTCCAGCAGTTCGCGCTGCCGATCGCGGGCCAGGCGACAACAGCCTACGGTGGGAGACCCGACGGTGCGACAGTGGACGCTGAAGGTGCGTATTGGGTTGCGATGTTCGAAGGCCAGCGCTTGCTGCGGTTTGCGCCAGATGGCAAGTTGCTGATCGAACTGCCGTTGCCTGTGCGCTGTCCGACCATGCCCTGTTTTGGCGGGCCGGACTTGAAGACGCTCTACATCACCACGGCGCGCGACAAGCGCCCTGCCGACGAACTGGCGGCGCAGCCGCTGGCCGGCTGCGTGTTGCAATTGCGGGTGGACGTGCCCGGGCTGCCAGCGCATCTGGCCCAGCTGGGTTGACGCGCTGAAGCGCGGTGCAGATCGCCGGCATCAGGAGGCTGGTGCACGGCGATGTCGCGGCCAGCGGGTTTCCACGTATACTTCTGCGGTTTGCCGCCACCTTCTGCAACCTCGCCATGGCTGATTTGACCCCTGCGCGGCCGATGCCGCACCCCGGTCAGCACCCAGTCTGGGATGACAGCGCAGAGGCCGGGGTCGAACAGCGCTTCAAGAAGCTGAGTCGCGAAGAGGCGGCAGTCTTGAAGGCGCAGGATCCGCCAGTGTCACCCTGGCGGGTCGTTGCCGTGCAGGCGGCAGTGGGGGGAGTGGTGGCACTGACCGGTGGTTTGATCACCGGCAGGATGGAGGTGGGGTGGTCGTTGCTGTATGGCGCGGCCACGGTGGTGGTGCCGGGGGCCTTGATGGCGCGCGGCATGACCAGTCGGCTCTCCAGCATGTCGCCAGGCGCGTCCGCTGTCAGCTTCATGCTGTGGGAGTTTGTCAAAATTGGTGTCTCGCTGGCGATGTTGGTCGTCGCCGGCAAGATCGTGCAGCCGCTGGTCTGGCCCGCTTTGCTGGTTGGGTTGGTGGTTTGCATCAAGGTATATTGGGTTGCGCTACTGTGGCGCGGCCGCGTCAAGAGTGAGTCGACCGAGCAACATGGACGAGACGAATAACCATGGCAGTTGAAGCCCACGCCGCAGGACAAGCCGCCGCAGGTCCCACCGCAGGCGAGTACATCGTTCACCACCTGACCCACGCCAGCAACAAGGAGATGGTGGGCCCGTTCGACCTGTCGGTCGTCCATTGGGACTCGATGTTCTTCACGATCGTCATTGGCGTGGTCGGCAGCCTGCTCTTGTGGTTGGCCGCACGCAAGGCCACCGCCGGCGTACCGGGTCGGTTTCAGGCTGCGGTTGAAATCTTGGTCGAGATGGTTGAGACCCAGGCCAAAGGCATCGTGCACAACGCCAACAGCCGCAAACTGGTTGCGCCGCTGGCGATGACGGTGTTCGTCTGGATCTTCCTGCTCAATGCGATGGACCTGTTGCCGGTCGATTTGTTGCCCTTTTTGTGGGAAAAGATCGTCGGTGCGCGCGGTGGTGATCCGCATCACGCCTACCTGCGCGTTGTGCCAACTGCAGACCTGTCGGTGACCATGGGTTTGTCCTTGGGCGTGTTGATCACCTGCTTGGTCTACAACGTCAAGATCAAGGGCTTGGGTGGTTGGATCCATGAGCTGTTTGCTGCGCCGTTTGGCGACCATTGGTTGCTCTACCCTTTTAACTTCATGATGCAGATCATCGAGTTCGTTGCCAAGACCGTATCGCACGGCATGCGGCTGTTCGGCAATATGTATGCCGGCGAGTTGATCTTCCTGCTGATTGCGTTGATGGGTGGTGCATGGTCGGTCTCGGGCCTGGGCATCGGTCTGGCGATCGGCCACATCATTGCCGGATCGGCCTGGGCCATCTTCCACCTGATCATCATCACGTTGCAGGCTTTCGTGTTCATGATGCTGACCCTGGTCTACATCGGCCAGGCGCACGACCAGCACTGAGGTCAAGTGTTTGCAGCGGCTGCTGGAAGCCTCGGCGCCGCATCGTTTTTTCCCGCGTTTTCCTTTCACAACATCATTTTTCTTTAGGAGTCACACCATGGAAGTCATCAGCTTTGTTGCCCTCGCCACCGGCTTGATCATCGGCCTGGGCGCCGTTGGCGCTTGTATCGGTATCGGCATCATGGGCAGCAAGTACCTCGAAGCCGCAGCGCGTCAGCCTGAACTGATGGGCGAACTGCAGACCAAGATGTTCCTGCTGGCCGGCCTGATCGATGCGGCCTTCATCATCGGCACCGGTATCGCGCTGTGGTTCGCCACCGCCAACCCGTTCCTCGGCCAGATCGCTGCCGCTGTGGCCGCTGCTGGTGGCGCCAAGTAAGCAGACGGCATATCTGCCCTGCCTAGCAGGCGCTGCAGGACCGGCTTGGCCGGACTGTTGGCGCCGCCCTCTTGAGGGGGAGCGGCAAAGCCGCTGCGGGGGTGGTCCGATTCACACCGTGATTGAGGCATAAACGTGAGCATCACCGGTACCCTCATCGTCCAGATGATCGTGTTCCTGATCCTGGTCTGGTTCACGATGAAGTATGTCTGGCCGCCGATCACTGCCGCGCTCGACGAGCGCGCCAGGAAGATCGCCGATGGCCTGTCGGCTGCCGACAAAGCCAAGTCCGAGCTGGCGGTTGCGAATCAGCGCGTGGAGGAGCAACTCTCCGGCGCCCGCACCGACGCTGCCAAACGTTTGGCTGACGCTGAGCGTCTGGGCTTGCAATTGGTTGAAGAAGCCAAGTTGCGCGCCAATGACGAAGGCGCCAAGATCATCGCCGCCGCCCGTGCCGAGGCTGAGCAGGAGTCGGTCAAGGCCCGCGAGGCCTTGCGCGAGCAAGTCGCTGGTCTGGCGGTCAAGGGCGCCGAGGCGATTCTGCGACGCGAGGTCAATGCCGGCGTTCACGCGGAGTTGTTGGGCCGCCTGAAAGCGGAACTCTGACCATGGCCGAGCTTGCAACGATCGCCCGTCCCTACGCCGAGGCCTTGTTCAAGGCTGCTGGCAGCGGTAGCGCAGGTCTGGTCGACCAGTTGACCGCGTTGGGCGCCGTGGCCGCCAACGAGCAGTTGCGCCAATTCGCGGACAGCCCGAAGACGCTGGGTCACCAGGTCTTCGAGGTGCTCGCCGGTGCCGTGAATTCAGCGCTCGACCCCAAAATCAGCAACCTGCTGGGGGCCGTGATTGACAACGGCCGACTCGCCGCATTGCCTGAGATCGCGGGCCAATTCAAGGCCTTGGTCAACGCGCAATCGGGCACGTCGGATGCCATTGTTTACAGCGCATTCGCGATAGACGATGGCGCGCTGGCTGAAGTGGTGGTCGCGCTGGAAAAGCGCTTTGCGCGCAAGCTCAACGCCCGGGTCGTGCTCGACGCTGACCTGATCGGTGGCATACGCGTGGTGGTCGGCGACGAAGTGCTTGACACCTCGGTCAAGGCCCGTCTTGAACAAATGAAGGTCGCCCTGACGGCCTGATCACCGTGGGCCGCCGGCCCGATGTGATCAGCCGTCACGCTGAACCCCTGGAGAAAGCAATGCAACTGAATCCCGCAGAGATTTCCGAACTGATCAAGAGCCGCATCGAGGGTCTTGGCGCGTCGGTCGATATCAAGAACCAGGGCACTGTGGTGTCCGTGACCGACGGTATCGTGCGTGTGCACGGCCTGTCGGACGTGATGGCCGGCGAGATGCTGGAGTTCCCGGCCACGGCCAGCGGTGCGGCGACCTACGGATTGGCGCTGAACCTCGAGCGCGACTCGGTCGGCGCCGTGATCTTGGGTGAGTACGAGCACATCTCCGAAGGGGATGTGGTCAAGTGCACGGGCCGCATCCTGGAAGTGCCCGTTGGCCCTGAGCTGATTGGCCGTGTGGTCAACGCCCTGGGCGCGCCCATCGACGGCAAGGGTCCGATCAATGCCAAGATGACCGACGTGATCGAGAAGGTCGCGCCTGGCGTGATCGCGCGTCAGTCGGTGAGTCAACCGGTGCAGACCGGCTTGAAGTCGATCGACTCGATGGTGCCGATCGGCCGTGGCCAACGCGAGTTGATCATCGGCGACCGCCAGACCGGTAAGACCGCGGTGGCGATCGACGCGATCATCAACCAGAAGGGTCAGAACATGACCTGCGTCTACGTGGCGATTGGGCAGAAAGCCTCGTCGGTCAAGAACGTGGTGCGCGCTCTGGAAGCCAATGGCGCGATGGAGTACACCATCGTCGTGGCTGCGACGGCCAGCGAATCGGCGGCGATGCAATACGTGTCGGCCTACTCGGGCTGCACCATGGGTGAGTACTTCCGGGACCGCGGGCAAGACGCGCTGATCGTCTATGACGACCTGTCCAAGCAGGCCGTGGCCTATCGTCAGGTTTCGTTGTTGCTGCGCCGCCCGCCGGGCCGCGAAGCCTTCCCTGGCGATGTGTTCTATCTCCACAGCCGCCTGCTCGAACGTGCGGCTCGGGTGAATGTCGACTATGTCGAGAAATTCACCAACGGTGAGGTGAAAGGCAAGACGGGTTCATTGACCGCACTGCCCATCATTGAGACGCAAGCCGGCGACGTTTCTGCTTTTGTGCCGACCAACGTGATCTCGATCACCGACGGACAGATCTTCCTCGAAACCTCGCTGTTCAACAGCGGCATCCGTCCCGCCATCAACGCCGGTATCTCGGTGTCGCGGGTCGGTGGCGCGGCGCAAACCAAGTTGATCAAAGGCCTGTCCGGCGGTATCCGTACCGATTTGGCGCAGTATCGTGAGTTGGCTGCGTTCGCGCAGTTTGCGTCCGATCTCGATGAGGCGACCCGCAAGCAGTTGGACCGCGGCGCCCGGGTGACCGAGTTGCTCAAGCAGGCACAGTATTCGCCGCAGCCGATCAGCTTGATGGGTGCGACGCTGTTCGCGGTCAACAAGGGCTTCATGGACGACATTGACGTCAAGAAGATCCTGGCCTTCGAGCATGGCCTGCACCAGCACCTGAAGAGCAGCCACGCGGCGCTGCTGGCCAAGCTTGAAAATGACAAGGCCATGGACAAGACCGCGGAAGAGGAAATGACTGCCGCGGTCACCGCGTTCAAGAAGTCCTTCGCCTGACCATGGCCCACCCCCGAAGCGCCTCCGGCGCCTCCCCCTCAAGGGGGCGACGCCAGCGGACCGGCCGAGCCGGTTTCGCGGCGTCTGCTTGATAGGAGTGCCATATGGCAGTCGGTAAAGAGATACGCGGCAAGATCAAGAGCTTCGAGAACACGAAGAAGATCACCAAGGCCATGGAAATGGTCTCGGCGGCCAAGATGCGCCGGGCGCAGGAACGCATGCGTGCGGCCCGGCCCTACGCTGACAAGATCCGCAACATCGCGGCCAATCTGTCGCAGGCCAATCCTGAGTACCAGAGTCCTTACATGCGCAAGGATGCGACCTCCAAGGTCTCGGGCTTCATCGTCGTCACTGCCGACAAGGGCTTGTGCGGCGGCTTGAACACCAATGTGTTGCGCGCGTTCACCACCAAGTTGCGCGAAGTGCAGGCTGCTGGTGGCACCGCGAAGGCGGTGGCGATTGGCAGCAAGGGCAATGGCTTCCTGAACCGCATTGGGGTTCCCGTGGTGAGCCATGCCACCCAGCTCGGCAACACGCCCACGCTCGAGATGTTGATCGGTCCGGTCAAAGTGATGCTTGACGACTTCGTCGCTGGCAAAGTGGATGTGGTGCATCTTTGCTATACCCGCTTCATCAACACGATGACCCAGGAACCGGTGATCGAGCAGCTGCTGCCCTTGGTGCCCACTCGGCTCGACCAGACCGCAGCCGAGAAGGCGCAGTACGGTTGGGATTATCTTTATGAGCCGGATGCGGCCACGGTGATCGACGAGTTGCTGACGCGCTATGTCGAGGCGCTGGTGTTCACGGCGGTGGCCGAGAACATGGCGTCCGAGCAGTCCGCGCGCATGGTGGCCATGAAGGCGGCCACCGAGAACGCCGGCAGCTTGATCGGCGAGCTCAAGCTGGTCTATAACAAGACCCGCCAGGCGGCGATCACGACCGAGCTGTCCGAGATTGTGAGCGGCGCGGCCGCCATCAGCGGCTGATCCGGCCGCACCCCTCCCCGAATTTCGTTTTAAGGAACTACAAAATGGCGAACACTCAAGCCCTGGGCAAGATCGTTCAGTGCATCGGCGCCGTGGTCGACGTGGAGTTTCCGCGTGACCACATGCCCCGCGTTTATGACGCGCTCAAGCTCGACGGCTTGGCGCTGACGCTTGAGGTCCAGCAGCAGCTGGGTGACGGCGTCGTGCGCACCATTGCGCTGGGATCCAGCGACGGCCTGCGCCGCGGCCTGATGGTCAGCAATACCGGCGCGGCCATCACCGTGCCGGTTGGCAAGTCCACGCTCGGCCGCATCATGGACGTGCTGGGCTCGCCGATCGACGAGCGCGGCCCGGTCGACCAAACGCTGACCGCGTCGATCCACCGCAAGGCCCCGAGTTACGACGAGTTGAGCCCGTCGCAGGAACTGCTCGAAACCGGCATCAAGGTGATCGACTTGATCTGCCCGTTCGCCAAGGGCGGCAAGGTCGGCCTGTTCGGCGGCGCCGGCGTGGGCAAGACCGTGAACATGATGGAGTTGATCAACAACATCGCCAAGGCGCACAGCGGCTTGTCCGTGTTTGCCGGTGTGGGCGAGCGCACCCGTGAAGGCAACGACTTCTATCAC
>CANFPU010000025.1 GCA_947448955.1 Burkholderiales bacterium
ACAAGCTCATCACGCAAACGCCATGACCGCCACGAACCCCTCCTTGTCCAGCACCGTCCGGTGCGCGGCACTGGCCATCGCGCTAGTCGCACCCATCTTCAGCCCGTTCGCCACGGCCCAGAGCGCTTTGCCCGACCCCGCGGTGATGGCCGCTGTCGAGGCGGTGCTCAAGGCCAAACCCGAGCTCGTTCGAGACGCCTTGGCGGCGTTGGAGCGCCGCGAGCAGGACGAGCAGGCGCTGCGCGATCGCCAAGCGATGACCGCCGCCCAGCCCGAGCTGGTCTCAGCCGACGGCGCTACCGTGCTCGGCAATCCCCAGGGAGACGTGACCTTGGTCGAATTCATCGACTACCGTTGTGGTTACTGCCGCAAGATGGCGCCAGGCATTGACCAACTCGTCGCCGCCGACCCCAAGCTCCGCGTCGTCGTCAAGCACCTGCCGGTGCTCGGCCCCGAGTCCATGGTCGCCGCGCAGCTGGCGCTGGCGGCAGGCCAAGGACCGGCCGCTCAAACGCTGCACCAGGCCCTGCTGGCGGCGCCCGATCTCGCCGAGGCAGCGTTGCGCGCGATGCCCGGCGCGAAGGTTTTGTTCGACGCCGGTCTGGGCAAGACAACGCCGATGCTCGCCAAAAACCAGGCACTGGCCGACCAGCTGCGCATTCAGGGAACGCCGGCACTGATCGTCGGCGACTTCATCTTCCGCGGCGCTGTCGACCCATCGCAACTGGCCGCGGCGATCCAAGCCACGCGCGAGAGCCAGAAAAAGACTGCTGCGACCAAGTCCTGAGCCCTTAGCGGCTCGAACCGCAGCGCTGCCGCTGGTCTCCTATCCACTGTTCGACCCACAACCCGGTCGACTGATGGACCTGTTGGCCTGGCGACCCGAGCCATGCCTGTATCCCGAACTGGTGAGCGTTGAGTACTGCAAGCTTCAGCAAGCTTTCAAGGGTTTACTCTGTTAGCGTATCTCCGCAACATCAAAAATCCGGCTTCCGCGCTGGACCTGGCATGGGCTTGAGCGATCGCCGTCAAGTCCAGCCGCCAGGGTCAAACGCGAAGCAAATATCGCCCATCCGGGCAGAAAATTCCCGAAAGGTCTCAAAACCACCCTAGCGACGACACCCAAATCTGAAGACAACAACCCGAATCAAGCGGGAAGTTGAATCCTTAATTTTTAGGCATCAAATCATGAAAATCAAATCACTGTTATGTCTTTTTTCGCTGATATTGTGTCAACTGCTGACCATTTCGACCGCGTCAGCAGGTGAAGAGTTCTATTGGAAACAGAGTTACGGCCGCGGTGCCGGCACCGTCCCTGACTTGACCTGCCCTGATGGCAAGGAAGGTGTGGCGGGTCTTTGCTATGAACCCTGCAAAGACGGCACAAAAGCCCAGGGCACGCATTGCGAAGACAAAGGCAAAGGCAACAAGAAGGACTATGAGCGGTTCGGCAAGGGAACCGCCAAGAAACAGGTTTGTAGCGGTAACAAAAATCTCGAAAACGGCTTGTGTTACGAAGATTGCCGTAGCAATTTCGTCGGCAATGGCCCAGTTTGCTGGAGCAAGACGCCGCCGAACTACGTTGCTTGCGGCGCCGGCTTCGCAAGGTCAAATGCTTCTTGCGGCTTGATCACCGCCGATCAGACCAGCTCAGTACTCGCGTTGGCCATGACGATGACGCCAGCGACGACTTCGGCAGCCAAAGCCGCCATCATTGCAAAATTGGGCCTGAGATTTACCAAAATCACACCTGCGATTGCTAAGAATGGCCCTGAATTTCTCCTGTTAACTGAGAAATTTATCGACGCAGCGGCGAACCCAATGGCCAAAGCCGTCACGGCGATCAGGCGCGGTGGCATGACGGCCGACGATTTGAAGCCTGTCGCGACTGCCGTCATTAGAAAGATCTTTGCGGAACGAGCCGCAGAAAAAGCCGGTGAAGAAATTGTTGGCGAACTGATGGCAGCTTTAGAAATCAAAAATATGTCTGAGGATGGGGTATCCGCAAAACCAATCACCTTGCTGAGAAATTTTTCCGCTCTCACGTCCTTCGTGATCGCGATGGCCAGTTTGACGCAGCCGCCCAACCAGGTTCTGGACGCCGCCAGCGGCACCTTCGGCGTGATTGCGGCATACGCCTGGACGATCTACGGCGAAGAGGACTGACCAGTCTGGCCTAGGCGATCAGCAGGTCTGCATCGCCTGGGTTGACAGCTGGCGCTGCGAGGCGCCGGTCGTCGCCCTAGAACCACTGAGATCCACGGGCCAGTGTTGACGCAAGCCAGTCAGCGCTGGCTGCCGAGGACGGCGACCAATCTCGAGAAGGGCAGATCTTCGGCAAGGCGACCCCAGGCCGCTGATTCACTGGCGGCCTGGCTTCGGGACAGCCGCGCTCAACAGGGTTTTGCCGGCGTGCCGTTCGAGGCCGTTGAGCCGCAGGTGAGCGCGCCCTCGAGCACCACGCTGCCCATTTCGGCGCCGGTCAGGTCGGCATTGCGCAGGTCAGCACTCGACAGGTTGACGCCGGTCAGGTCGGCGCCACGCAGGTTGGCGCCGGTCAGCACCGCACCCGCCATGTTGGCGTAACGCAGCTTGGCGCCCGACAAGTCGACACCCACCATCTGCGCTTTGCGGAAATTGCTGTTGTGCAGCGAAGCCGAACTCAGCACCGCAGCGCCGAGGTTGGCATCGACGAACTGCGCACCCTGCATGCGGGCTGAGCGCAGATTCGCCCGCCGCAGGTCCGAACTCATGAAAGTCGCTTTTTCGGCGAAGGCGTTGACAAAACTGGCCGACTGCAAGTCCGCCGTCGTCAGGTCGACGTCGCTCAGATCGGTGGCGTCGAAGTTGGTGCCGCGTGCCACCACCTGCTGCAGTGAAGCGCCGATCAGCGTGGCGCCGAGAAAGTTGGCCGCCGTCAGCATGGCACGATCCAGCTTGGCATGGCTCAGGTCAGCGCGCTCGAGGTTGGCCATTTGAAGGTTCGAGCTCTCCATCTGAGCCCCGACCAGTCGCGCGCTCAACAGGTTGATGTTGAACATGTAGGCACCGCGCAAATCGATGCGGGTGAGATCTGCCTGGATGGCCGTCTCGTAGCGCAGGTCGCAGCGAAAGCAACTGCGGCCGCTGGCCAAGCGCTTGGCATCGTCTGGTTCACCAGCCTGCGCCGCGCCACACAGTGCTGCCAAGGTCAGCAACCCTGCGCTGCGCGTAAAGATTGCAAGCGTGTTCATCGAGTGCGCCTCAGTAGTACAGAAAGTTCAAGGCTTGACGCAGGCGATCGGCCGTGGTGTCCATCCGGTCCCAGCGCTCCAACGTGACATCGCCAGTGCGGAACTCGCGGTACAGGTCGGCGTAGTTCAGGTGGTGGAAGACCGAGGCCAGGTTCGGATAAGGCTTGAACCAGTCGCTGTAACGAGCGCGCAGTACATCCAGACCCGGCGACATGCCACCGTCCTTGGCGCTGTCCTTGGCGATCGCAGCTTGCGCTTCCTCGGACAACCAGGTGTAGCTGGCCGGCCTCGGCGTGATCAGGATCAGCACCGAACGCTGGTAATCGGTCTTGGTCTGTTGCGAGAACAGGTATTGCAAACCCGGCAATTCCTGCAGCAACGGCACACCATCGCGATTGGTGGTCGACTCCTTCTCGCTCAAGCCGCCCAGCACCAAGGTGTCGCCCATGCGCATCACGACATTGGCATTGGCCAGGATCTCCGAGATTTCCAACTTGTAGGTGAAGCCAATGTTGGCGCTCGGTGGCTTCAGAAAGGTTCTCGAAGCGTCGATCGACAGCTTGATCATGCCGTTGGCCATGATCTGCGGTAACACCGTGAGCTTGACGCCGTAGCGCTTCTCAAGCGACACCGCGCTGCCGCCGGCACCCGCCACGCCGCCGTTGGACACCACCGCCGCATTCAGGCTGGTGCCCGAGAAAAACTCTGACCGCATGCCCTCGACAGCAGCGAGCGTGGGCCGGGCCAACACCTCGTTCAAGCTGGTGTTGGCATTGGCCAGATTGAGCGAGTAGGCCAGCGCTGGCACGGTGATCGCTCTGGCCAGGATGGTCGACCCGCTCGCGCCGGTGGTTTCGCTAAAGACCTTGCTGAAAGCCGCCGAGCTGACCGAGCCAAACTGCAACTGCAGCGCGCTGAGCAGGTTGACACCCTTGGAGGTCGAAATCGAATCCTCGGTACGCACCATCACGACATCGACCAGCACCATCCGGCTGTCGCCTGTACTCGGAGCCGTCGCGGGCACCGTCGAAGGCTGCTGCCCGCCCATCTGCTGCTGCTGCGGCTGACCCTGGGTCTTGATCATGCCCGCCGCGAGCTCGTCGCGAGGGTCGCCTTGAGACTTGAAAAACGACTGCCATTGCGACAGGCGGCGGCCCGCCTGCTGGGCCTCTGCGGGGTTCTTGGCCAGGCCCTCATAGGCTTGACGCGCCGACTCGGCCTTGTCGAATTCGCCGCAGGCCGCATAGACCGAAACGCTGGTGCGCAGAAAGCTGGTGCGAGAGCCGCCCACATCGGCCATGCCACCGAGCTGGTCGGCCATCGCGCAGGCCGTCCGGGCATCGCCTGCCAGGTAGGACGCGGCCAGCATGCGGGCCAGCACCACCGGATCGTCAGGACGCTGCAGCAAGACCTCGGCGAAAGCGCTCTGGGCCTTGCGGTAGAGCTTCTGCTCGAGCAACGCCAGGCCTAAAAACTCGTGCGCGATCCAGTTGCTGGGCTCGAAGCGGACCGCCTGCTGGTAGCCCTCAAGCGCCAGTTCGGTCTTGTCGGTATCGCCTTGGCGGGCTTGAAGGTGGTAGATGAAACCGTTGAAAAAGTGCAGGTAGGAATTGCGCGCGTCGAGTTGCAGTGCCTCGTTGATCGCCTTGCTGGCCTTGCCCAGGTCGAGCTCGGCGGCGAATCCCAACGCTGCGGTGGCGCGCGCCAAGGCCTCGGTGTCAGCGCCTTTGCCGGGGATGGTGCGCAGCGCTGCGACGATCTGCAGCAAGGTCTGGCGCGGCGGTGAGTCATCAGCAGCAATCCGGGTGCCTGGCACGGTGACGACAGGCCTGACCGCTGCGGTCGGGCTTGGCAGCGCATGGCCGCTGGGTAGCAGCGCCGCGGCTTGACCGGTGCGCATCGCGGCCTGCGGCGACGGGCTCGAAGCCTCCTGCGCTCCCCCTGAGGCGCAGGCAAGCAGACCGGCCAGTGCCAGCGCCAGTGCCAAAGGCGTCAGCCTGGCACCCAGTCTTCGGGGCTCGTTCAACGCAGACTCCAACGACTGCTGTTGCCCTGCAGCGCTCGAAGCGCACCCGGGTGCAGCGGTGCCGGCAGCGACGCCAAATCGATTTGTTCGACGCGCGTCATGCTGCTGAGCAGCAGCTGGCTGGCCTTGATTTCCTCGTACTGCCGCTTCAAGGTGGTGGTCAGCCGAAAGATCGACTCCTCATCGACCGCGGCATTGGTGATCAGCACGTTGCGCATGCCCAAAGTGGTCACGGCTTTGTCCTGCGCTACGTAGGTGTCGGCGGCAATTGACATTGGCGACAGCAGCTTGTTGGCAGCCTGCATCTTGGCCCGCACAGGCGCGGGGATGTCGATGAACACGCCGCCGCAAGCGCGCAGCTTTTCGAACAGCGCGGAAGGGTGCGCCACCGCCTCGACCACGGCGTCGACCTTGCGGTCGCAAAATGCCCGCTCGAACTCGCTGGTGGGCAAGTTTGCGGTGCTGGCAAAGTCTTCCTTGCGCAAGTCCAGCGCGCGCAGCAACGCCCCGGTGATCGTGAACATGCCCGAACCGGGGTTGCCTAGGTTGAAGTTCTTGCCGGCGATCTGCGACAACTCAGTGATGCCGGACGCTTGGTGCACCATCACGGCGATCGGTGATTCGTGCAGCCGCGCGACAACGCGCAGCGAACGGCCCAGCGTCTGCTTGCGGTCGGCATAAAGCGCCGAAACCAGGTCTTCCTGCGCCACACCAAGCTGTATCGAACCGTTGGCCACCGCATACAGATTGAAGATCGAGCCGGCGGTGCCGACCGGTACACAGCGCACCAGCGACGCACGACGGTCTTCGTTGACGGCTTCGCAAACCGTCTCGCCGATCGGACGGAAGGCTCCACCGACGGGGCCGGTGCCCATCATCAGGAACTTGTCGCCGAACTCGGCCTGCGGTGAAGCCAACACCGATCCTGCGGCCAGCCAAAGCGCACACAGCCAACCGATTCGCCGTCGAAGGACTGGGAAGCTGAAGTCAGAATACTTGAACACAGCGGGCTTTCATAAGGAATCCAACTTGCACTTGGCCTGATGCGCGGCCGACGCAATCGGCTGCCGAGGCGCTGCTGATTGAACCAATTTTCATTGCGGGCGCAGACACAAATCCAAAGTTCAAACAGCTTGAAACAAGTCAATAGATTTACTCAGCATACGCTGAAATTATGCGCTGCTTCGCGAGGCCCGCGCAAGTGCTTGAATCACTGGCGCGATTTGCGCGCCAAGCCGATGGAGAACTGGCCCATGGAGAACTGGCATTTGCGACCGGGCATGTCAGCCATCAGCCATCAGCCATCAGCCATCAGCCGTCAGGCGATCAGCCGCCCAGACACCGCTCGACAGACTAATCGTCGTCGGGATCTGCCACTGGCACCAGATCAGGCGGTGCCAAGCCCAAGCAGGCCAGCCGAAAGGTGAGCCGGTAGCCGCGCCCCCGCAGGACCTGGATATCCAGCGAGCCTGAACCTTGCGTGCGAAGCTTGGACCGCATGCGGCTGATCACAACCTCGAGCCGATTCTTGCAAGACTTCTCATCCGAGATGTCCTGGTTGAACAGCGACATCAATTCCAGGTGATCGACGGGTCTGCCGGAAATCGCCATCGCATACAACAGGCTGACTTCAGTTTCGGTCAGCTTGATCGTCTGGCCGTGCGACGACATCATCACGAATTTCGAACTGTCCAGTGACCAACGCGCCTCTTCGCCGGCATCGCCTTGGTAGCGCCGGTGCAAGTTCCGGATCACGGCCAAGAGTTCAGCCGGTCGGGTTGGTTTGGTCAGGTAGATGTCCGCCCCGGCTTCGTAGCCTTGCGCACGGTCCGCGCCGCTGACACGCCCGGTCAACATCACGATCCTGATCTCGGGAAAGGCAACCCGGATTCGCGCCGCGATGCTGATGCCGTCTTCATACGGGAGATTCAAATCGAGGATCAGGACATGCGGTTGATCGATCTTCAGACGCTCGTTCAACTCGGCCCCATCGCCCACACCATGAGCGGCCAGACCTTCCCGGGACAGCAGGTTCACCAGTTCTTCTCGCAAACGCTCGTTGTCCTCGACGAGCAGCACCTTGATCAAATTGCTCAAGTTCGTCATGCTTAAGGGTTAGCACTCCATCGGATCAGGCCACCGGCGCGATGACCTACGGTGTGGGGCGACGGCACAGGCCGGCGGCGGAGGTTTATGTTTGGCTTGTTCAGCAACATCACCAGGATGCTAGACGGCTCAAGGCCTCAAAGCTTGCACAAGCTTGCAAGCCCGCCATCGAGCGCCCGCGGTCATTCGCCTTGCCCGACTTCAAACGAGAACTCGATCGCAGCCGCATCGACTTGCACCTCGATCGCCGACCCCAGCTTCAATGCCAGGTTCTGCGACAGCCACAGGCCCAGCCCCACCCCCGGCTGCTTTTTGGCACCTTCGGTGCGGTAATACCGCGAGAACAATTCGTCCACATCTGGCCGCCCCGCATCGCCCAGCTCGTTACGCACCTTGAACAAAACCGCGCCTGACTCACCCGTTTGACGCACAGCGTGCAGCTCGATCCTCGAGTCTTCGCGCGAGTACTTGACAGCGTTCGTCAGCAGATTGGTCAGGATGATTCTGAGAAATTGAAAGTCCGAAATCAGAAAATCGCTGCCGTCGTCATGCACCTCGATTCGATCGGCATCGACCGAGCTCAACACGTCCTTGAACAGGTATTTGATGCTGAGTCGAGCGGCTTTCGGGATCATGTTGCGATCGGCGTCGTCTTCGATTTCAACGCAGCGCTCGAGCACATAGTTCATGTCGTCGACTGATTTCTGAATGTGCAGCAAGCGCTTCGCGTCCGAGGGCTCTCCCGAGAGGCTGGGCATCAAGGACTCGGCGGCGATCTGGATGATCGACAACGGCGTTTTCAATTCGTGCGTCAACATCGCGAGAAAATAGGACTGGATCTTTCGCCGCTGTGCCTCGACATCGGCCAGTACCAGCGCGTCGTTCTTGAGCTTGAGCGTCGCGGCCATCTCGGTCTTGCGTTCATGCTCTGACACCATGAACAACCAACCCATGAAGATCGGGATCAACAGCGCCCGCAGTGCGAAGAAATCAATCTCGCGCAGCAAAGTCAGATGCACGGCCAAACTGCCCACGAACACCTGCAACAGAATCGCTGCACAGACGCTGGCAAATGCCACCATCAGCAGCAGGCTCATCAAATTCCTGAGCCGGTTCAAGAAGTAGCCCGCCAGGAACATTTGAGCCAGAAAGGTGTAACACGTTCCGGTGAGCACGCCGAACACCAGCAAGCGCCTGGAACCGTTCACCAGGTAGGTCACCAGCAACACCGCAAAGAAGACCGCAAAGAACTTGCCGACATTGACAAACACCGCGCCAGCCTTGAACCGAATCGCGCAGACCAACATGACCAAGCTGGAGGTGCAGACCGCAAACACATTCCAGACACGCGGCAATTGTTTGTTGAACTCGGCGCTCGCCGACAGGCGCAATGAAAATATGTCGTTGTGAAGATAAAACTGGCACAGGATGATCAACAAATGCAGGCCGAACACCAGAAATACCGGCTCTTTGTTCTGCACCCAGATCCAGATCGAAAACATAAAAGCGGTCAATATAAAGACCGTCAACCCACCTTCCAAGCGCGCCTGGGTCCGGTCGAAATAGCTCGAATAGGTCTCACTGAAGACCTGCGGCATGATCATCATCAAGCCAGCCGATCTGACCTGCAAATATAGGCTGTGTCGCCCGGCCGGCAAGCTCAAGATGGTTTTGGCCTGCGCAGATCGTTCAGCCAGGCTGATGGGCCCGACCAGTCGCGCACCCAGGTCGGAGTAGACATACAACTGGACGTTGTCGATGGTGGTCGGGGTCAGCCGCAGTTCAGCCGCATCCAGCGCCTTCGCGAGGTCTAAGGTGAGCTTGATCCAAATGACCGAGTTGGTGAAACCTTTGTTCAACAACAAGCCCATCGGCTCAAATTCGGCCGTCCGGACCTGCTCGAAACTCAGCGCGCCGCCTTCGTCTTCAAGATAAGCACGCTGACGCACCAAATCCTGCGCCAGCACCGGAGCGGCCTGAGCCACCAGAAAGATAAACCACACCAAACACTTGAAGAGCTGTGATCTCATCGAAAGATTGTAGGATGCGGCAACTACGAAAACCTCTGTAAATCCACCCGTATCGACGTCGAAAACACGTTCGACATAGACGGCTGCATCGGCTCGGTCGGGCTGACCATCCACTCGACCCTGCGGGGACCGGCGACCAGCCCTCAGCGATCGTCGGCATGACACTTGCTTCTGACATGGCGCAACCTGCCACGCCACCGCCACCCATGACCACCGCCCACCCCAGTCTCCCGCCCAGGCATGGACTGCCGATGCACCAGATTCACCTCCCGCGATGACCTGGTCTATCCTGGCTCGCGATGCCCAAGGCCATTTCGGCATGGCAATCGCCAGCCGTTTCTTCGCCGTTGGCGCGCTCTGTCTGCACAGCGCGCGCGGTGTGGGCATGCTGGCCACCCAAGCGCTGCTCAATCCGCTGTACGGACCCGCCGGTCTGGCCCTGCTGGGCACAGGCCACTCGGCGGCAGAGGTATTGAGGCAGCTGATCGCCAACGACGCGGGGCACGAGCACCGGCAGGTGCACCTGTTGCCGGCCAGCGGCCCGGGTGCAGCCCATACCGGCGCGGCCTGCATTGATGGGTGCGGCCACCAGCTTTTCGACGATTTCAGCGTCGCCGGCAACATGCTCGCCGGTCCGCAGGTACTCGCGGCCACGGCCGAGGCCTATCGGTCGGCCGCAGGCCTGCCACTGGCCGAGCGATTGCTGGCAGCGATGGCCGCAGGCGAAGCGGCCGGCGGCGACAAGCGCGGCAAGCAGGCCGCCGCGCTGCGAATCCACGCCGACGAGGACTATCTGCAACTCGACCTGCGGGTCGACGACCATGCCGATCCCATCACCGAACTGCAGCGGCTTTACCAGGTCAGCCTGCAGCGCAGTCAAGCCTTCATCGCCTGCCTGGCCGGCCGCTACGACTCGGTGGGCCTGACCGACCGGGACCAGATCGAGACCCGCATCGCGCGCTTCCAAGCCGATCGGCTCGGACCCACCGGCGAATCGCCACGATGACCGCCTTGCTCGAGGTGCGCGACCTGCGCACCCATTTCCGCACCGACGACGGAGAGTTCCCCGCGGTCGACGGCGTGAGCTTCTCGGTCGAGGCTGGCCGCACGCTGGCCATCGTCGGCGAATCGGGTTGCGGCAAGTCCGTGACCTCGCTGTCCATCATGGGCCTGGTGCCAAATCCGCCGGGGCGCATCGTCAGTGGATCGATCCGCTTCGAGGGCATCGAACTGGTTGGCGCGCCCGAGTCAGCACTGCAGGACTTGCGCGGCAATGCCCTGGCGATGATCTTCCAGGAGCCGATGTCCTCGTTGAACCCGGTGTTCACGATCGGCGAACAGATCGTCGAAGGCCTGCTGCGACACCGCAAGATCAGCCGAACCCAAGCGACCGAGCGGGCGATCGAGATGCTGCGCAAGGTGCGCATGCCGGCGCCCGAACAGCGCTTTGGCGAGCACCCGCACAAGCTGTCGGGCGGCATGCGCCAGCGCGCGATGATCGCGATGGCGCTGGCCTGCGAGCCCCGACTGCTGATCGCCGACGAGCCGACCACTGCGCTCGACGTCACGATCCAGGCGCAGATCCTGACGCTGATGCGCAGCCTTCAGCAAGAGACCGGCACCGCGATCATCCTGATCACCCACGACCTGGGTGTGGTGGCTGAGGTGGCCGACGAGGTGCTGGTGATGTATGCCGGCCGGGTGGTCGAACGCGCGACCGTGCAGGCTTTGTTCGACAGGCCCCAGCATCCCTATACCGTCGGCTTGCTCGGCGCCATTCCCCGGCTTGACGACCCACGCCCGCGGCTGGCGTCGATCGAGGGCCAGGTGCCCAGCCCGCTGAGTCGTCCTCCGGGCTGCAGCTTTGCCGAGCGTTGCCCTTTCGCCGATGCGCAGTGCCGCGCGGACGCGCCCACACTGCGGTCTGTCGGTGAGCAGCACTTGTCGGCCTGCTGGAAGGCGCCGCTCGACCCGGCGGTGCTGATGCCGGGCGCCGCCGCCTGGCCAGAGGGTGTTGCGGCATGAACCACCCCGAGGCACTTTTGCAGGTCGAAGGCGTGGTCAAGCATTTCCCGATTCACCAGGGTCTGCTGGGGCTGTTGGGCAGACCACAAGGCGCAGTGCGTGCGGTCGACGGCGTCACCTTCACACTGTCTGCCGGCGAAACGCTGGGCGTGGTCGGCGAATCGGGCTGCGGCAAGTCCACGCTGGGTCGGTTGGTGCTGCGGCTGATTTCGCCCAGCGCCGGCAGCGTTCGCTTTGACGGACAGGACCTGGGCACGCTCGACGCTGGTGCGCTGCGCGCCATGCGGCGCGACCTGCAGATCATCTTCCAAGACCCGTACTCGTCGCTGAACCCGCGCATGACGGTGGGCCAGACCCTCGCCGAGCCGCTGATGCTGCACCACCTGCACACCGGGCGCCAGCCCGAACGGGTGGCCGAACTGCTGCGTACCGTCGGGCTGGCGCCCGAGCATGCCCAGCGCTACCCGCACGAGTTCTCGGGCGGCCAGCGCCAACGTATCGGCATCGCCCGTGCGCTGGCCGGCGAGCCGCGGCTGATCGTCTGCGACGAGGCGGTGTCGGCACTGGACGTCTCGGTGCAGGCCCAGGTTGTGAATCTGCTGCAGGACTTGCAGCGCCAGTTCGGCATCGCCTACCTGTTCATCGCCCATGACCTGGCGGTGGTCAAGCACATCGCGTCTCGGATCGCGGTGATGTACCTGGGCCGGATCGTCGAGATTGGCAGCAAGGACGCGCTGTTCGCCCGCCCGCGACATCCTTACACCCAGGCTTTGCTGTCGGCGATTCCGCTGCCCGAGCCAGGACAGCAAAGACAGCGGGTGCTGCTGGCCGGTGACGTGCCCAGCCCCGTCAATCCGCCGCCGGGATGCCACTTTCACACCCGCTGCCCACACGCCAGGGCGCTGTGCGCGCAGCGCGCGCCGGTGCTTGAGGACACCGGCGACCGTACTGGCGACCCTGCTGGCGACCCTGCTGGCGACCGTACTGACCGACAGACCGGCAACCCGACGGCAGGTCTGCCGGCGCAAGCCGTCGCCTGCCATTTCTGGCGCGAGCTGCCAGCGACAGCGCTGCTGCCATCGGCCGCGGCGTCAAGCCCGTCCCGACAGCGGCTGGCGCGCCTGCAGTCAGCTTTCGTCAGCCCTTCGGCGGCGCTGCGCTGATGCGTTGCCGCCCTCACTTGCTCACCACGGAGTCGATCCCATGACATCCCCATCCCGAAAACTCTGGCCCCTCCTGCCCAGCTTGCTGCTGGCGCTGGCCCCACTCGTCGCCCCGGCGCAGACCCTGCGCGTCGGCCTGGCCGAAGACCCCGACGTGCTAGACCCGACCTTGGCCCGCAGCTTCGTCGGCCGGGTGGTGTTTGCTGCGCTCTGCGACAAGCTGTTCGACATCGACGAGAAGCTGGCGATCCAGCCGCAACTCGCCACCGCCTACGAATGGTCGTCCGACAGCAAGGCCCTGACGCTCAAGCTGCGGCCCGGCGTCACATTCCACGATGGCGAGAAGTTCGACGCCGCAGCAGTCAAGTTCAACCTCGAGCGCCACAAGACCCTGCCAGGCTCGAACCGCCGGGGCGAGCTGGCGCCGGTGAACAGCGTCGACGTGGTCGACGCCGCGACGGTGAAACTCAACCTGTCAGCGCCCTTCTCGCCGCTGCTGGCCCAGCTGGCCGACCGCGCCGGCATGATGGTCTCGCCAAAAGCTGCGCTGGCCGCAGGCGACAAGTTCGGCGCCAAGCCGATCTGCTCGGGGCCGTTCAAGTTCGTCGAGCGCGTGGCGCAGGACCGGATGGTGTTCGATCGCTTCCCGGCCTACTGGAACAAGGATGCGGTGCATTTCGACAAAGTGGTCTACACGCCGATCCTCGACGCCACGGTGCGGCTGGCCAACCTGAAGTCCGGCCAGCTCGACTTCGCCGAGCGGGTGGCCTCCAGCGACATGGAGAAGCTGCAGACCGACAAGAAGCTCAAGACTTCGCGCATCACCGAGATCGGCTACCAGGGCATCACGATCAACGTTGGCAAGAGCGAGCTGGCGCAGAAGAACCCGCTGGGCCGTGACGCCAGGGTGCGCGAGGCCTTCGAGCTGTCCCTCGACCGCCAGGGCCTGGCCCAGGTGGTGATGGACAACGAGGCCCAGTTGGGCAACCAGTGGGTCGCGCCGGGCAACACCTTCTACGCCAAGAACATGCCCATGCCCAAGCGCGACATCGCACGCGCCAAGGCGCTGCTCAAAGAAGCCGGCGTGCCCAACCCCAGCTTCACGCTGGTCACACCCACCACCTCAGACGCGCAACGCCTGGCGCTGGTGGTGCAAGCCATGACACGCGAGGCCGGCTTCGACGTCAAGATCCAGGCCGCCGAGTTCGCAACTTCGTTGAACATGGCCGACAAGGGCGAGTTCGAAGCCTATGTGCTGGCCTGGAGCGGCCGCGCCGACCCCGATGGCAACCTGTTCAGCTTCCACGGCTGCAAGCAGCCGCTGAACTACGCCGGCTACTGCGACGCCGAGACCGACAAGCTGCTGGCCCAGTCGCGCGCGCTGCGTGATCCGGCCGAGCGCAAGAAGGTGTTTGAGCAGATCGCCGCCAGGGTGCTGAAAGAGCGCCCGATCATTTACCTGTACCACCGCAACTGGCTCTGGGCCTACTCGTCCAAGCTGTCCGGCGTGCGCAACGTGCCCGACGGCCTGCTGCGGGTCACGGGCCTGAAATTGGCGCCCTGAGCCAACAGCGATCTGATCGATGCTCGACCACCTCGTCAAACGCCTGCTGAGCATCGTGCCCACGCTGGTCTTCGTGTCGATGCTGATCTTCGGCCTGCAGCAACTGCTGCCGGGTGACCCGGCCAAGATCCTCGCCGGCGAGGACCAGGACCCGACCGTGGTGGCCTACCTGCGCGCCAAGCTGCACTTGGACGAGCCGCTGCCGATGCGCTATGCGCATTGGGTGGGCGGCGTGCTGCACGGCGACCTCGGCGAGTCGGTGCGCACCCAGCAGCCGGTGCTGGAGCTGATCTCGCAAAAGCTGCCCGTCACGGTCGAACTGGCGCTGCTGGCCTTCGCCATCGCGCTGGCCATCGGCATCCCGGCCGGCATCGTCTCGGCCGTGGGCCGAGGCACGGCCTGGGACTATGGCGCCAACCTTTTCGCGCTCTGGGGCTTGTCGACGCCGAACTTCTGGCTCGGCATCCTGATGATCCTGCTGTTTTCGGTGAATCTGGGCTGGCTGCCGGCCTCGGGCTATGTCAGCCCCTTCGAGGACCTGGGCGCCAACCTGCGCGCGATGATCATGCCGGCCTTCGTGCTGGGCAATGCGATCGCTGCAGTGTTGATGCGCCACACCCGCAGTGCGATGCTGCAGGTGCTGGCCAGCGACTATGTGCGCACCGCCCGCGCCAAGGGCCTGAGCAAGCGCACCGTCGTGCTGAAACATGCGCTGCGCAATGCGCTCACCCCCATCATCACCTTGGGCGCGCTGGAGCTGGGCACGCTGCTGTCGGGCGCAGTGCTGACCGAGCAGGTGTTCAGCATCCCGGGCTTCGGCAAGCTGATCGTCGATTCGGTCTTCAACCGCGACTACTCAGTGGTGCAGGGCGTCGTGCTGGTCACCGCCAGCGCCTACATCACGCTCAATCTGCTGGCCGATCTGGCTTACTTCGCGGTCAACCCCAGGCTCAGGTCATGAGCGGCACCCTGACCGCCCAGCCAGCCCTCGCTGCCGCACAGGCCGGCCCGTGGCGCCGCGCCGCGCGCCGGCTTCGGCGCCGCCGCGGCGCCATGATCGGCGGCGCGGTGGTGCTGCTGTTCATTGCGCTGGCGCTGTTCGCGCCCTGGATCGCGCCGCAAGACCCGATCGCCACCAACTGGGGCGCGATCCGCAAAGCGCCCAGCGCGGCGCATTGGTTCGGCACCGACGAGATCGGCCGCGACGTGCTGTCACGCGTGGTGTGGGGCACAAGAGCCTCGTTGCTGGCCGGCGTGGTGTCGGTGGCGATCTCGCTCGCGCTGGGCGTGCCGATCGGCCTGGCTGCGGGCTTTCTGGGCGGCTTTGTCGACGGCCTGATCTCACGCATCACCGACGCCTTCCTGGCCTGCCCGTTCCTGATCCTGGCCATCGCGCTGGCCGCTTTCCTCGGACCCAGTCTGACCAACGCCATGATCGCGATCGGCGTCTCAGCCACGCCGATCTTCGTCAGGCTGACCCGGGCGCAGGTCCTCAACATCAAGGTCGAGGACTTCGTCGAGGCCGCGCGCGCGGTGGGCAACCCGCCACTGCGCATCGCACTGCGCCATGTACTGCCCAACGTCACCGCGCCGCTGGTGGTGCAGGCCACGCTGGCGATCGCCTCGGCAGTGATCGCCGAGGCCAGCCTGTCCTTCCTCGGCCTGGGCCAGCAGCCGCCGGCGCCGAGTTGGGGCAGCATGCTCAACACCGCGAAGAACTTCATCGACAACGCCCCCTGGATGGCCATCTGGCCGGGGCTGGCGATCTTCGCGCTGGTGCTGTCCTTCAACCTGCTCGGTGACGGGCTGCGCGATGCGCTGGACCCGCGCCAGCGCTGACAATCACGATTCAACCGCGAGACACGACCATGACCTTCGACTGGAACAACCCCTACCCGACGATCCGCAGCCCACTGATGGCGCGCAATGTCGTCGCCACCTCCCAAGCCCTGGCCTCACAGGCGGGCCTGCGCATGCTGCAACAAGGCGGCAACGCGGTCGACGCAGCCATCGCTGCGGCCGCCGCGCTGACCATCGTCGAGCCGGTGTCCAACGGCCTGGGCAGTGACAACTTCGCGATCTTGTGGGATGGCAAAGCACTGCACGGCCTGAACTCGTCAGGTGTCGCGCCAGCGGCCTGGAACCCGGGTTACTTCCGCAAGAAATACGGCACGACCAACGGCGACAAGCTGCCGATGCGTGGCTGGGACACGGTCACCACGCCGGGCGCGGTGGCAGGCTGGGTGGCGCTGTCCGAGCGATTCGGCAAGCTTGCGTTTGCCGACTTGCTGGCACCGGCCATCGAACTGGCCGAGCGCGGCCATGGCGTGGGCGTGATCGTCGCCGACAAATGGCGCCGCGCCACGCCGCTGCTGCACGATTTGCCGGGCTTTGCTGAAGCCTTCATGCCACGCGGTCGTGCACCCGAGCCAGGCGAGCGCTTCGTGTTCTCGGCTGCCGGCGCCACACTGCGCCAGATCGCGTTGACCAAGGGCGAGACCTTTTACCGAGGCGAGATCGCCGAAAAGCTGGTGGCGCACGCCCGTGCCAACGGCGGCAGCATGACGCTGTCAGACCTGGCCAACTACCGGCCTGAATGGGTCACGCCGATCCAGAAAGACTTCGCCGGCCACACGCTGCACGAGATCCCGCCCAATGGCCAGGGCATTGCCGCGCTGATGGCGCTCGGCATGCTTGACAAGCTCGACCTCGGACGTTTCCCGGTTGACAGCGTGCAATCGCAGCACCTGCAGATCGAGGCGATGAAACTGGCCTTTGCCGACACCTACCGATGGGTCGCCGATGCGCGCCACATGACCGAGGTCACAGCGGCCGACCTGCTGAGCGACGCCTACCTGAGCGAACGCGCCAAGCTGATCGACCCCAGCCGGGCGATCGACTGCCAGCACGGCACGCCGCCCAAAGGCGGCACGATCTACCTGACCGCCGCCGACGAAAGCGGCATGATGATCAGCCTGATCCAGTCCAACTACATGGGCTTTGGCAGCGGCGTCGTGGTGCCGGGCACCGGGGTCAGCCTGCAGAACCGCGGCCATGGCTTCACGCTGGACGAGACGCACCCCAACGTCGTGGCCGGCGGCAAGCGGCCCTTCCACACCATCATCCCCGGCTTCCTGACCAAGAACGGTCAGCCGCAGATGAGCTTCGGCGTGATGGGCGGCAACATGCAGCCGCAAGGCCATCTGCAGACCCTGGTGCGCATCCTGACGCACCGCCAGCAGCCCCAGGCCGCCTGTGACGCGCCGCGCTGGAAGGTCGACACCGGCTTGAGCGTCGATTTCGAGTCGACGATGGCGCCCCAGTTGGTGGCCGACCTGAAGGCGCTGGGCCACCGCTTCGAGCCCACCGCCGACAGCTACATGGACTACGGCAGCGGCCAGTTCATTTGGAAGCTCGGTGATGACTTGGAAGACGGTTATGTCGCGGCCAGCGACTCGCGCCGCGATGGGCACGCGGCCGGGTACTGAGCAGCCGAGGCGGGCTGTGGCGCCTGGACCCGTCGTTGCCAGATCCCTTGTCAGGCCCTAAGATGTACATTTCATTTGTACATCTACTGCCGCACGATGCAATCCTTGCCATTTTCCGCCGCGCGCGCGCAGTTGTCTGAAGCCCTGCGCAGCTTGGAAGCCGGCGACGCGCCGATGGTGATTTCGCGGCGCGGCCAGGCGGCAGGCGTGCTGATGTCCATGGCGCAATACCGGCAATTGAGCGGCGCAGGCGCTGGGTTTTCCGAGCGGCTCACAGCTTGGCGGAACCAATACCTGCGCGAGGCAGACGCGTCGGCGGAGGCCGATCCCTTCGTCGGCTTGCGTCAGCCTGACGCGGGCCGAGACTTCGCATGGTGAGCCTGTCGGTCACCTGGTTGCTCGACACGAATGTGGTCTCCGAGGCGATGAAGCCGGTACCGCACCCCGGCGTGATCGCAAGTCTGGCGCGCCACGAAGCTGAACTGGCCATCGCCGCACCGGTGTGGCACGAGTTGCGCTTTGGCTGGTTGCGAATGCCTGCGGGACAGCGACGTGACGCCATCGGCCATTTCATCCAAGAAGTCGCTGGCAGCTTGCCTGTGTTGCCTTATGACGCCCAGGCCGCTCGCATCCATGCCGAATTGCGTGAGCTGCGCGAGCGATACGGCCATCCGCTGCCGTTTGTCGACGGCCAGATCGCAGCGATTGCCATCGCCTGCGGTGCGACGCTGGTCACCCGAAACACCCGAGACTTCGAAGGGCTTGCAGGCTTGCGCTTGGCCGACTGGTTCAGTACAGCCTGAAATTCGCTTGCCGAGACAGGCACGCGGCCGGGTTCTGAGTCCTGCATACTGCGCCCATGACCTCTACCAGACTCGATGGCAAGCGGGTGTTGATCACCCAGTCACAGGACTTCATGGGCCCGGCGCTGTGCGAGGTGTTCGCACGCCTCGGCGCGACAGTGATCGCCGACGCGCGGCCACTGGCCGACGACCCCGGCCTGCCGCGAGCTATCGTCAACGCCGCAGGCCCCATCGACGTGCTGGTGCTGCACCTGTCGCTGCCCGCACCCAGCACGCCGGCGGCCGACATCGGCGACGCCGAATGGCGCAACACCTTTGCCCACCTGGTCGACCCGATGCCCAGGCTGGTCGCGGCCGTGTTGCCACAGATGCTGGCACGCCGCCAGGGCCGCATCCTGGTGATGGGCAGCGCCGCAGCGCTGCGGGGCCAGAAGCGCAACGCCAGCTACAGCGCGGCGCGCGGCGCGCAGCTGGCCTATGCGCAGTCGGTCGGTCTGGAACTCGCGCCGCAAGGCGTGCAGCTCAATGCGATCGCACAGAACTTCGTCGACAACCCGACCTATTACGGCGCCGAGGTGCAGGCCAACCCGCGCTTCCAGGAGCGCCTGAAGCGCGAGGTACCGCTGGGCCGGCTGGTCAGCGCCGAAGAGGATGCGCTGTTCGCCGCCTACCTGTGCAGCGACGCGGCCGCCTGTTTCGTCGGCCAGGTCTTCCCGGTCAGCGGCGGCTGGGCCCACCGCTGAGCCGCTGAGCCGCTGAGCCGCTGAGCCGCTGAGCCGCTCGCGCGATCGGACTTGTCGTCAGAGAAACAGGAACGCCGCTGCGGCGACCAGCGTGGGGCCGCTGGCGCCCAGCAAGAGGCCGCCAGCGCCGATGGACTCGTCGGCGAATCCGCGCCGCAGCAGTGCGACCCCCGCAGGATTTGGCGCATTGGCGATCACGGTCAGCCCGCCCCCTGCGACCGCCCCGGCGACCAAAAGGTATTTGGATTCGCTGGAAATGCCTGCGATCTGTGAACCGAGGTAGGTGAGGGCTGCGTTGTCCGTGATCGCGGTGAGCCCCAGCGAGCCGACGAAGAGCGCCAGAGGTTTGAGTGTCGACACGATCGGCTGCAGCCACCAACTCTGCAGGCCACCCAGCACCACCAGCCCGGCGAGGAAGAAGGCGACCAGCAACGCCTCCTTGAGGATCAACGGACTCTGGTAGCGCTCATAGGCCTGCGTGAAACCCAAGAACATCAAGAACAACCCGAGAAAAGCCACAGTGTGGTGGGCCATCAGCACGACGCCTGCGAGCAGCGCCAGATGCACGGCAAGAACCGTTCTTGGCACAGCCGCGTCGGGCCCTGAGTCGGCAGCATTCGACACCGCCGGGATCACGTGGCGACGGAGCACGAAGGCGCAGGCTGTCGCGTTGACGAGCACAACGATCGCGGCTTTCCAGCCGAAGGTGGCGAGCATGAAAGCGCTGTCCCATTGCCAGGTGGACGCGACCATCAGCACCGGCGGCGCAGCATAGGCTACACTCTTCTTGATGCGTATGGCGCCACACGCTACAATTTTCCAATGATCAGGACGTTCAAGCACAAGGGTATCGAGCGCCTTTTCCGGTCGGGCTCGCGGGCTGGAATACAGGCTTCACACGCCGCCCGCCTGACTCGGCAACTGTCTGCGCTTGACGCAGCAAGTGGCCCGGAAGACATGAACCGCCCTGGTTGGGACTGCCACCCGCTCAAAGGCAATCTCTCTGGGCAATGGTCTGTCAGCGTGAACGACAACTGGCGTCTGACCTTTGCATTCGAAAGCGGCGATGCCGTTCTGGTCGATTATCAGGATTACCACTGAGGTTCACATGCGTTCAATGTTCAATCCTCCTCACCCCGGTCTGACGCTGCGCGAAGACATCCTCCCGGCATTGGGACTGCAGGTGGGAGAGGCCGCCGCCCAGTTGGGTGTAGATCGCACGACCTTGTCCAAAGTGCTCAACGCACGCGCCGCCATCAGCCCGGCGATGGCGCTGCGCATCGAGCGCTGGCTGGGGCGCGATCACGGCGGCGCCGCCGAGGTGTGGCTGGCTCAGCAGTCGGCCTACGACCTCTGGCAAGCCCGGCAGGCTTGCAAGGCGTCAAAAACACTGTCAAGCGTGAAGGCGCTGCGGTTGCAGCCGGCTTGACCTCACGCAGCGGCTGTTGGAACAACGACTCTCAAGCAAATGTGGCTTTGCGGCTTGATCCCCACGGGGGGCGGCCGGCTTCGGCCGGCCTTGGGGCGCTCAAGACGCGCCATCCACTGGAGAGCCTGCGGGAACAGCGCCGGCCTCAGCGCTGCGGCATGTCCGCCACCCCGTAGCCCAAGCTGACGGTTGCGTCGGCGGCGATCGGCGGCATCGTCGCGGCCCAATCTTCCCAGGCTTGGCGCATCGCGGCCAGCCGCTCGGGTTCGCGCTTGGCGTGGTTGGCACGCTCGCGCTCGTCCTCAGGCAGCTTGAACAGGTATTCGTGGCCGTCGACTTGCAGGTATTTCCAGTCACCCAATCGCAGCGCGCGCTGACCGCGGTGGTTCATGCGCCAGGCCATCGCGCGCTCGAAGGTCGCTGCGGGGTCGTGCAGCACCGGCAACAGCGAGACGCCGTCGAGCGGGTGGTCAGCATCGGCAGCCACGCCGGCAGCGGCGAGCATCGTCGCACTCCAGTCCATCGTCAGGCATGGCTGGTCGCTGACGCCGCCGGGTGCGATCACCGCCGGCCAATGCGCGATCCAGGGCACGCGGATACCGCCTTCGGTCAGGTCCATCTTGCCGCCCACCAGCGGCCAGTTGTCTGAGAAACGCTCGCCGCCGTTGTCGCTGGTAAAAACGACCAGCGTGTCGCGATCAACCCAAGCCTGGCGCAGCGCGGCCATCACCCGGCCGATGCCCTCGTCCATCTGGTGGATCATCTTGCGGTAACGGTGGATGTTGCCGCCGTGCAGGTGGAACAAGTTGTCCTTGACTTCCTCGGCCAGCGCGGCATCGTCTCGCGTCTCCCAGGGCCAGTGCGGCGCGGTGTAGTGCAGGCTGAGGAAGAACGGTTGACCGCCGCGGGCAGGGTCCGCCACCTCGCCCAGCCATTGCACCGCGCGGTCGGTGATCAAGTCGGTCAGGTAGCCGTCTTCGTGGTGCTCTTGCTCACCCTGCCACAAGTCGTGGGTGCCGCGCGAATCGCAGTGGCTGAAGTAATCGACCCCGCCCGACATCGGGCCGAAGAAGTGCTGGTAACCCGACTTGAGCGGACTGAAGTGCGGCGGGTAGCCCAGGTGCCATTTGCCGATCAGCGCGGTGCGGTAGCCAGCGTCACGCAACAGCGAAGGCAGCGTCGGATGCTCGGGCGGCAGCCCCAGCGTCGCGCTGCCACGGCTCTTGCTGTTGATCGGCTCCTCGGCCGCGCCACGCAACCGGTACTGATAGCGCCCAGTCATCAACGCGAAGCGCGTGGGCGAGCAGACCGGTGAGTTGGCATAGCCTTGGGTGAATTTCAGGCCGGCCTTCGCCAGGCCGTCGAGGATTGGCGAGACCGGGCCGAAGTCGGCCTCGCGGCCGCCATAGCAGCCGAGGTCGGCAAAGCCCAGGTCGTCGGCGACGATGAAAACGATGTTGGGACGCTGCGCCATGTCTTGTGCCTTCAATCAGCCTGGAAGCCAGACGCCTTGACCGGCTTGGCCCATTTGGCCAGGTCGGCGCGCTGCACTGCGGCCAGTTGCTCGGGCGTCGAGGCGATCGCCTCCAGCCCCAGCGCGCTCAGCTTGGCCTGCAGCGCCGGCTCTTTCATCGCCGACTGCACTGCCACGCTCAGTCGTTGCGCGGTAGCTGCGGGCAGTGCACCCGGACCGTAGATTGCAAACCAGGCGCTGGCGTCCATCGCCAGACCTTGCTCACGCAGCGTGGGCACATCGGGCAACTGCGGTGCGCGCTGCGCCCCCGTCACCGCGATGATGCGGATCTTGCCCGCACGGTGCTGCTCCAGTGATTCGGCCAGCACATCCATCGTGTAGCCGATATGGCCACCGATCAGCGCGGTCATCGCCGGCGCGCCACCTTGGTAAGGCACATGCTGCAAATCAATGCCCGCAGCGTCGCCGATCATCAAACCGAGAAAGTGCGGCACCGTGCCGTTGCCTGATGAGCCGTAGGTCGCCGTCGACGGGTCGGCCTTGGCCTTGGCCAGCATCTCGGCAACGGTCCTGACATTGCTCTTCGGGCCCGAGACGACGCAGAACTGGAAACCCGCGAGCTGGCTGATCGGCGCCAGGTCCTTGACCGGGTCGTAGCCCAGCTTCTTGTAGACATGCGGAAACAACACCACCGGGCCGCTGGGCATGACAACCAGCGTGTTGCCGTCAGCGGCGGCATTCTTCAGCGCCTCGATCGCGATCCGCCCCGCCGCGCCGGCCTTGTTCTCAACCACCACAGGCTGACCGCCGAGCTGCGTCGACAAGCGCTCGGCCAGCAACCTGGCGATGATGTCGGCCGAACCGCCGGGCGGGAAACCGACCAAGATGCGCAGCGGCGGCTTGTCGGCACCGGTCTGGGCGCGGCTGTGGACAGCGGGCAGCGACAGCGCGGCGGCGGTCAAGAGCAGGTTTCGGCGTTGCATGGTGTCTCCTGGAGGGCAAGTCGGTCGAGCCCGGACTTTAAGGGCTGGCCCCGCTGGCCCAGTGCCGGCCTGGCACCACGCAACTCAGCGCGGCTTGCGCAGACTGGTTTGCTCCAGGTCGAGTTGGTCGATCGTCATGCGCAGCGGCGCCTGCGCGCCCAGGTCCGGGCCCAGGTCCGCACCCAGGTCCGCACCCGCTGCGGCGAGATCGCCGACCACCACCGATCGCAGCGCGGCGGCCTGCCAATGGTCGCGCGCAAAAGCCTGTACCTGCTCGGGCGTGACCGCCAGCAGGCCTGGCGCGTACTGCGCCAACTCGGCCAGCGGCCGGCGCTGCGCCAACTGACCCACCAGCAAGGCCGACAGCCCGGCCGTGGTCTCGAGTCGCCGTACAAAACCGCCCACCAAGGTGGCTTGCCGCGCCGCCAATTCCTCGGCGCCGGGCGGCGCGTCGGCCAGTCGGGCGATCTCAGCGCGCAAGCGCTGTAAAACCTCATTGGCGCTGGGATGGTGGGTCTGGGCCCGGGCGCTGACCATGCCGCCGATGGCAAAACTCTCAGTGCTGCTGGCGGCGCCGTAGCTCAGGCCGCGCTTGATCCGCACCTCCTGGTTCAGCCGCGCCGAATAGCCGCCCCCCAGCACGGCGTTGGCCACCAGCCCGGCATAGCGTTGCTCCGGGTCGTCGGCGCCGCGGCCGATGAAGGGCGCAGCGACCGCCACCGCGCTTTGACCACTGCCAGGCAAGTCGATCAGCACCAGCGGCGCGGCGATGGGTTGCGGCGCAGCGGCAGCCGCTTCGGGCGGCGCGGCGACCGGATTTCGCCAATCGCCCAGCAAACGCTCGGCCAACGCCAAGGCCTGTGCCGGCGTGACGTCGCCCGCCAGCACCAAGCTCACCCGGTCGGGCCGCACCCAGCGCGACTGGAAGGCCTGGAGGTCGGCGCGTCGTAGCCGCTGCAACGCCGCCGGCGGCGCGACACGGCCGTGGGGCACGTCGCCCCAATAAGCGCGGCGCAACACCAGCGCAGCAACCTCGGTCGGGTTGCCCAACGTGACCCGCCATGCATCGATCGCCTGGGCCCGGGCGCGTTCAAGCTCGTCGGCGGCCAGCAGCGGGTGGCGCAACACATCGACCACCAGCGCCAGCGCGGGCGCCAGTTGCGGGCTGCTCACGGTCATCGACAGGCTGCTCGCACCCCAGCTGGAGCCGGACTCGAGCGCACCGCCCAGCGCCTCGGCCTGGCGCACCAGCTCGGCAGCCGGCACCGCCCGACCCGCTCGCAGCGCACCCTTCGGCCAGAGCGTGGTGGTCATCGAAGCGACGCCCGGCCGGCCAGGCGGGTCGGCCTCGGGCCCGGCGCGAACCAGCAGACTGATGCTGACCAACGGCAAGGCCGGACGGGGCGCGACCACCAGCGTCAGACCGTTGCTCAAAACCTGCTCGTGCAACACCGGCAGGACGAGTGCGCGCGGCGGCTGCGCCAACGGCGGCAGATCAAGTCCCGGCGTGCCGGCGCGCGCGGCAGGCCACAGGCTGCACAGCAGCGCCAGCAACGCCAGTTGGCGCCAGGACGCCCGAATCAGCGAGTCGCTCATGACGCGGCCCCTTGGACATAGTCAATGATGACGCGATGGCCGCGCAACAGGTAGTGCTGCAGCACCCGCTGCACATCGGCCGCCTGCACCGCCTGCAAGCGAGCGACGCGCTGGTCGGCCTCGCGGGCGTCGCCATACAGCATGACCGCGCGACCAATCGCATCGGCCTGGCCTTGCGGCGTCTGGCGCGACAGCAGCGCGGCGGTCAACAACTGGGTCCGCACCTTGTCCATCTCGGCGCTGCCCAGGGCCCCCTGGGCCAATCGGCGAATCTGGCCGAGCAGGGCCTGTTCGAGCCGACGCAGCGGTTGGCCGCTGGCGGCGATCGCGTAAGCCGTCAACATGCCGGCATCGGCGTACAGGTCGGCCGAAAAACCCGCCGACTGCGCCGCCTGACGGTGGTAGACCAGGGCTTCATTCAGCCGTGACGATTCGCCAGCCGACAGCAACGCGGCTGCGAGCTCCAGCGCCGGCGCATCAGCATGGGACACCGCTGGGCCCTGCCAGACCAGCGCGACCGCGGGCAGCGGCAGCTGGGGCGCCTTCAGCGTGACGCGGCGGTCGCGCTGGCGGGCCGGCTCGACCATGCTCACGCGCGGGATCGCTGACGCTGGGTTGACGAGCGGGCCGAAATAGCAATCGACCCAAGCGTCAAGCTGGACCGGTTCGAAATCGCCGGTCACGATCAGCAGCGCGTTGTCGGGCCGGTAATACGTGGCATGAAACTGGCGTACATCGGCCAGCGTCGCGGCGTTCAAGTCAGCCTCGCTGCCGATCACCGGGCGCTGGTACGGGTGGGCCTCGAAGCATTGCTGCGACAGTGCGTTGAACAGCCGACCATAGGGGTCGGCCAGCACGCGCTGGCGCAGTTCCTCGATCACCACCTTGCGCTCGCTGTCGAAGCTGGCCTGGTCGACTTGCAGGTGGGCCAGGCGCTCGGCCTCGGCCCAGAGCAGACGCTCGAGGTGGTTGGACGGCACTTCGCTCTGGTAGGCCGTCACGTCCTCGGCGGTGAAGGCGTTGTTTTGGCCACCGACGTCCTCGGTCAGGCGGTCGAACATCTCGTTAGCCATGTGCCGGGTGCGCTTGAACATCAGGTGCTCGAACAAATGCGCAAAGCCAGATCGGCCCGCCGGGTCATCCTTGCCGCCGACGCGGTACCAGACCTGGACGCTGACGCTGCCACCACCCATGGCCTCAGCCGAGCTGACCACCTGCAAGCCGTTGGCCAAGCTGCGCTGGCGCAGGCGCATCGCAGGCAGGCGGATCAAAGCGGCGGGCTGTGCAACGCCAGGCCCTGCGGCCCAGGCCGGCACGGTCGCGGCGCCCAGCAGCGCCAAGCCCTGGCGACGGGTCAACAACATCCTGGGTTCTCCGACAACTCGAAAGGCAGAGATCATCGCCGAGGACCGCCCCGTTCGCCGGCGGGTCGCTCAGTCTTCGAGCAGATCCGGTGGCAATCCACGCGCGCCACGCCAGCCGGGCAGGTCGGCCAGGGTCTGCGCACCCTCGGTGACCCTGCGCCAGAACTGCGAGAACGAGCCGCAAAGCTGCTCAGGATCCGCCAGCAAGCGCGGCGCACTCTGGCGCCAAGCCGCTGGCCAGGCCGCGGGCAGGTGCTGGTTGTCGGTGCACTGGACCCGGGCCGCGCTGCCCAGCGCCAGCTGCAGTGACGCGGCATCGGCATGGACGACCTGGTGGCTGATCAAGGCCATGCGCTCTGCCACAAAACGCCAGCGGGCCGCCGACCAGGGCCAGCGGGCGTGGCACTCTGCCGGCCAGACGCCAAGCCGCAAGGTCTCGCGCGCGGCGCGGTTGTCGGCCAGCGCCGCCGGGTCTGCCAGCGACCAAGGGTGGATCAGCCAGACTTCGCGCCCGGCCAGCGTGCGTGGCTTGGGCAGCGCCGAGATCGGCGGCAGATCGGGCGGCGGCGTGCGCCACAGCGCCGGTTCAGCAACGCCACCGCTGGCCTTGACCGGCGCCGGCGGCAGCGGTGAAGTGCCTAGGGCCCAGCGCTCGATCGTGGCATAGGACGTGTCAATCACCGACCCAGGGCTGGCCCAGCCCGGCGTCGCGCGGGCATAGCGCGCCACGTTCTCGGCATTGAACAGATAAGGCTTGAGACTGCCGGTGCCCGCCACCCATTGCCAAGACAGGTGGTTGCTGGCCAGGTCACCGTCGAGCAGGTGCGCAAACATCCAGTCGGCGCCGGCGCGCCAGTGCACGCCACGCACATGGACGACGTAGCTGGCCAGCCACATCCTGACATGGTTGTGCAACCAGCCGCTGGCGTACAGCGTTCGCACGGCGGTGTCGATCACCGGCACGCCGGTCAGGGCGCAGCGGATGTCCTCGGGCAGCGTCGCGGCATAGTCGGCATCGGGCCTGGGGCCGGCGTGCAGGGACTCGAAAATCGCCTCGCCACGATGGCGCCAAACATGCTGGAAGAACTCGCGCCAGCCCAACTCCTGCAGCAGCTTGTGCGTCAGACCCAGCCCGTGCCGCAGCGCAACCTCAGGCACGCTGAGCATGCCATGGGTGAGATAGGGCGAGAGCCTGGTGACCGCCCCATCCAGGTGGTTGCGGGTGCTGGCATAAGCCGCAGCGCGGACCGCGGCCAAGCGGTTCTGGGCGGCAGCGCGGGTGGGTGCGAAGGTGTCGTTCATCGGGGCGATCATGCCCCGGTTCAAAAGCGGCCCAAGAACAGTGAGGGTCTGCGGGCGCTGGACTGCGGGCCCTCAGACCTGGATCCCATCACCGCCAGGTCCTCCCTGTAGGATGTTGCATCACGCAACTGATCCCCAGCCTGGGGTGGAGCATGCAGCGCCGAACCTTGATCGCCGCCAGCCCGCTGGTCTGGCTCACCACCGCGCCTGAGGTCCGGTCGCAGCCGAACCCGGGCTTCGAGGCCGCTGCGCGCTACGCCGCCGCCAAGAACGGTGTGGCGATGCTGGTGATGCGCGAGGGCCGGGTGTTGTTCGAGGACTATCCGAATGGCGGCGGGCCCGATCGCGCCTGGGAGACCGCCAGCGGCACCAAGAGTTTTTGTGGTGTGCTGGCTGCAGCGGCTGCGGCCGACGGCCTGCTGTCCATCGACGAGACCTGCGCTCGGACGCTGGTCGAGTGGGCCGATGACCGGCGTGCCACGATCACGGTGCGCGATCTGCTCACGCTCACCAGCGGTCTGGCCGGCGGCGCGATCGGCCGCCCGCCCAGCTACGCGCAGGCCGTGACGGCGCAGCCGGCGTTCGAGCCTGGGCAGCGCTTCCAGTACGGCCCCACGCCGTTCCAGGTCTTCGGCGAAATCATCCGGCGCAAGCTGACCGCGGCGGGTGCCAACCCCGACCCGCTGGACTATCTTCGGCAACGCGTTCTCGACCCGGCGGGCATCACCTTCGGACCCTGGCGGCGCGGGTTCGATGGCCTGCCCATGCTGCCGCAAGGCGCTGCGCTGAGCGCGCGCGATTGGGCCCGCTTCGGGCAGTTCGTGCTCGACGGTGGCCGCAAACTCGATGCGAAGACGCTGGCCGCTTGCTTCGACGGCACGGCGGCGAACCCGGGCTACGGGCTGAGCTGGTGGCTGTTGCGCCCGGGGCTGGTCGGCCCGGGCCCGCGGGCGGGCATCGACGGCGTGCTGGGCCAGGCCCTGGCCCACGAGGACGTGGTGATGGCCGCCGGCGCAGGCGACCAGCGCCTGTACCTGCTGCGCCGGCGCGGGCTGGTGGTGGTGCGCCAGGCCACAGGCATCGTCGCCGCGCTGATGGGTGCGGGCACCGGTTGGCAGGACGCTGTGTTCCTGCAGACGCTGCTCGGATAGCGTGCGCCACCTGCCTGCCTGGTCGCCCAGCGCCCACGCGCTGGCGCCGAAGCTGAGCAAGGCCACCAGCCGATCACCGGCATGCACGCTGTAGCGGGTTTGACTGCGCGACCTCGGCGTGCAGCCCACGTCGTGGCGCCGCGCTGCGTACTCGCTCCACAGCCGGGAGGTGGCGGCGAACTCAGCGGGCGCCTGGAGGCCTGGCACCTAAAATCGACCCATGACCGAGCACAAGACCATCGCCACCCACAGTGGCAGCTTCCACGCCGACGACGTGTTTGGCGTCGGCGTGCTGATGGCGGTGTTTCCATCGCACACGCTGGTCCGCTCCCGCCAGGAGGCGCTGATCGACGCCGCCGATTTCGCGGTCGATGTCGGCGGCATCTGGGACACGGCGCGCGGACGCTTCGACCACCACCAGCGCGGCTTCGATGGCGCCAGGCCGGCGCGTGAGGTCAACGGTGAACCGGCTGCCGGCGTCGGCTATGCCAGTGCCGGTCTGGTGTGGTCGGTGCATGGCGCGGCCTATGTGCAGGCTTTGGCAGCCAGCGTCGGGGCGCCGCTGGACGCGGATGCGGTGGCCGAGACCGTGCAATCCCTGGACGACTCGCTGGTGCAATACCTGGACATCGTCGACACCGGGCAGGGCAACGTCGCACCCGGTATCTTCGGCCTGTCGGCCTTGATCGCCCAACTCAACACCGGTTGGATGGAGGAGCAGGGGCTGACCGCGTCGGCGAAGGCCGAACTTCAGGACAGCCGTTTCCGCGAGGCGGTGGCCATCACCCGGAAATTTTTGGATCGCGCCATCCTCAAGCAGATCTCCAAACTCAGATCACTGGACATCGTGCGTCGGGCACCGCGGCTGATGGATGGACGCGTGCTCCACCTGCAGGAGGGCGGCATGCCCTGGAGCCAGGTGGTGGTGCAGGAGATGCCCGACGTCCGGTTCGTGATCTATCCCGATTCGGAGGGCGAGCAGTACCAGGTCAAGACCGTGCCGGTGGCGCACGGCTCTTTTGTGGCCAGACTGGACTTGCCCAAGACCTGGGCTGGCTTGCGCAACCAGGAACTGGCGGCGGTCACGGGCGTGCCAGACAGCGTCTTCTGCCACTCGAATCTGTTCATCGGTGGCGCCCGCAGCATGGAAGGCGCGCTGCGCCTGGCGGCGCTGGCGCTCGGGTAGTCAGGCGCTGGGGCGGCGCGAGAACGCGACGCTTGCCTCGGCGTCAGTCCCCACTAACCCAAAGCTTGCGCCTCGGCGACACGGCGCGGCACGCGGTAATGCCACCAGGGCAGGGCCTGGATCAGCGACAGCACCTCGCCGCTGCGCGACGGTGCGTAGCCGGGCAAGGTCGACAACGCGGCCGGCCAGGCGGGGCTGTCCAGCGCCTGGCGCAGCTTGTGTACCGCAGGATGTTCGAGCGCATCCTTCAGACAGACCAGGAAATAGTCCTCGGCGACCAGCGGGATGAAATCGAGGCCGAACTGGCGCGCCGCAGCCTCGATGCCGGGCCCGACATCGGCGACGCCGCTGGCCACTCCAGCGGCCACCGCCAAGTGGCTGTCCTCGGGGGCGTCGAAGTAGCCGCGCACACCGGCCGGGTCCATGCCCTGCTCGGCCAGCAGGTGGTCCACCAGCAGCCGGGTGCCCGATCCGCTTTGGCGGTTGACGAATCGCGGCGCAGCGCCGTCGGCAGACACCAGGTCGGCCAAGCCGCGCAGCCCCAGCGGATTGCCGGGCCGCACCATCAGGCCCTGGTTGCGTCGCAGGCAGCCGATCAACTTGTGCAGACCGGGTTTGAGCAGCGGCTTGATCGCACCGGCAAACTGCGCCGAGCCGCCGGCCAGCGGCGGCACATGGAAACCCGCGACCAAGCAGCGGCCCTGGCTCAGCGCGCGCAGCGCATCGACGCTGCCGGCGAAGCGCAACTCGATGTGCAGGCCTTGCTGCTGGCTGGCCAGATCGCGCAGCGCGGGCAGCGCCAAGTCATGGCTGGCAAAGACCGTCAGCACATGCTGGCTGCCATCCAACGCATCGACCAGCACCCGCTCGAGTTCAGCGCGCAGCGCTTCGATGTGCGGCGTCAGCCGGGTGCGGGCACGGGTCTCGGCCCACAACAGCCGGTCGGCAAACGGCGTCAGCCGCGCCGGCTGGCCCTGCGTCCAGGTCACCAGTGGCTCGCCCATCACCTCCTCCCAGCGCTTGAGCTGGCCCCAGATGTGGCGGTAGGACGCGCCCAGCGCCTTGGCGGTGTGCTGGATCGAGCCATGCTCGCGAACCGCCCACAGCAGGTCGAACAGCGGGTTGTGCAGCACCGCGCCACGCTGGCCGTCAGCCTCAAAGCTGTACTGCAGGTGGACGCCACGGGCTTTCATCGATCGACGCCAGGCGGCATTCAGCCGCCGAACAATCGCTTGAACCAGGCCAGCAGGCGCGCGAACGGGCCGGGCGGCGCGATCACAACCCGCGCGACCTCGACGGCCTGGCGCTGGGTCAGCCGGGTGTTGAAGTTGACGAAGAACTCGGTGGCCATCTTCTGCGCTGCCATGTCGACCAGGCGCGAGCCGATCTGCGCGATCTTGCCGCCGACCGTCGCATGCGCGGTGTAGTGCAGCATGGTCTGGTTCGGACCGACCGTCTCGAGCCGGATCTCGGCATGCCCCTTGCCATGGCCAGCGGCACCGCCCTGCCCTTCGAATCGCAGCGTGTAAGAGCTCGGTGGCTGCAGGTTCTCAAGCTGCAGCTTGCCCTTGAACTTGGCTTTGACCGGGCCGATCGCCGCCGTGATCAGCACCTCGAACTGGTTCTCACCAGTCGGCGTGATGCTCTCGCAGCCAGGGATGGCCTGCTGCAGCAAGGTGATGTCGTTCAGCGCAGCCCAGGCTTCGACCTGGCTGACGGGCAGGATTTGCTGGTTGGTGAGTTGCATGTTGGCGGTTACCGGTTGAAAAGAATGGGTTCATCGCGTGGCGGAGATGGGCCGACGGGGCGGGCGTTCGCGTGCAGCCAGCACCTGCACCAAGTCGGTCAGGCTCTGCAGGTTGTGCGCTGGCAGAAATCGGTCGACATGCGGCAGCATGGCCTTGATGCCGCCGGCCCGGGGCTCGAACTGGTCGAAGCGCAGCAAGGGGTTGAGCCAGATCAGCCTGCGGCAGCTCTTGTGCAGCCGCTCCATCTCGAAAGCCAGCGCCTGGGTGTCGCCATGCTCGAGGCCGTCGGTGACGAGCAGCACGGTGGCCTGGGTGCCGAGCACGCGCCTGGCCCAGCGCTGGTTGAACTCGTGCAGGCTGGTGGTGATGCGGGTGCCGCCCGACCAGTCGGCCACCGCGCGAACCACCTGGGCCACCGCCAAGTCGGGGTCGCGGCTCTTGAGCAAGCGGGTGGTGCGGGTCAGCCTGGTGCCGAAAACGAAGCTCTCGACCCTGGCGTCGGCATGGCCCAGCGCATGGGCGAAGTGCAGCAGCATGCGCGAGTAGCGGCTCATCGACCCCGAGATGTCGGCCAGCAACACCAGCGGCGCAGGCTGCTCGCGGGCGCTGCGCCAGCGCATCTCGGCCAATTCACCCCCTTGCCTAGCCATGCGCGCCAGCGTCGCCCGCCAGTCGGGCCTGCCAGGGCGCGTTGCGCGGGCGCTGCGGCGGGTGGGCAATGGCTCGAACACCAGCCGCAGCTGGGCCAGCGCGCGCTGCGCGGCGCGCCACTCGTCGGCGCTCATCGTGTCGAAATCGGCTTGGCGCAAGACCTCGCGATCGTTCCAGGTCAGCTCGGCGTTGATCTCGATCTGCTCCTGCTCGGGGCTGTCCGGCAGCCGATTGGGCTGGTGCGGGAACAAGGCCTCGCCCAGGCGCCGGTTCTCGGGTGGCGGCGGCACGGCACCGTCCTTCAGGCTGACCTTGGGCAGCAGCATCGCGCGCATCCGGCCCATCAGGTCGGGGTCACGCCAGAACAGCGTGAAAGCCTGGTCGAACAGCTCGCGGTGC
>CANFPU010000026.1 GCA_947448955.1 Burkholderiales bacterium
GGGGGTCGGGCGCAACAAATTGGACCTGGTATATGAAACTGGCTTCAATTATCAGGCGCCGGTATCGACCAACAAGACCCAGGCGCTATTCGGTTTGGGCGCGGGGTATCAGATGAGCAAAGCCGTCACGCTGCGTGCTGAGTACAGCAACCTCGGAACCAGCACCGTCGCGCCAAACACCGCAGCCATCAAGATCACGCAGTTCAAAGTAGGGTTGAACACCGAGTTCTGATCCGACCCGTCTCTTGTAATCAGGCGTTCGGCCACGCAGGCGAACGGCTGGACAGAGCAAGTCGGCATTCGCGTCAAGGCACAAACTGAGACGCGCTGATCGTCACGCTGGGCATGCATGGGTTCAGGTTAAATCCAACCCTCTTGGCATGCCATTCGTCCAGCCTACGCTGGCCCTCACGCTTGCGATGACGAATCGAAAGCGTGAGCTCAAAAGCCCAATGCCGTCTTCATCAAGGCAAACACTTTAGTGTGGTCCAGCGTCCCCTTGAACGCGCTGCTGCCTGCGCCTGATGCAAAGAGGTTCACGTCGCCGCCACCGCGCGACGAGCTGGTCAGTTCGACCCCCGCCTCCTGCAGGTAATTCCAGTCGCCGGAGGTATCTATCTTGGTCAAATCGACGCGACTCGCCTTCCGTGGACTGTTGCCATTGCCAAATACCAGAGAAGTGTAGGGCAACCCGTCTGCGGCCAACGCGAGTTTCTTGGACTTGATGTCAGTCGATTTTGCCAAGATGTCATTGCCCAGATGCGACGACCCATTCAATGCCATCGTGTGGTCATGATTGGCCGTCACCACGATCAGCGTGCTGCTCAAGTCAACCTTGGCCAAAGCCATCCTGACCGCATCATCAAAGGCAATCACCTCTGCCAATGCGCGTTTAGCATTGCCGCTACTGAGCGCATGCTCAATACGGCCGCCTTCAATCACCAGAAAATACCCTTTGGTGTTCCTGGCCAATGCATCGATCGCCTTTGATGTCATCTGCGACAAGCTGGGTTCTTTAAGCGGATCGCGGTCATATTCATAGGACATGTGCTCTTGCACCCATTTGACCTTTCCCTTGGCATCGGTGTCTGCCTGATCAAAAAGACCAATGATCTTGCCGCTAGGCGCCTCCTTGCTCATGCTCGTCAAATCATAGACATAGCTGTAGCCTTTGGCTTGCAACTCAACCACCAAATCACGACCGTCCGTACGCCCTTTGTCCGTGATCTTGGTCGGCCGCCAAAAACGGCTGGTACCGCCCATCAGCACATCAAGGCCTGTGCCCAATGCGCTGTTGAATCCTTCCCCATCTGGCACAGCCTGGCTCGCGATGTCGTATTCGGCGATACGGTTGCAAGCATGCGCGAAGGTCGCAGCAGACGTGGCGTAAGTCAACCTTGCGGTCGTCACCACACCGGTGGCTTTTCCTTTGGCAATCGCCGACTCAAACAGCGTCGGCACAGCCGACCCATTGCCAGTGGTTGGGCAAGGATCCTTGGCAAATGTTTTGCCATCCATGGACAGCGTCTCATTGCGCGCTCTGACACCCGTCATGTAAGCGGACATTGCTGAGGCACTGTCGGGAGTTTGGCCGTCCAATGAGTAGGTCTTGACGCGGGCTGTGCGGGACATCGTGTCCATCATCAGTTTGCCGCCCTCGCCATACTTGAAGATGCGACTGGCGGTCAACGCCACAGGCCCCATGCCATTGCCAATGAACAGGATGACACTCTTGGCCTCGCCCGCAGCAAAGCTTGGGGTTGCCGATAGGGATGCCAATAGGATTGCCAAGCAGCCCATCGTAGCCGCCGTCCGAGCGGCCGCAAATCCGCGTGAAAATTTCATAACAAGCAAGACCTTGTGAATGCTGTGAGGCGGAATGGATGAAACGGTCAATGTTTCGCCGGTGGTCAAAATCCGGCGGCTTTACGAATGAGGCCAAACACCGCTGTGTTGTCCAGGACGCCGACAAAATTCGCTGCACCCATCCCGATTGCACCCAGAAATACGTCAGCGCCTCCTCGGCCACCGCCATCTTCAGCAGAGGGGATGGTGGCTTCTTGATGGTAGTTCTTGTCGAAGACTTGCGAATCGGACAGCTTGGCTCGCTTAGCCAACCGGTTCTCGCCATTGCCGAAACCGATGATCGTGTATGGATTGCCGTCGGCATCCTTGCCAATGGCGTTGTCAACATAGCTACGAAGCAAACCCAACACGCCAGGACTGCTGTCCGTCGTCTTACCGGTACGTGCCGCGTCGCCGTTTAGCAGAAGCGTGTTGTCATGGTCAGCAGTAGCAATGATCAAGGTATTTTTCAAGCCAGGGTCAATCACCTGCATCCTTGCAATGGCAACCTTGATGGCCTCGTCGAAGGCAACCGTGTCCTGTAGCGCTTTGCGGGCCAGAGTGGCTTGCAGTGCATGGTCGACTCGGCCTCCTGCTACCACCAGGAACATCCCTTTGGTATTGGCTTTCAACTGGTCAATCGCCCGTCCCGTCATCTCGGACAGACTGGGTTCGAGTGTCGCATCCCGGTCAAGGTCGAACGCCATGTGGCTGGCATTGAACAGGCCGAGCAATTTGCCTGTGGCTGGCAATGCGCCGAATTCGGCCTTGTTGCTCGCAAAGCTGTAGCCGGCGACCTTCATCTCGGCCACAAGATCGCGCCCGTCGGTGCGCAAGCCGCCCGCGGCAGACTTGGGTAGGAAGTGGCGCAACCCGCCGCCCAAGATGACATCCACACCGTTGCCCAGTGCCGCATTGAAGCCTGCGCCCTTCGGCGACATCTGTGCTGCGATCGCATTTTCGCCGTCGCGATGGCAGAGATGCGCGTAGGAGGCCGCCGTCGTGGCATCGGTGATGCGTGTGGTGGTGACGATGCCGGTGGCCAATCCACCGGCCGTGGCCATCTCTAGCAGCGTGATCGCAGCCGTCCCGTTGCCTGTGCTCGGGCAAGTCGTCTCGGCACCGAGGACGTAATCCTTTCCTACGGCCAGGTCATAGGCCGAGGTATTGGGCGACATCGAGAGAATCTGGTTATTCCCCTTCACGCCAGTCATGTAGGCCGACATGGCCGCTGCGCTGTCACTGACTTGCGAGTTGGCAGAGTAAGTTTTGACGAATGCCGTTTCCGGCAGCGTGTCAAGCGTCAACTCACCGTCCTCGCCAACCGAGTAGATTCGCGCCGCGGTCATGGTGGTCATTCCCAAACCACTGCCCACAAAAAAGAGCAGATTCTTGGGCGGTCCAGCCGCAGCAGCATTATCTTTACCGCCGCCACAAGCAGTCATCAAGCCAGCAGCAAGCGCTAGCCCATAGGTCATTGAAAACAATCGGCGTTTCATCGGCCTCCCGTAGGCATGGTTCGAACCACGCCGCGCCTGAAGTCGCAGGGCAGCAGGTTGATTGGAATTCAGACTTGAGACCGCCCAGCGAAATTAGCCATGCCGCTCAAGTAAGATCTGCAAAAATAATTATATATTTCGATGACTTCTATCCTGAGATAAAATGCCATGATTAACTTGGTAAATTGCCAATGTCATTTCGTCGAGCCGCAGTGAGCTAACCAGATCAGTGCCTTCGTCCCGGCTCTCAATACAGGTCCGTCGCGCTTGCTCTTGCCATCACAAATGTTTACTCAACAAGCCCAAATGTTTGACGCAGCGACTTTTTAAGCTGGGTGGCTCCTGAAAGGCGAAGCCTGAGGCCCACAGGCTTGAACAAGTTCAAAAGGTTTAAGGGTTTTACTATACCGCGCCTGAAGAAGTTCCTGTGTCTCCGAGTACTTTGACGCAGTCGCGTGAAAGGCGTCTAGATTTCAGGCTGACCAGCGGCAACCACGCCGGGTTCAGGCGGCGTCCAGGCAGGTTTCAGCTGGGCATCCAACCCGATGCCGCAGCAAAAGGCACTAACGCCGGGCCGCAAAGCCGCAGCCAAGTGGCGGCCATCAGCATTGATTGCGTCCAGCCGGGCGGCGGCAGCCTGGGCCTGTTGGCGCAGTGCAGCTTCGTCAACCGTGAGCACTTGGCCATCGGCCACCACCAGCCGGCCGCCAACCAGCACGCGGTCCACCGCGCTGCCGCTTTCGCCATGCACCAGTTGGCGCAGCGGGTCGCGCAGCGGCACATACTCGGGCCGGGTCAGGTCCAGCAGCACCAAGTCGGCCTGGTAGCCGGGCGCGACGCGGCCCAGCCGATCACCCCAGCCCAGCGCTCGCGCGCTGCCCTCGGTGGCCATGTGCAGGCCTTCCGCAGCGTTCAGCCAGCGCGCCTCGTCGGTGTCGACGATACGCGTCAGACCGACCGCCAGCCGGGCTGCTTCGAACAAATTCTGTGTGTCGGACGTGTTGGCACCATCGCTGCCCAAGGCCACCTGCAAACCGCGTTCAAGCATGCGACGTATCGGCGCAATGCCTGAACCCAGGCGCAAATTGCTCAGCGGGTTGTGCACCGCCGTCACACCGGCGCGAGCCAGCAGCGCGATGTCGGCATCGGAGATCCAGATCGCGTGCGCCACGCTCATCTGTGCACCCAGCAGACCCAGTTCAGCCAAGTGCGCCACCAGGCTTCTGCCGTAACGCTTCGCTCCGTAAACCGCCTGCGCGCGGCTTTCGGCAAGATGGGTTTGCAACGGCAGGTCGAACTCGGCCGACAGCGCCGCACAGCCACGCAGAAATCCGTCGGTGCAGTGCAGCGGGATCGTCGGCGCTATGCCCAGCCGCACCTGCGCGTTGTCGAAAGGCCAGTCGCGCGCGGCCTGGCGTACAACGGCCAGGCAGGCGTCGGGGTCAGCGGCCCTGAGTGCCATCAGTGCCGGCTGCAGGGTGGCAGGCAGCCCGGCCAGCATCTCGGGGTAAGCCTGGTAAAGCGTGCGGTCGGCCATCATCGGCGCCACCACAGCGCGGATGCCTGCCGCGGCATAAGCACCCGCCAGGGCGTGCAGCCCGTCCAGTGTGGGCAGAGGGCTCTCGGCGCTCATGTCGAACAGGGCAGTGCAGCCCTTCTTCAGCAATTCGACGGCCGTCAGGGTGGCGCTCAGCGCCAGGTCGTCCAGGTTGCGATGGCCGTTGATGGACGGCGACGCGGCCAAGAAGCCTTCCAATGCAACATCAGGTACCGCGCCCCGGCCTAAACTGCCATGGGCATGGGTGTGGGCATTGACAAGGCCGGGAATCAGCAGTCGGTCAGTCGCGTCCAGCACCTGACAGGCCACCACACCGGCGAAACCGCCTGGCGCTGAGAGCGCCTGAATGCGCCCGTGCTGGACGAGCACATCCGCATGCCGAGCGGGCTGGTCAGCGGCCGGGAGTACCAGGCCGTTGACGATGAGCAGGCAGTCCGTCATCGCGCTCCGGGGTCGTGAGAGCTTGATCCTCGGATGATGCTGAGGTCGGCACCGGTGGGGTTGCCGACCCCTTCGAACAAGTCCTTGCTCGCCAAGTGCAAGCCGACCAACTGGCGACCGGCCCGGCCTTCGATGACGACGTGGCCTGGAGGCAAACAGACGCCGCCCCTGTCAACGAGATCGACGTTCATGCGAATTCAGTCGGCCGTTCGGCCGCCAACGTGTCGAGGTGAGCGCAGATGGCGCCAGGCGTGGTGAAACACAGGCCGCCTTGGTCACGCACCGCCGCGATGTGCTGCAGCGCGCGGCGAAGGTGGCGCAGCCGGTAAGGCTGGCCCACGAGATAGGGGTGTAGCGCGATGCCCATCACCAGCGGCTGGTGGCGGGACTGTTCCAGCATCTCGTCGAACTGGTCGATCACCATCTGGGCAAAGTCCTTCGCATCCATTTGGCGTGCCACGATCATCGGGATGTCGTTCAGCTCCTGTGGGTAGGGCACGGCCCACAGACCATTCCCGTCTCTGGTGCACAGACGCATCGGTTGGTCATCGTGGCACCAGTTCAGCGTGTAGCGGTAGCCGGTTTCCGCCAGCAGGTCCGGGGTGAGCAGGTTTTCACTGATCCAAGGCGACAGCCAGCCGGCGGGCGTCTGGCCACTGACCTGTTCGATGCGGCTGCGGCAGCGAACCAGCAGCGCGCGTTCGGCGGCCTCGTCCAGGTCGCCTTGGCGCTCGGCGTTGCTGTGTCCATGGCCGATCAGCTCATCCCCGCGGGCCACCAGCGCGGCCACCAGCTCAGGGCAGTGATCGTAGAGCGCGGTATTGATCAGCGCGCCAGCGGGCATGCCGAGCTGGTCGAACAACTCCAGGCAGCGCCACGCACCCACCCGGTTGCCGTACTCGCGCCAGCTGTAATTCAGCACATCAGGCTGCGGGGACGCCGGGCCGATGGCCGCGCCCAACCCTTCGCCAAAGGCGAAATGCTCGACATTGAAGCCCAGGTAGACCGCCAGGCCAGCGCCACCCGGCCAGCGGTAATCTGGCCGGCGGGTGATCGGGCGGTAGCCAAAGCGGCGATGGTCGGGCAGCACACCTGGGTATCGCGGGACGGATGCAGCGGTCATCGGCAGTCGGCAGTCGCAAATAGGCAGAAATGGCGGAAATGAGGCAAACAGAGAGGGAAGCCTGCCGACGGGATCGCGGCGTGGCGGCTGACAGTTTCGACAAGACTTCAGCAAAAGGTGTGCCGCCTTGTTAACAACTTGGCCTTCACTTCGAGCCCAGCCGAGCCTGAGACCACTGCCCAAGACCGAACCCTGGACAAGTTCGAAGCCGTTGAACTAGTGGGCACAGCGGGCAAACACTCGAGCTGCTGGTCGGTCTGGCAGTCCAGATGCTGAGCCCCGACGCGCTGGCCAGCAACGCAGGGGCATTGACGGGCCGCCTCCTCAGCAGACCTGGCGTCAGCCAAGTTGCCAGACAATTGCCAGAGAAACGCCAGATTTATCGCATCGCGGCCCACAAAGTCAAACGGGTTAGCCCCTTGTGAGAGCTAACCCGTTGATTTTTATGGTGCGGCTGGCAGGAATCGAACCCACGACCCCTTGGTTCGTAGCCAAGTACTCTATCCAGCTGAGCTACAGCCGCGCAGCCCAAAAGTATACAGCCTATTTCTGAAGATGTCTTTTCACGCGAGGCGTGCAACCCGAAAAATGCTCTCGGACGATCTGCTCAATCGATCGCCGCCGCGCTACGGAAGCAAGCGTTGGCGCGATCCGGGTCGCCCTCCTCGTCCGCCAGACGGGCCAGCGCGCGCCAAGCTTGGCGACGGGTTCGGGAGGCCAGTGACACATCGTTGGCGGCTTGCTCAAGTGGCCGACGCGCTTTGCCCCAGAGTTGTCGCTCGGCCAATACCGCACCTGCGGCCGCTTGAACCGCTGACTCAGCCGGATAGGCACGTTGTGCCGCCTCGATTCGCTGCAGCCATTCAGCCCCCAGACCGGAGGCAGAATCAACCAGGGCCAAGGCCACTTCGGCTCGACCATCAGCCTCCAGTGTGCCAAGCCGGTCCCACAGCGGCTGCAACCAAGCCCTGCCCTCTGCGGACACGCCCAATGCAGCGGCGCGGCGCGCGGCACGGGCCACCACGAAAGGGTCTCGTTGATCGGCAACATCGAACTGCAGCCAGGTCCTGCGCAACTGGTCGGCATCGTGCGGCGCATCCAATGCCTCGATCGCGAGCGAGCGCAGCAATCCCTGCGCAGCCGCCTTGGAGAAAGCCTGGTGGTTGGCCAGCAAGCGTGCCGTGTGCAGCGCATCAAGTGGCCGACGCTCCAGCCTGGCAGCGCGCAGTTTGAGCCGCAAGGCCTGGGTGCGCCGTGCCACGCCAGGCTGCAACTCGGCCAATAGCGCTTGGGCACTTTGGCCGTCACGGTCATCGAGCGCCCATTCGGCAGCCAGCAGGCGCGCGCCATCGTCAACCGCCACACCCCCATTGCGACGGGCAGCCTGCAGCGCGCCGTCCAATAGCTCGTCACGACGCAACCGGTCTTGCAACTTGTGCAGGCAACCCGCAGCCAACAACCGCCCCAGCACCTGAAACTCGTGATCGTCGGCAAGCGTCGGCACCTGCGGCGCCAAGGCGATCGCGCGCTGTGCTGCCTTGAGTGAGCGGCTGTAGCGGGCACCAAAGTATTCGGCCAAGGCCTCACGCAGCGCCGCCTGGGCTGAGCGCTCCAACCTCAGCACCCGCCACTCGCGCGCCCGCGCCGGCAAGCCGACCAGCGAATTGACTGCCTGGACCGCTGTGACCACGGCAAAGCCCGCGCCGATCGCAGCCAGCACAAAGAAGTTGAGCGAAAAATCTAGCCGCCACCCGGCCCAATAAAACGATGCCAGGCCTTCGTTGTCGCCCAATGTCAGCGCAGCCACTACCGCCACCACGAACAGCAGCACCAACCAGATGACGCTGCGCATGTCAGTGGCCGGACCAGCAAGCCCGCGTTGGGCCGCTCAATGGAAAGAGATGGGCGCAGGGCATCTGCTGCTGGATGACTAAGCGGCCTAACGTCCAGCCTGGGCGGCCGCGAGCGCCGCCAAGGTCTCGTCGGGCCGCGGCACACTGAGTTGACGTGATTGGCCTGTGACTTGACGCACCAGGTCGATCGTGAGCGCGACGCGGCGGGCGTTGCGATCGAAATAGCGCTCAAGCACGGCTTGGGCTTCCCGCAAGTCCGCTTGCGCAATGTCGAATTGACGCGACAACAGCGACAACCTGGCATTCAGCAAGCGCAATTTAAGATTTTCACGCAAGAACCAGGCTTGGTCGGGCGCCAGCAACATGGCCTCGGGCTTGTCGATCTGGGTCACCCGCACCAGACTTCTGATTTCAAACCAGATCCGGCCGCCGATCGCTGCCCAGCGCTCCTGCAACCAAGGCAGCCAGACGCCAGGACCGGGGGCTACAAGGTTAGACGCCGAAGCTGCTGGCCGAGCCGCAGCAGCACGCCGTTCAGGCTGCGACACCATGGGCAACTCATCGACCGTGCGAACCGCTTCGTCGATCTTGATCGTCAGGCTGGCGAGATCGGTCACCGCCGCAGCCCGCACCCGATCAAGGTCACGCGCCAGCGATCGCCGCACCCGCTCCAGACGGGGTTGGTTCATCCGCGCCAAGCGCTCTTCTGCCTGGCGCATTGCCGACACCAGCGGCTCGGCACTGCCAGTGATGGCGCTTTGCTGCACCGCCACGCGAACGGCCGAGTCCACGTCAGCCAGCACGTTCTCGTCGCGCGAGCGGGAGAGCTGCTGGATCAGATCTTCGAGCTGGCTGCGTTGCAGCACGTTCTCTGCCACCCGGGCTTCGAGTAGCCCCACCTTGGATTCGGCGGCTCGGGCTGATTCCTGCGCCTGTTTGGCCATCGCGTGGGCCTCGATCGCCTGGCCCTGACTGTCCTGCTGTCGCCGCACCAACTCCTGCTCGAGCGACTTGATCCGCTGCTGAGCCAGCAGGGCTAAGGTGATGGCCGCAACACTGATCACGCCCGTCAAACCCAATGCCATCCACCAGCCATTGCCGGCCACCGGCACACCGGCCGGCGCAAGCACCGCGCTGACCACCCCTGCCTCGACGGGCGGGCTGGCAGCGGAAAGGAGGGGGGCGTTGGCGGGCTTGTCTTCAGCGGTCACGTTCCCAAACATTGTATCGACGGGATTTTGGCGATCGCACACAGACATCAGATACCGCGCAGCACCTCGGCCACCGCTTCAGGCGTCGGCGCGACTTGCTGCACATGGCCGAAACCCAGTTCCCGCACCGCTTCCACAATTCGGCCGTGGGTGGCCAACCCACGGGCATCGCGCCAGCACCGGTCGGGTGCCAAAGCCAGTAAATGACCCAGCGCCTCACGACTGCTGAACAACCAACAATGCCTCGCCGGGTCGGTCAGCGCCTGACTCAGCAGCGCTCGCCCGGACGGATCAAGCACCGGCGCGGTGCGGCGGTAGGCCTGCACAAAGTGCACCCGCGCGCCCTCTCGGCGCAGCGCATCGGCCAGCCAGTCGCGGCCGCCGTCGCCGCGAACGATCAATGCGCTGCGACCTGGCCACGACAGGCGCTCGCGCAACAACACCCACAGCGCTTCGGAGTCGAACTGGCCCATCGTTTCGGGCGGGGTCAGCACCGCAGGCACGGGCACCCCAGCTCGCAGCAGCGCACGCCGGGTGCCAGGACCCGTGCCGGCGGCGATCGCCCGCGGTGGCCAATCCGATCCGGCAGGACGCAGCGCGAAGAAGCGCTCAACCGCGCTCGGGCTGACGAACATCACCAGCGCATGCTGTGCCAGTTGCTGCCAAGCCGCGCGCACCAGCGCCGCATCGGCCGGTGCGGCAATGCCCAGCAAAGGCAAAGCGCCCGCGTTCAACCCCAGGGCCTGCAATTGACTGACCCATTCGTCGGCCTGCGGTTGAGGCCGCGTCACCACCACGCAGGGCGGGGCGGCCGACATCAAGCCGCAGCGCAGGCCATCTGCGCCAGATCAGGCCAACGGGGCGACAAGATAGCCGTCGGCGCCCAGCCCGCGCAGTTGCGCGGCCGCGAGTTCGCCCAGCGCAGTGGCAGCGTCGGTGGCCGAGTCCGTGACCGTGGAGATGGCTTCAGTGCCACCCGAAAGGTCGATCACGGCCTGCGCCCGAACGCGCAGCAGCGGCCGGCTGGGTTGTTCGGCGTCACCCAGCGCAGCGTCGATGACCAGCGCCTGGCCATGCCAAACCGCGTGCGCTGCCAAGGGCATGCTGCAACTGCCACCCAGCGCACGCGATACCGCACGCTCGGCATGCACCGCCAGCCAGGTCGGTGCATGGGTCAGCGCCGCCAGTTGAGACCGAAGTGATTCAGCATCGCTGCGAACCTCAATGCCCAGCGCGCCCTGGCCTGCTGCAGGAATCATCTGCTGCTCGTCGAAGGTGGTACGGATGCGCGCGGCCAAACCCAGTCGCTTCAAACCAGCGGCGGCCAGCACGATGGCATCGAAACCGCCTTCATCGAGCTTGCGCAGGCGGGTGTCGAGGTTGCCTCGCAGCGGCTCGATCCGCAGATCGGGTCGCAGGCACATCAGCTGGACCACGCGGCGCAGGCTGGACGTGCCCACCAACGCGCCCCACGGCAAATCGGCGACCGATGTAAAGCGGTTCGACACCAGCGCGTCGCGCGGATCCTCGCGCTCGAGCACCGTGGCGAGCACGAAGCCCTCGGGCAGCTCCATCGGGACATCCTTGAGCGAATGCACCGCAAGGTGGGCGCGGCCCTCTTCCAGCGCGACCTCCAATTCCTTGACGAACAGGCCTTTGCCACCCACCTTGCTCAGCGCGCGATCGAGGATTTGGTCGCCGCGGGTTGTCATGCCCAGCAAACCGACCTCCAGACCTAGATGCCGGAACAGCAACTCGCGCACGTGCTCGGCCTGCCACAACGCCAGCCGACTCTCGCGAGTCGCAATCCGCAAGCCTGTCGGGCTCAAGTTCAGGCTGGCTTCAGCTCGATTTTCAATCATCTTGGCCCGATTATCGCTAGTGCCCAGTATCTGGCAGCGTTGGCCGAGCGGGTTGCGCATGTCCATCCTCGTCACGCGCCGCTCAAGAAGCCAAGTTACCCCGAATTCGGCTCCATCTCACGAACCGGCAACCGTGTTGCACCTTCCAGGGAGTTCTCATGCCTCGTGCTTTCGTCGCTAGCCCATCTGTCGCCGGCCATCGCAAACTGACAGAACGCGCCAAGAACCCTCTCGGCGCAGCTGAAGCTGCGGCCGGGAACAAGGCCTTGATGGAGGACATCCGCTTGCTTGGGCGGATTCTCGGTGACGTGATCCGAGAGCAGGAGGGCAAAGCGGCGTTCGAGCTGATCGAGCGCGTACGCCAGCTGTCGGTTGCATACCGGCTGAAGAATGACGCCTCGGCCGGCCGGGCACTCGACCGCTTGCTGAAGAACCTGTCGGCTGATCAGACCGTCAGCGTGATCCGGGCGTTCAGCTATTTTTCGCATCTGGCCAACATCGCCGAGGACCGCCACCAGATTCGCCGACGGCTTCACCACGAGCAGTTGGGGCATTTGCAGGAGGGCTCACTGGCGTTGACCTTCGAGCGCCTGCACCGTGCTGACATCCGCGCCGCCGATGTGGCTCGCACGCTTGCTCAGGCCTACATCTCGCCGGTGCTCACCGCGCACCCCACCGAAGTGCAGCGCACAAGCATCCTCGACGCCGAGCGCGCGATCGCCGAACTGGTAGGTCTGCGAGACGATCTGCATGGCGATCGAGAACGGCTCGACAACGAGGCACTGATCTGCGCACGCGTCACCCAGCTCTGGCAGACGCGCATGTTGCGTTACACCAAGCTCACCGTGGCCGACGAGATCGAGAACGCACTGAGCTACTACCAGAGCACCTTTCTGCGCCAGATTCCGAAGCTCTATGCCGAGATCGAGCAGCAACTCGCAGGCCATCCAGTGCAAAGTTTTCTGCGCATGGGTCAGTGGATTGGCGGCGACCGCGACGGCAACCCCAACGTGGGCGCCGAAACGCTGCGCACGGCAATGGCGCGCCAGAGCGAGGTGGCGCTGCGCTTCTATCTCACCGAGGTGCACTCACTGGGGGCCGAGCTGTCGATCAGCCAGATGTTGGCCGGTGTGACACCGGCGATGCAAGCACTGGCCGACGCATCGCCTGACAGCAGCCCGCACCGCGAGGACGAACCCTACCGACGCGCGCTGATAGGCGTCTACGCAAGGCTCGCGGCCACGCTGCTGGCGCTAACCGGCACAGAGGCGCTGCGCCACGCGGTGCCACCGCAAAATGCCTACACCGAGCCGGCGCAGTTGCTGGCAGACCTGACCGTGATCGCCGACAGCCTGCGCTCACACCACGCCCACGCGCTCGCCGCACCGCGGCTGGTGCCGCTGATCCGCGCGGTGCAGGTCTTCGGCTTCCACCTTGCGACCTTGGACTTGCGCCAAAGCTCCGACAAGCATGAGGCGGTGCTGGCCGAATTGCTGCGCTCGGCCTGTCTGCACCCCGACTATTCAGCGCTCGACGAAATGGGCCGCCGCGCGCTGCTGATGCGACTGCTCGACGACGCGCGGCCACTGCGGGTACACGGCGCGCAGTACAGCGAACTCGCGCGGCGCGAGCTGGCGATCTTCGAGACCGCACGCGAAATGCTGGCGCGTTACGGCCGTGAGGCGCTGCGCCACTGCATCATCAGCCACACCGAGTCGGTCAGCGATCTGCTGGAATTGCTGCTGCTGCTCAAGGAATGCGATTTGGTGAGCGGGCCGAACGGCGGTGCGCTGCGGTCGGGCGCCCGCAGCGCCTTGATCGTCGTGCCGCTGTTCGAGACCATCGCCGACCTGCGCCAGGCCGAGCCCATCATGCGCGAGTTCTATGCCCTGCCCGGCATCACCGAATTGGTGCTGCGCAGCGGCGGCGAGCAAGACATCATGCTGGGCTACAGCGACAGCAACAAGGACGGTGGCTTCTTCACCAGCAATTGGGAGTTGTACCGCGCCGAGTTGGCGCTGGTCGAGCTGTTCGGCCCGCTGCGGACCCAGGCCGACGGCAGCCCCGGCATCACGCTTCGACTGTTCCACGGCCGCGGCGGCACCGTCGGACGCGGCGGTGGTCCGAGCTACCAAGCCATCCTGGCCCAGCCGCCAGGCACGGTGAACGGCCAGATCCGGTTGACCGAGCAAGGCGAGGTGATCGGCAGCAAGTACGCCAACCCTGAAATCGGCCGGCGCAATCTCGAGACCCTGGTGGCAGCGACGCTGGAGGCCACGCTGCTGCACGCCGGCAGCAAGTCGGGCGCACCCAAGCGTTTTCTGGACGCCGCAGCCCGCATCAGCGATGCCAGCCATGCCGCGTACCGAAAGCTGGTCTATGGGACCAAGGGGTTCACCGACTACTTCTTCTCGGCCACGCCGATCCGAGAGATTTCCGAGCTGAACATCGGCTCTCGTCCGGCCCTACGTCCCAAGGATGGCCAGGCGAAACCGGCCATCGAAGACTTGCGCGCGATCCCCTGGGGCTTTTCATGGGGTCAGTGCCGAGTCGCGCTGCCAGGCTGGTGTGGTTTCGGCTCGGCGATCACGGACTTCCTCGGCGCCGACGAAGACCGGACCACCAACTTGGCCTTGCTGCAGAAAATGCACCAACAATGGCCGTTCTTCCGCACCTTGTTGTCCAACCTGGACATGGTGCTGGCCAAGAGCGACCTGCGCATCGCGGCCCGCTATGTCGAACTCGTCGAAGACAAACGCATGGCCAAGCGGATTTTCGCGGCGATCAGCGCCGAGTGGCAGTTGACCTACGACGCGCTGTCATTGATCACGGGAGAGTCCGGCAGGCTGCAGAGCAACCCGGCGCTGGCGCGATCGATCGAGCACCGCTTCCCCTATCTCGACCCGCTCAACCACCTGCAGGTCGAGCTGATGCGACGCTACCGCGGTCGCATCGAAGGCGCGCCGGAGAACGAGCGCCTGAAGCGCGGCATCCACCTGTCGATCAACGGCCTGGCGGCGGGGTTGCGCAACACCGGTTAAGCAAGCTATTGAATGAACCGCAATAGGCCAATCCGGGCGTGGCGCCGCCACCGCTCTGCCCTGAGTCCGATCGGCCTGTGGGTCGACCAAAGTTGCACCCGGGCACCGGGCCGCAGCCGTCGCAGGAGGTCATGCTGAATAGAAGCGGAGATCGGGCCCTGGGCTCGACAGCAGTGCCTGGGCCGAGGATCGCGCCAGATAATGGCTTGCCGGCGCCCGCTGGCGACCCACCACTCGACAAAGCGCATCCAGCCATGTCCGGCAACCAACTCGACAAAAAATCCCAAGCCTGGTCGGCCCTGTTCTCTGAACCGATGAGTGAGCTCGTCAAGCGTTACACCGCCAGCGTCGGTTTCGACCAGCGACTGTGGCGCGCCGACATCCAAGGCAGTCTGGCCCATGCCGGCATGCTGGCAGCCCAAGGCATCATCCACCAGACAGATCTGGTCGACATCCAGCGCGGCTTGGACCAGATCACCCAGGACATCGAAGAGGGACGTTTCGAATGGAAGCTTGAGTTGGAGGATGTCCACCTCAACATCGAGGCCCGCCTGACCCAATTGGTCGGCGACGCCGGCAAGCGACTGCACACCGGGCGCTCGCGAAACGACCAGGTTGCCACCGACGTGCGGCTCTGGCTGCGCGGCGAGATCGATGCGCTGGCACTGCTGCTGGTCGACCTGCAGCGTGCGCTGGTCGACGTGGCGGCCACAAACACTGACACCGTGATGCCCGGCTTCACCCACCTGCAGGTGGCACAACCGGTGAGCTTCGCCCATCACCTGCTGGCCTATGTCGAGATGTTCTCCCGCGACGCCGAGCGGCTGGCCGATGTCCGCAAGCGCTGCAACCGACTGCCGCTGGGTGCAGCCGCACTGGCTGGCACCAGCTACCCGCTAGACCGCGAGGCCGTGGCTCGCGCGCTCGGATTCGAAGGACTTTGCGAGAACAGCCTGGACGCTGTCAGCGACCGCGACTTCGCGATCGAGTTCCTCTCCTTCGCGAGCATCACGATGGTCCATGTCTCGCGAATGGCCGAAGAGCTGGTGCTTTGGATGAGCCAGAACTTCGGTTTCATCGACCTGGCCGACCGCTACTGCACCGGCTCGTCGATCATGCCGCAAAAGCGCAATCCCGACGTCGCCGAGCTCGCGCGCGGCAAGAGCGGCCGGGTGATCGGCCACCTGATGGGCTTGATCACGCTGATGAAGGGCCAGCCGCTGGCCTATAACAAGGACAACCAGGAAGACAAGGAGCCGCTGTTCGACACCGTCGACACGCTGGCCGCGACGCTACGGATCCTGGCCGAGATGATCGCCGGCATCCAGGTCAAGCCAGCGGCAATGGAAGCCGCCGCGCGCCGAGGCTACGCCACCGCCACCGACTTGGCCGACTACCTGGTCAAGAAAGGCCTGCCCTTCCGCGACGCCCATGAGGTGGTAGCGCATGCCGTCAAACTCGGGCTACAGCGCGGTCTGGACCTGGCAGAGTTACCGCTGGCCGAGTTGCAATCGCTGCATCCGCTGATCGCCGACGACGCACCCAGCGTGCTGACGCTGCGCGGCTCACTCGAAGCCCGCCATGTGCGCGGCGGCACCGCACCGACCCAGGTTATGGCCCAGATCGCGAGGCACCGGGCGCGACTGGGGGGCTAGTCCTCGGGCTTTGCGATCACCAGCGAACGGCCAACATCGGCTATCCATGCCCACCGAGGGCCGAGCCCCCTGGCGAGGACTATTTTGCGGGTGGACTAAGCTCAAGGCATTCGATCGGCTGGGCCAGGGTCGACCAAAACATGGCGCTGGACCTTGAACATGCGATGCTTGGCGGGCATCAATCCGAGACGGTCCTATCGATCTCAAAATGGTGGTGAACGGCGACTGAATGGCACGACGTTGGCGTGAATCCAGCACCGGATCCGCCATGCTCAAGCTCTTAAAAACGCCAAACACCATTGCCGCCCATCGATTGACGCAGGTCGCTTTCGCCATGCTCGGCTCGGCGCGATGAGCCCTTCGCGCGTCCTCAGTCGCCAGTTCAAGTCTGCTGCCCATGGGCTCAGCATCGCCGCATGGTTGCTGGGTCTGAGCGCCTGCGCGTCGGTCCCGACTAAGGTGATCCAAGCAACGGCCATGACATTGCCGCCGGCATGGGCGGCAGCGCCTGATCAAGTCGCGGGCGCAGGCCTGGAGTTGCAGTGGTGGGCCAGGTTCAACGACCGGGTGCTCACGGGCCTGGTCACCAGCGCGTTGCAGGCCAACCACAGCATCGAGGGTGCGCTGGGCGCGCTGCGCCAAGCACTGGCGTTGCGCGATGTTGCCGCGGCGGGCCTGCGTCCGGGCCTGAATGTCTCCGGTCAGCGCAGCGCGGGCACAGGCGCCGGCAATCGCTTCGCGGCAACCCTGGACGCGAGCTGGGAACTCGATCTGTTTGGCGCCACGCACAGCGCGCTGGCGGTCAGCCAAGCCACGGTGCGCGCCAGCGCTGCCACTCTGGCGGCGGTGCAGGTGTCGATCGCCGCCGAGGTTGGCCTAGCCTACCTCACGCTACGCGGCGCACAGGCCCAGCTCACGATCGCCCAGGAAAATCTCATCAGCCAGCAAGAGAGCAGGCAGATCAGCCAGTGGCGCACCCACGCCGGTGTGGCCAGCGAGCTCGAGGTGGAGCAGGCTCGCGCTGCCGCCGAGCAGGCCGCTTCTCAAATGCCAGGGCTGCAGACGACCATCCGACAGGCCAGCCACGCACTGGCCGTGCTGTCCGGTGAGCCGCCGACCACCTTGTTGAACCTGCTCACCGCGGCCGCCCCGGTGCCGCGTGCCACCGGGACCTTGGCGCTGACCATCCCCGCCGACACTTTGCGTCGCCGACCCGACGTGCGCGCAGCCGAGCAGCAGGTGCTGGCCTCGACCGCGCGCGTGACCCAGGCCGACGCGGCCAGGGCGCCGAGCTTCAGGCTGAGTGGCAACATCGGCCTGCAAGCGCTGGGCTTGGGCGGTCTGGGTGGCAGCGCGTCGAGGGTCGGCGCGTTGCTGGCCAGCTGGCCGCTGTGGGACGGGGGCGCCGGGCTGGCCCAAGTGAAAGCACAACAAGCCGCGCTGGACCAGGCCAGCTCGCACTACCGAGCCACCGTGTTATCCGCCTTGCGCGAGGTCGAAGACGCGCTGGTCGCGTTGGAAGGTGACCAGCTGCGCCTGCTGCGGCTAGAACAGGTCACCGAAGCGGCCGGCAACGCTAAACGAATGGCGATGCAGCGCTACCGCAGCGGTCTAGTGGATTTCCAGAACGTGCTGGTGACACAGCGCGTCCACCTCAGCAGCGAGAACAGCCTCGCAAACGCCAGCACCGACCTCGGTGCCGACCATGTGCGCCTGTACAAGGCGCTGGGCGGTGGTTGGCAGGCGAGCCCCGACTACTTCGACCTCAGCAAGCCATGACCGCCACCCCATCATTCCCAGCAGCCAGCACCTTGCAAGCCCTGCTCGCTGAACCTCCCGCGAACGCTTGGTTCCGTAGGCCAGCGCTTTGGGGCGGCTTGCTGCTGTCGGCCGCAGTGCTGGCCGGCGCTTGGTACTGGCAGGCGCGCCAGGCTGCCAGCACAGTAACCCGCTATACCTCGCAGCCGGTGACTCGCGGCAAGCTCACGCTGACCGTTACCGCCAACGGCACGCTGCAGCCGACCCGTTCGGTCAGCATCGGCAGCGAGCTGTCGGGCACCGTCCTCAAAGTCCATGTCGACGTCAACGACCGTGTCCGAAAGGGGCAGATCCTGGTCGAACTCGACACCGCCAAACTGCGCGACCAGATCCTGCGGTCGCGCGCCGCACTGAGCGCCGCCAGCGCCAGGGTCGCGCAGACGCTGGCCACACTCCAGGAGGCTGAGTCTGGCGTGGGTCGGCTCGAAGAGTTGGCCAGACTGTCTGCGGGCAAGCTGCCCTCTCAGGCCGAGCTCGACAGCAGCCAGGCGGCGTTGGCCAGGGCTCGGGCCGAAACGGTCAGTGCTCAAGCCGGCGTCAGCGACGCCCAGGCAGCGTTATCGACCGACGAGATCAACCTGTCGAAAGCCTCGATCCGAGCGCCCTCGGATGGCGTGGTGCTTTCGCGCAGCGTGGACCCCGGCAATGCTGTGGCCGCCTCACTACAGGCCGTCACACTGTTCAACCTTGCGGAGGACCTGGCACAACTGCGACTACAGGTCTTTGTCGATGAGGCGGACGTCGGATCGGTTCAGGTCGGCCAGTCCGCGCGCTTTGGCGTCAGCGCCTACCCGAGCCGGCAATATCCAGCACGCGTGACCCGGGTGGCCTATGGTTCGACCATCACCGACAACGTGGTCACCTACCTGACCTACCTCGACGTCGACAACAGCGACCTCAGCCTGCGCCCGGGCATGACGGCCACCGCCTTGATCGTCGCCTCCGAACGCCAGGATGTGCTGCTGGTGCCCAACAGCGCGCTGCGCTTTGAGCCAACCGCCTCGACGACCGCCAAGCCTGCGGCCAGCGGCGGCATCGTCTCGAGCTTGACGCCTCGCATGCCACCTCGTAGCGGCACGCGAAAATCAGCGGCTGAAGGCGCACGCACCGGGTCGGCGCGACGGATCTGGGTACTGCGCGACGGCGCTGCGTCGGCCTTGGCGGTGACGGCGGGCATCACCGACGGTCGGGTGACCGAGATCATTGGCGGCGATCTGCAAGCGGGCATGGTCGTGATCACCGACCAGAAAGCGGCAGGCACGGAATGACAGGCAGCGCGGGCGAAGCAGCGCCCTTGATCCGCCTGCGTGGTGTGACCAAGGTCTACGGCAGCGGACAGGCGGAGTTGTTCGCGCTCAAGGGCATAGACCTCGACATCCAGGCTGGCGAATTCGTCGCCATCATGGGCCCCAGTGGCTCGGGAAAATCGACGGCGATGAACATCCTGGGTTGTCTAGACAAGCCCAGTGCCGGGCAGTACTTGTTCCGCGGCGTGGCGGTCGAATCGCTCTCGCGCGACCAGTTGGCGCGGCTGCGCCGGCGCTACCTGGGCTTCGTATTCCAGGGCTTCAACTTGTTGGCACGAACCTCGGCGCAGGAGAACGTTGAGTTGCCGCTGCTCTACCGCGGCGAGAGCGGCCCGCAGCGGCATCGGCTCGCCACCCAGGCGCTGGCCGCGGTCGGGCTGGCCGGTTGGGAAATGCACACGCCAGCCGAGCTTTCGGGTGGACAGCAGCAGCGGGTGGCGATCGCACGCGCATTCGTCACCCAACCCGCGGTGCTACTGGCCGACGAGCCCACCGGCAATCTCGACACCCAGCGCAGCCGCGAAATCATGGACTTGTTGCGCGACCTGAACCGCAACCAGGGCATCACCGTGTTGATGGTCACCCACGAGGCAGACATGGCGGCCTACGCCGATCGCCTGGTGCATTTCATCGACGGCCGCATTGACCGCGACTGCGCGAACCCGTTGGCAGTCTCTGCCGTGGCCTGATGCTGCTGAACACTTTGCTGCTGGCGCTGCGGTCGATACGTCGAAACCTGCTGCGGTCCTTTCTGACGATCCTGGGCATCGTGATTGGCGTGTCCGCAGTGATCACGATGGTCACGCTGGGCAAGGGCGCGACCCAGGCGGTGCAAACCCAGATCGCCAGCCTGGGCAGCAATTTGTTGATGGTGCGCCCAGGTCAACGTCAAGGACCTGGCGGCGGCGGTGGCGGCGCACCGTCGTTCAAGGCTGCCGACGCCGAGGCGGTGCTGGCACAGATTGGTGGCGTGGCAGCGGTCGCGCCCGAGGGACGCGCGGGCGTCACCGTGGTCGGCAATGGCCGCAATTGGGCGACCAACGTCACCGGCAGCAGCAACCGCTGGTTCGAGACCGGCAACTGGAAGCTCGCCAGTGGCCGCGTCTTCGAAGAGGACGAGCAACGCGCCGGCGCGGCGACCTGCATCGTTGGCGAGACGGTCCGCCGCGAGATCTTCGGCGGCAAGCCTGGGCAAGACGGACTGGGCGAGCAACTGCGCCTCAAACAGTTCTCCTGCACGGTGGTCGGGATCCTCACATCCAAGGGCCAGGCCGCGATGGGCAACGACCAAGACGACACGGTGTTGCTGCCCCTGCGAACGCTGCAGCGCCGGGTCACCGGCCACCAGCGTGTGGCCACGCTGCTCGTGGCGATGCAGGACGGCAGCGACAGCGCCAGGCTGAAGAACAGCCTGCGCCAACTGCTGCGTGAGCGCCGCAAACTCGCCCCCAGCGATGACGACAACTTCAACATCCTAGACACCCAGCAACTCGCCGAGACCTTGTCGGGCACGACCCAGGTGATGACCACCTTGCTGGGCGCGGTCGCTGCGGTCAGCCTGCTGGTGGGCGGCATCGGCATCATGAACATCATGCTGGTCAGCGTGACCGAGCGCACCCGCGAGATCGGGTTGCGCCTGGCAATCGGTGCGCTTGAGCGCGAGGTACTGCTGCAATTTCTGATCGAAGCGGTGGTGCTCGCTGCGCTGGGCGGCGTCATGGGCATTGCCGTCGCCACCGCTGCGTCCTGGGCGCTGGCCACCGCGATGAAACTGCCGTTCCTGTTCGACCCAATGATCAACGGACTGTCCTTCCTGTTCTCAGCAGCGATCGGCGTGCTGTTCGGCTATTTCCCGGCGCGGCGCGCGGCGCGGATGGACCCCATCGAAGCGCTGCGTCACGAGTAGTAGACGTAGCCGCCCCTCGATGTGAGGGGCTCAGTCTGGGCTTGGGGATTGACTGCCAAAGACCATTCATTTCATTTGTTATGAGTAGATCAAAAACCTATAGTGGCTTGAACGCCATAGCGGCTTCGAATCGATTGCCAACCAACATGAGCATCACATGCCACCTTTCATCCTTGCGCTGTTGAGTTCAGGCCTGCGACTGGTGGCCAATGCCGCCCTGGTCAAAGGCAAGGAGTTCATCCAAGAAAAAACCGGCGTCGACCTCGACAAGGCCACACTCAGTGCGGAAGACCAAGCCAAGCTGCGCCAGTTTCAGGCCGAGCACGAGGAAGAGTTGCTGCGCCTACAACTCGAGGACAACAAGCTCGGGCTCGAGGAAACCAAAGCCTTTCTGGCCGACGTGGCCGACGCCCGGAAAAACCAATCGGAAATCCAGATGAGCGCCGATGCGCCTTGGTACACCAAAGCGATACAGCCCACGCTAGCCGCTTTCACAGTGCTGGCCACCATCGTCTTGTTCGGCTTGTTCGGCTTGTTCGTCTACTGGAGCGGCGACATCACAAGTCTGGTCGACGGCAGGACTGAACACATGCCGCGGATGAATGCGACCCAGAAGGACATCATCATCTACATCCTGGGGGTGCTGTCGGCTGCAGTCACACAGATTTTGGGTTATTACTTCGGCAGCTCGCATGGCAGTGCCATCAAGTCCAAGAGTCTTGACAAGGTATTGGCGCAGGCCGCAGTCGGGACCGCAAAATGAGCTTGCTTCTGGAGCAATCAGCGTTCCTAAAAGACGCCCGCAAGCTGTTGGATTTCGCCGACCAGCAAGGCTTTGTCGTCACTGGCGGCGAACTCGAGCGCTCACCCGAGACCCAGGCCTTGTACCTCCGCGAAGGCCGCGAAAAGACGCTGGACAGCCCGCACCTTCGCAAATGTGCCATAGCGCTCAACATCTTTCGGGCCACCGATGACCACCACGAACTGGTGCAAAGTGTTGCACTGTTGGAGCCCCTGGGGCGGTACTGGGAAGCGCTGGATCCGCGCAACCGATGGGGCGGTCGGCGCGACGCTCAGGCAGGCCTGTCGCGTTTCGAGCGTGATCCCGGCGGCTGGCCTTCTAGCGCGCTCGCCACCCTGATCACGCCGGCTGAGCCAGGGGCGCCGGTCGAAGCGGTGGCGCTGGCCGACGCAGCGCGACCGATCGCCGTCACGCTCCCGCCAACGCCAGGCGCAAGCATGATGCCGATGCTCAAACGCGGGTCGGACGAGCACGAGGCCATTGCGAGGCTGCAAGTCCTGCTGGTCAAGGCCGGTCAACTGGCAGCGACCAATGGCCGCTTCGACGAGCAGACCGAGCGCGCAGTGAACACGTTCCAACGCGCTCACAGCCTGGTCGCCGACGGCGTGGTCGGCGACAAGACTTGGGCCACACTGCTTTCGGCGTCCACCAATGAGCAACCGGCAATTGCTCAGCGCTTTATCGGAGACGCTGATTTCGAGGCTGCAGCCAAAGACCTAAAAGTCGAGCTCGCTGCACTGAAGTCAGTCTACAAAGTCGAGTCCAACGGCGCGGGTTTCGTCGGCGAGCAACCCAAGATCCTGTTCGAAGGTCATGTCTTCTGGCAACGACTCAGCAAGCTCGGCCTGCGGCCACCGGCGCTGGCCCTGGGCAACGAGGACATCCTCTACCCAACCTGGACCAAGCAGTTCTATGTCGGCGGCAGTGGTGAGTGGCAGCGCCTCACCCGCGCCGAGGCCATACAGCGCGAAGCGGCCCGGGAATCGGCATCCTGGGGCCTGTTCCAGATCATGGGCTACCACTGGAAACCACTGGGCTACGACTCGATCGACGATTTTGTCGAGCACATGTGCAGACATGAGCGCGACCAGCTCAACGCATTCTGTCGTTTCGCCTTGGTCACCAGAGACCAGCGCGGCCGCAGCTTGGCGGAGTTGCTGGCGGCTCGGGACTGGGCCGGGTTTGCCTACGCCTACAACGGCAAAGGCTACCGCCTCAATGCTTATGACGACAGGCTGCGAGAGCAGTACCGACGCTATGCCGCCTAGCGCGGCGTCAGTTGTTGACGCTGATCTGGCGGGCCAGCAGGACAGCAGCGGCGTGCGGTCAGCCGACAACATGCGCTCAACTTTCAGACTGCCGTGGTAGCGCAACAGATTGGCCGCGCCGCTGGCCAGCGCGCCCACGCTCTAGCTGCCCAGCCTGACGCGACGGTTCGCACCGTCTATTGTTGAGACTGCGCCGCTAGCACGGTCGCCCCCGGCGGTGCCAAGCCCAAACCGGCGCCAACGTGCGGTCTCGGGTGCCGGGCCGATGTCCGGGTTGGCGTCGGCAGCAGCCTATCGCCTATCGCACGACCATCGCTTCCAACATAGGCACCAACGCATCGAGCAAGCCCTGCCACTGGCCAGGCCCAGCCTGTCACGCATCGCGCCGATCAGCGCGTCGCATCCCGCAGCGCACTCGCGATACGCTGCCATCCGGCTCGGCCGAGGGGTCATTGGTGTCGCCAAACAAGCCAGCACACAATCGATGGATGCCAACGCGCCGCTGGATCGCCCACCTCGACATGGACGCCTTTTATGCGTCAGTGGAATTGCTGCGCTATCCGGAGTTGATGGGGCAAGCGGTCGTGATAGGCGGCAGCAAGCGCCACCAGCCACTGCTGCTTGCCGACGGCACGCGCCGCTTCGCGACACTCGATGGTTATGCAGGCCGCGGCGTGATCACGACCGCCACTTATGCGGCGCGCGACCTGGGCGTGCATTCGGGCATGGGATTGATGAAAGCCGCGCTGAGGGCGCCTCAGGCCGTGTTGCTGCCAGTGGACTTTGAGCAGTACCGCGCTTATTCACGCCGCTTCAAAGCAGCGGTGGCAGAACTGGCGCCGGTGATCGAGGACCGGGGCATTGACGAGATCTACATCGACCTGAGCGAGCAGCCTGGCGCACAGGATGCGATCGCGCATGACCCGCACGGCGGTGTTCGGGCGCTGGCACTAGACCTGAAAAACAACGTGCGGCGCGCCACCGGCCTGAGCTGCTCGATCGGTGTCACGCCGAACAAGCTGCTGTCCAAAATTGCGAGCGACCTGGACAAGCCCAACGGGCTGACGCTGCTGACGCTGGACGACCTGGCCGAGCGGATCTGGCCATTGCCGGTGCGCAAGGTCAACGGCATCGGCCCGAAGGCAGGCGCCAAGCTCAGCACGCTCGGCATTGAGACCATTGGCCAACTGGCCGCGCAAGATCGTGCATCGCTGATTCAGCAATTCGGCCTCAGCTATGGCGCATGGCTGTTCGATGCCTCGCATGGTATCGACGATAGACCGGTGATCACCCATAGCGAGCCTGTGTCGATGAGCCGCGAAACCACCTTCGAACGCGACCTGCATGCCTTGCGCGACAAGACCGCGCTGACCGCGATCTTTACCCAGCTCGCCAACCAGGTCGCAAGCGACCTGCAACGAAAAGGGTATGTCGGCAGGACCATCGGCATCAAGCTGCGTTTCGAGGACTTCAAAACCGTCACCCGGGACCTGACGGTAGCGCAACCCACCGCCGACGCCAGCGTGATCCGGCAGGCAGCCGGCAGCTGCCTCAAGCGGGTCGACCTGGCGCGCCGTATCCGGCTGCTTGGCATACGCGTCGGCGCGTTGCAACGCTCGACCGGACCTGCAGCCTGAAGCGCCGCGCTAGCATTGACCCTCAGGAGACGCCACATGACCGTGATCACCCATATTGAAGACCTGCAACGCTTGGCGAAAAAGCGCGTGCCGCGCATGTTCTATGACTACGCCGACTCTGGCAGTTGGACCGAGAGCACCTACCGCGCCAACGAGAACGATTTCCAGCAGATCAAGCTGCGCCAACGCGTGGCCGTCAACATGGAAAACCGCAGTACCGCGAGTCGGATGGTCGGCGTCGATGCAGCGATGCCGGTGGCCATCGCGCCGACTGGGCTGACAGGCATGCAACATGCTGATGGCGAAATCCTGGCCGCCAAGGCGGCTGAGAAATTCGGCATCCCATTCACGCTGTCAACGATGAGCATTTGCTCCATCGAGGACATCGCCACCCACACCAAGGTGCCGTTCTGGTTCCAGCTCTACGTGATGCGGGACCGCGACTTCATCGAGCGCTTGATCGACCGCGCCAAGGCGGCGAAATGCGGTGCGCTGGTGCTCACGCTGGACCTGCAGATACTCGGTCAACGCCACAAGGATCTGAAGAACGGCTTGTCAGCGCCACCCAAGCTGACACTGACCAACATCCTCGACATGGCAACCAAATTGCGCTGGTGCCTAGCCATGGCTGGCACCTCACGCCGTCAGTTCGGCAACATCGTTGGCCATGTCAAAGGCATCGAAAACATGGGTTCGTTGTCGGAGTGGACGGCCAAACAATTCGACCCTCAGCTCAACTGGCGCGATGTCGAATGGATCAAAAAGCGCTGGGGCGGAAAGCTAATCCTCAAGGGCATTCAAGATGTCGAGGACGCCAGAATCGCGGTTGAGTCAGGCGCCGATGCGCTGATCGTCAGCAACCACGGCGGGCGCCAACTCGACGGTGCCGAGTCAAGCATCCGCGCGCTGCCAGCGATCGTCGCTGCGGTCGGCGACAGGATCGAGGTGCACATGGATGGCGGCATACGATCTGGCCAGGATGTGCTCAAAGCCGTGGCACTGGGTGCTCGCGGCACCTACATTGGACGCGCCATGCTCTACGGTCTGGGCGCGATGGGCGAGGCCGGCGTGACCAAGGCGCTGGAGATCATTCACAAGGAACTCGATCTGACCATGGCCTTTTGCGGTCGAACCCGGATCGAGCAGGTTGACCGGACCATTTTGCTGCCAGGCACCTACCCGACTTGATCGGGCTGCCGCCAGCTTGCGGCAGGGTCCCATGGCAGCCGACAGCGGCCGTTGCTGGCCTGGCGTCAAAAAAGGCTCGCCTGCGCGGCGGGCAATTCGGGCGGGCAAGTAGGTCGCCTGAACTGTGTCAAGTCGAGCTCGACCCTGGCTCGGTTCAAACCAAGCCTGGCGCAGGCTTTCTGAAAGCGCTGGCGCAGCAGTTGAGCCCAGATCCCGTTGCCCTTCATGCGGTCGCCGAAGCGGCTGCTGTTGTCAGCGCCGCCGCGCATCTCCCGGATGCGCGCCATGACCCGCGAGGCACGTTCTGGGAAATGCTGCCCCAGCCACTGCTGAAATAGCGGATTGACCTCCCAGGGCAGGCGGAGCACGGTGCTGAAGGCCGAAGAGGCGCCGGCTTCTCGAGCTGCCTCGAGAATGCGCTCGAGTTCGGGCTCGTTCAGAAACGGTATCACCGGCGACACGCTCACACCCACCGGCACGCCGGCTTCGGCCAGCCGGCGGACGGTCAGCAGACGCCGCGCAGGCGCGGCCGCGCGCGGCTCCATCACCCTGGCCAGTGCAGGATCGAGTGTGGTGATCGACACATAGACAGCCGCCAGATTGGCACGTGCCATCGGCGCCATGAGGTCGAGGTCACGCTCGACACCGGCCGACTTGGTGACCAACGAGAATGGATGCCGAAAGTCGTCCAGTACCTTGATGATCGACCGAGTGATCCTGAGCCTGCGCTCGGCGGGCTGGTAGGCGTCAGTGACCGAGCCGATGTTGATCATCGTCGGTTTGTAACTGCTGCGCGCCAAGGCCTCTCTCAGACGCTGCGCGGCGTTGGCCTTGGCGATGATGCGGGTCTCGAAGTCCAGCCCGGGCGACAAATTGAGATAGCTGTGGGTCGGCCGCGCGTAGCAGTAAATACAGCCATGCTCACAACCACGGTAAGGGTTGATCGAGAGGTCAAAACCGATATCTGGGGAATCGTTGCTCGCCAGAATGGTCTTGACCTGCTCCTCCAGCACCTGGGTGCTGGGCGGCAGACCCTGCGAATGCACCGATTGTTCCAGCGTGCCCCAGCCATCGTCATAGGCCAAGCGCTCGTCCTGGTTGAAGCGGTGGGCCAGCGACCAAGCTGTGCCACGGCCCTTGATCGGATCGGGCGCTAATCCGTGGACAAATGGCGACGTCTGATCGGCTTGAGTCGGCCGGAAGACCTGAATCGGAATGCTTCGCATACTGTCAATATATACAGTACCCGTTCATGCGTCCAGTACTTCACCCTTCAAGTCGCTACCAAGGCCGCGCCATCGACGCCGGCCAACCCGCCCGCCAACCCAGCAGACGCCGTGGATCCGGCTCCGCCAGTCCACCAGCGTCGCCCCTCACGGGGGGGAGCGCCGAAGGCGCTACGGGGGGGCTAATACTCGCCGCTGCCGTTACTGCCCGGCGCCAAGTTGTCAAACTTGGTCAGCGGCTTCAAGAACGTGAGCTTGGTCGTGCCGACCGGGCCGTTGCGCTGCTTGGCGATGATGATCTCTGCAATGCCAGGCTCTTTGCTCTCCTTGTTGTAGTAGTCATCGCGGTAGATAAACATGATCACATCGGCATCCTGCTCGATGGCGCCGGACTCGCGCAGATCACTCATCATCGGCCGCTTGTCGGTGCGGGATTCGACCGAGCGGTTGAGCTGCGACAGCGCGATCACTGGGCATTGCAGTTCCTTGGCGAGCGCCTTCAGCCCGCGCGAGATCTCGCTGATCTCGGTGGCGCGGTTTTCGCCATCGCTCTTGCCCGTGCCGCTCATCAACTGCAGGTAGTCGACCACGATCAGGCCGAGCGTGCCGCCGAACTGACGCGCCATCCGGCGCGAGCGCGCCCGGACCTCGGCCGGATTCAGCGCCGGGCTTTCGTCGATGTAGAGCTGGGCCTTGCCAAGCCGTTCAGCGGCCTCGGTCAATCGGGTCCATTCGTCGTCGCGTAGCCTGCCGGTGCGCAACCCGCTCTGGTCGATGCGCCCGAGCGAGCCGATCATGCGTAACGCCAGTTGAGAAGCACCCATTTCCATCGAGAACACCAACACCGGCAACTCTTCGTTGACCGCCACCGCCTCGGCGATGTTGATCGCCAGGGCGGTCTTGCCCATCGAAGGGCGCGCAGCCAGGATGATCAGATCGCCTTTCTGCAGACCTGCAGTCATGCGGTCAAGGTCGAAGAAACCGGTGCGAACGCCAGTGACCTCCTCGGCGCCGTTCTCGGCCAACTCGGTAACGCGGTCGATCAACTGCATGGTCAGCTTGTCGATGCCAATGAAACCCTGCTTGTTGCGTGACCCCTCCTCGCCGATCTTGAAGATCTTGCTCTCGGACTCGTCCAGGATTTGCGAGACCTGTCGCCCCTGCGGGTTGAAAGCGTTGGTCGCGATGTCATCGGCAGCCGAAATCAGTTTGCGCAGGATGGCGCGCTCACGCACGATCTCGGCATAGCGCCGCAGGTTGGCCGCGCTGGGCACGCTCTGGGCCAGCGCGTTGAGGTAGGCCAGACCGCCGCAGGCCTCTGCCTTGCCGTTGCTTTGCAATTGCTCAAACACCGTGATCACGTCGGCCGGTTTGCTGGCGTTGATCAACGCGGCGATGACGATGAAAATCTCGCGGTGCTCGTAGCGGTAGAAATCACTGTCGCTGACTTGGTCTCCGGCACGGTCCCAGGCCAGGTTGTCGATCAGCAAGCCGCCCAGCACACTTTGCTCGGCCTCGACCGAGTGCGGTGGCACCCGCAGACGGGCAACCTCGTCATCTTGCGGCGAACTGCTCGGGGAAGGACGGAAAACGGCAGACATTGGATTGGAATCTCGGGCTGAACCTTGGCCAATGATCATAAGACGAGGGCCAGCGCCGGCCTGTGGACAAGGCTGTGGAAATTCAGGGGAACATCGCTGCACAAGATTGGCAGCCCCCATTGAAAAGGGCGGCCACTGGCCGCCCCGCAGGTGATCGCAAGACCAGGATCAGGCTGCTTCTGGCACCACCTTGATGGTGATCTCGACCACCACGTCGGTGTGCGGTGCGACTTGAACCGGATGCTCGCCAACCGTCTTGAGCGGGCCACTGGGCATGCGCACCTGAGACTTGATCAGGTCGAATCCGAGCTTCTTCAGACCTTCGGTGATGTCAGCGTTGGTCACCGAACCGAACAACCGGCCATCAACGCCGGCTTTCTGCGAAATGGTGACGACCTTGCCGCTGAGCTTGTCTCCCAAAGCCTGCGCCGCAGCGAGCTTCTCACTCGCGGTCTTCTCCAGTTCAGCGCGCTTGAGTTCGAACTCCTTCTTGGCGGCTTCGGTCGCACGACGGGCTTGCTTGGTGGGGATCAGGAAGTTGCGAGCGTAGCCCGACTTCACATTGACCACATCACCCAGGTTGCCCAGGTTAGCCACTTTTTCCAGCAGGATGATTTGCATGAACAGTGCTCCTTCAGACGCGATGCTGGTCGCTGTACGGCACCAGCGCCAGGAAGCGCGCACGCTTGATGGCCGTGGTCAGCTGGCGCTGGTAGAAAGCGCGCGTACCGGTCAGACGGGCTGGCGTGATCTTGCCGTTCTCGCCGATGAAATCGCGCAGAACATCGACGTCCTTGTAGTCAATCTCGACCACATTGGCGACCGTGAAGCGACAGAAGCGCTTGCGCTTGAACAGCAGCGACTGGGTATTGCGCTTGGGCTTGCGGTCTTTGGAAAACTTACCTTTACCTCTTGGCGGGGGCATGGTGTACCTCTTTTCTATGTTTGACCGACCGCGGTCGGCCGTGAATCAGATGATGGCGGGAGCACTGATGTCGGCAGTGCAAGTGCGCCTGGGGTCAATTCGATGATGTGAAACAGCAATCCGCGGCCGTTGCGGGCCGATGCCAAGAAACCACCATACAGGGCGGTTTGCCCTAGCATCAAAGCGCTCATCGGTCTTGCGATCGACCCGATCGCCAACGCCTTGATCTCCAATGAGATCCGGCGAGGCAGCCCGTCTTCGGTGACTGTGGACTCGTGTTGGAGCCTGCAATCAATGACCGGAAGACCAGCCGGGGTGTAGCGCACGACGCCTCTTTCGAGCAGTTGCGCCGAAAGAACCATCCGGTTCATCGACGCTGCGGGCTCAAACGTTGGAGCGCTGGGCTCAATCAGGCAGCGGCCTCCTGCTGGTGCGCAGACTTGCGGGACTCTTCCTTCTCGACCGCCTTCATCATCACCGACGGCGTGGTCTCGGCCTTGGCCTTGGACACGGTCAGGTGACGCAGCACCGCGTCGTTGAACTTGAAGCCGGTTTCAATTTCAGCCAAGGTTTCCTTGGTGCATTCGACGTTCAGACACACATAGTGGGCCTTGGCCAATTTCTGGATCTGATAGGCCAACGCGCGGCGGCCCCAGTCTTCGACCCGGTGCACCTTGCCAGAGGCCGTGGTGACGGTTGTCTTGATACGTTCCAACATGGCTGGAACCTGTTCGCTCTGATCCGGGTGGATCAACAGCACGATTTCATAATGACGCATGGACACTCCTTGTGGATTCCGGAAATCGGAAGCTACCCAGCAGCGTCGCTGGTGCAGCAAAGGGAAAGCCTATAAGTATAGCTCGGATGGCCGACCGAATCGCTCAGCGACGGTCAGGCAATGGGCCAGGGCGGCGCAGCCCGTCGACCACCGCCAACTCATCGGCAGCGGGCTCGGCGGTCAAGCAACTCACCAGCACCAACACCAAACAGCCTGCCGGAGCGCCGAAAACTCCGGCTGCGACCGGGTCGATACCCCACCAACGGCCATCACCGGCAGCCTCAGCAAGACCCAGCCAGGCACGCGGGCCGGACTGGTTGCGCGCCATGTACCAAAGACACACGCCAGCCCCTGCCAACATGCCGGCCACCGCTCCAGCCCGGTTGGCACGGCGCCAGAAAATACCGATCACCAGCGCCGGGAAAAAGGTCGCCGCAGCGAGCGAAAAGGCCGCGGTGACAAACGGCAGGATGTTGGCGATCCGCAGTGACGCGACCCACGCCGCCAGCACCGCCGTGACGAGCACCATCATCTTGCTCATCATCACCCGCTTGATGGCCGAAGCATTTGGCTTGATCATTCGAACGAAAAAATCGTGAGACAGCGCGTTGGAAATCGTCAACAACAGCCCGTCCGCAGTCGACAAGGCTGCCGCCAACCCGCCGGCGGCGACCAGGTAGGTCACGACCAGCGGCAAGCCACCCAGCTCTGGCGCGGCCAGCACGATGATGTCAGCGCCCAATCGCAATTCAGCGAACTGCAGAAGACCGTCACCATTAATGTCCTGCACCGACACCAGCGAAGCATCGAGCTTGCTCCAGCGCCTGATCCAGTCGGGCAGACTGCCGAAGGAGGTGCCCACCAGCTCCGTCAAGACTTGGTACTTGACCATCACGGCCAGCGCCGGGGCGCTGATGTAGAGCAACACGATGAACAGCAGCGACCAGCCCACTGAGCGCCGGGCGTCAGCCACCGAGGCGGTGGTGTAGTAGCGCGTGAGGACATGCGGCATCGCTGCGGTGCCCAGCATCAGGCAAAAAACCAATGCGAGGAAATTGGCACGGCGACCACCATCCGTCTCGCCTGCCGAACCCGAAGTTGCTGCCAGTCCAGCCAGCGGTTGGGCCTGAGCCCTGGCCTGGTCCTGCGCGCGCTGGTAGCCGGCACGCGCCTCAGCCTCGTTGCGCGGCATGCGTTCGAGCCGGCGCTCTGCCTGCTGGATCAGGGCTAGCGGCGCGTTCTCAGTCCGCATGCGCTCGACCTCGCGCACCAAAGTTTCACCGTCGCTGACCATCGCTGCCGGCACGTCACGCAGCTTGCGCTGGGCATCATCGGCTCGCTCGGTCAGCAAGCGACGCACCTCCAGTTCGGCCGGATCGGCCAGCAACTGCGCCTCGCGCTGGTTCACGACTGCCAGTTGCTGCTTGTAGCTCGACATCGGCAACCACGAGCCCGTCTGGTGCAGGCTCAACCAGACCACCGGTACGGTGTAC
>CANFPU010000027.1 GCA_947448955.1 Burkholderiales bacterium
ACGACCGCAGCATGATTGGGCTGATCCTCAAGATCGCCGGCTACACCTATGGTCCGCTGCTTGGTCTGTTTGCCTTTGGTCTGATGACGCGACGGGCTGCGTCCGACAAAGCGGTACCCTGGATCGCGCTCGCTGCACCGCTGCTGTGCGGGCTGGTCGACTTCAACCAGCGCGCGCTGTTCGGCCGCTACGAGATCGGGCTGGAGCTGCTGCTGCTCAATGGCACGATCACTTTCGCGCTGCTCTGGCTGGCTTCGCGTCCGGGCGATCAGGGCTTTGCGCCATACCCCGGGTCTATGCGCACCAGCGCGGTGGCCAGGAACGAGGGCAGCGTCGCGACGCAGACCCAGACAAAAAAACCGGTGTAGCCCAGCTGCGACTGAATCCAGCCCGCCGCCATGCCGGGCAGCATCATGCCCAACGCCATGAAGCCGGTACAGATCGCGTAATGCGCGGTCTTGTGCTCGCCTTCAGCCACCATCAGCATGTAGACCATGTAAGCGGTGAAACCGAAGCCGTAACCGAACTGCTCGATCGCCAGCGCCGCGCTGACCAGCCCCAGGTCGGCAGGCTGCCAGATTGCCAGCGCGACGAACACCGCATTGGGCAGGTGCATGCACAGCACCAGCGGCCACAGCAAGCGCTGGAGCCCGGCGCGTGAGATCGCCCAGCCGCCGAGCAGACCGCCCAAGGTCAGCGCGACGACGCCGACCGTGCCGTAGGCCAGGCCCAGGTCCTGGGTCCGGAGTGCCAGACCGCCGGCCGCCAGCGAGTCCAGCAGAAAGGGCGAGACCAGCTTGAGCCCCTGGGCCTCGGCAAAGCGGTACAGCAGCAGGAATGCCAGGATCCGCGCGATACCGGGTTTGCGAAAAAAAGCCGCGAAGACCGCCAGCGCGTCGACCCACAGTCCAGGCCTGGACCGCAGGCCGCTCGCTGCGCCAAGGTCGGCCGCCGGGCGCGGCAGCGCCCAGGCGTGGTAGGCCGCCAACGCCACGAAGCCTGCGCCGAGCGCGCCGAAAACGATCGCCCAAGCGAGCGCGGGTTGGCCGCTGCGCTGGGTCAGCCAGCCCGCCAGGTAGACCAGCCCGCCCTGGCCGGCGATCATCGCCAGCCGGTAGCAAGTGCTGCGCACACCCACCAACGCGGCCTGCGAGCGCTGCGACAGCGCCAGCATGTAGAAGCCGTCAGCCGCGATGTCGTGCGTGGCCGACGCAAACGCCAGCAACCACAGCAACGCCAAGGACATCTGCAGCAGCCATGGCCCGGGCAATGTCAGCGCAACGCCAGCCAGCGCGGCGCCGATCACGAACTGCAGCATGATGATCCAGCGCCGTTTGGCCCCCAGCAACTCGACCAGCGGGCTCCACAGCGGCTTGATCACCCAGGGCAGGTAGAGCCAGCTGGTGTAGAGCGCGATCTCGGTATTGCCAAGGCCGAGGTTTTTGTACATCACGACCGACAGCGTCATCACGACGACGTAAGGGATGCCTTGGCCAAAATACAGCGAGGGAATCCAGCGCCAGGGGCTGGGCGTTTCGACACGGCTCACGCGATGGGCTCCAGGCTGATGGACGCGCTGATATGCAGGCTGATGGACGCGCTGATGTGCAGGCTGATAGGCAGGCTGATAGGCAGGCTGCCCGGCTTGACGATCATAGGCAGCGCGCAGGTCGACATGCCGTTGGCGAGACCCTGGCCCAGCGGCTTCGAGTTGTTGGCAGGCAACAACCCGCCCACCGTTGGCAAACCCCGATGGGCGCAAATGGCGCGGGCGACGACAATATTGCCCATGTGTGTCAGGGGTATGTCAGGGGTGTTTCAAGCAGGCGTCTGTGATCAGCACCCCGACCCCGTCGAAGTCCAGGAGTCAAGATGAAGCTCAAATCCGTCGTTCGCGCCATCGCGCTGCTCAGCATGGCAAGCCCTGCGCTGGCCCAATCGCCGGCCCAATCGCCGGCCCAATCGTTGGCCCAACCATCCGACGCGTCCCAGCGCGTGGAGATCACCGGGTCGAGCATCAAGCGCATCGTTTCTGAAGGCGCGCTGCCGGTGCAGGTCATCAGCCGCAAGGAGCTCGAGCGCCAAGGCATCGTCAGCGCTGAGCAGATGATTGCAAACCTCAGCATCAATGGCAACGGACTGGACAACCTGGCCAGCAACGCCGACGTGGTGGCTGGCGCGGCTCGCGGCAACAACGGCGCGACCTCGGCCAACTTGCGTGGGCAGGGCGCCAATGCCACGTTGATCCTGGTGAACGGCCGGCGTATCGCTGCCCACGGCCTCAATGGCGGCGTGGTCGACCTCAACCAGGTGCCCTTCACCGCGATCGAACGGGTCGAAATCCTCAAGGATGGCGCTTCGGCGATCTACGGCACCGACGCGATCGGCGGCGTGATCAACTTCATCCTGCGCAAGGATTTCAACGGTATCCAGGCGCAAGCCTTTACCGATGTCACCCAGCAAGGCGGCGGCAACATCCACCGCGTCAGCGTACTGGCCGGTGCCGGCGACCTCGAGTCCAAGGGCTACAACCTGATGGCCTCGTTGTCGTACACCGAGAACCAGATGCTGCGAGGCGACCAACGCGCCTTCGTCAACACCTTCCAGCCCAGCCGTGGCCTCTCGGTTGACACCCGCGGAACGCCTTACGCAACCGTGTTTGCGCTGGCCACGCTGCCCACCGCCATCAGCACCAACGGCACCGGCCCGAAACTACCCGGTGGGACGGTGTCGTTCAACGGCATCAACCCATTGAACCTGGCCGGCCAGCCAGGTTGCGCCTCGATCGACGGCATGGCGCCGTATGACGCGGTGCTGTGGAACGACCAGACCACCAAATACGGCTGCGCCTGGGACACCGGCCGCGCCGCGGTGATCCAGCAGCCGGTGAAGAACACCAACCTGATCAGCCGGGGCACTTTCAAACTCGGCGAGCACCAGATCGTTGCTGAGGCCATGCTCGGGCGCTCCGAATCGGCCAAGAGTTTCTCGGCCAACCAGATCTCTAGCTCTGGCACGGCGACCATCACGCTGCCCAACGGCACCAAGGTCGCCAACCCCTTCCTGAACCTGGCCTACCCGAGCAGCGGCAGCTCGTACACCTCAGTGTTCAATGCGTTGGTCGGCACCTTCCCGTCGATCGAACCCCTGCGCGGCAATCCGCTGGCCTTCCGCTGGCGCTGCATGCCCTGCGGGCCGCGCGAGATCGACACCACCAGCGAAACCTCGCGCCTGATGCTGGCCGCGGACGGCCCGCTGCCCTGGTTCAAAGCTTGGGACTACCGTGTCGGCCTGTCCACGGCCTCTAGCCAGAGCGGTTCGACGCTGGGCAGCGGCTACACCTACCAGCAAGGCCTTGCCAATCTGATCAACACCGGCGTGCTGAACCCGTTCCTGCAGGCGGGTCAGTCGCAGACCGCTGCCGCGATGGCCGGTCTCGAAGCGGTATCAGCGCGCGGGGTCAAGCTCTATGACGGCAAGTTCACTGTCAATGAAGTCGACGCCACCGTCAGCGGCCCGGTGTTCAAGCTACCGGCTGGCGATGTGATGCTGGCCGCCGGCGCCGACGTGCGGGTTGAGAAATACGCGTTCAACGGCGACCAGCGCCCCGAGGCCAACACCCTGGCCGGCGTGGTCTTCAACGCGCCTTTCGACAACATCAACGCGCTGGGTGGCGTCAGCCGCAACATCAAGGCAGTCTTTGCCGAAGCCCAGATCCCGCTGGTCGCCAAGCGATTGGAGCTCAACCTGGCCGCCCGCCACGACGAGTACTCCGGCTTCGGCAGCACCAACAACCCCAAGGTGTCCATCCGCTTCACGCCGCTCGACCAGTTCCTGACCCGCGCCTCCTACAGCACAGGGTTTCGCGTGCCCACCTTCAACCAGCTCTACAACGGTGTGACCGAATCGCCTTACAGCGGCAAGGACATCGTCGACCCGGCGTCCTGTCCGGCACTCAAGGCTGACGCGACGGCGGCCTGCACCTACATCTCGCCGACGATCCTCACCGGCGGCAAAACCACGCTGGGCCCGGAAACCAGCAAGCAGTGGTCCGCCGGCTTCGTGTACGAGCCGATCCAAGGATTCAGCGTGGGTGCTGATTGGTGGAGCATCAACCGCAACGGCACGATCCAGAGCCCGGTGCTGACGACGATGCTGGCCAATTACGCACTGTTCCCAGAGAACTTCATCCGCGACGCGGCTGGCAAGATTGTGCAAATCGACAACCGCTGGGTCAACGCTGGTGAGACCATCACCAAGGGCGTCGATGTGACCGTCAAGGGCAGCGGCAAGCTGGGCCTGGGCAACTGGGCCGCAAACCTCGAAGGCAGCTATCTGCTCGACAAGCGTTCGCGTCTGATCACCAGTGCGCCGATGGGGCCGAGCGAGGTCGGGCAGTTCACCCGTTCGGGCGACCTGGGCCTGCGCTGGAAGCACACGTTGAACTTCGCCTACAGCCAGGGCGACTGGACCGGCATCATCAGCCAGCGCTTCAGCGCGGGCTACAAGGACTACATGCTGCCCGGCGTGGCCAACGGCACCATCGTGCCGACCAACTGGAACCCCGAAGTCGCGTCCTACACCTTGTACAACCTGAGCGTGGGCTACACCGGCATCAAAAATCTGGGTCTGACCGCCGGCATCAAGAACCTGTTCAACACCAACCCGCCGTTCTCGGCCGCCTACGACAGCAACACTGGCGCCGGCAGTTCTTGGGAACCGCGCGTAGCCGACCCGCGGGGCCGCTCGTTCACCTTCATGGTGGACTACAAGTTCTTCTGACCTCGCCGCATCGACCGAAGGCGGGCGCTGCGACCAGCGGCCCGCCTTTTTTCATGGATCAAGCCGCCACCATGATCGCGACACTGCACTGCGAGGACATCGCCGGCCACCCCGACTTCGTGGCGCTGGCCGGTATCGCCGAGGTCGACATCGACCTGCGCTACGCCAGCACCAACAACTTTGCCGGCCGGGTGCTGTACCGTGAGCAGGGTCGCGATCTTGACTGCCATTGGCTGCGGCGCGAAGCCGCCGTCGGTCTGCGGCAAGCCGCCGGGTGGCTGCAAACGGCCCGACCGGGCTACCGCCTGCGGGTACTTGACGCCTTGCGACCCCAACGAGTGCAGGCATCCATCTGGGCTGACATCGCCGGCACGCCGATGCAGGCCTATTTCGCCGACCCGCTGCGCGGCTCGATCCATTCTTTCGGCATGGCGCTCGACGTCACGCTGCTCGACCCGGCAGGCGCCGAATGCGACATGGGCTCGGGATTCGACGAGATGAGCCTGCGCTCACATCCGGCGATGCACGCCGAACACCTGGCACTGGGCGTGTTGAGCGCCGCACAGATCTGCGAGCGCGGCTGGCTGCATGCGGCGATGGTGCGCGGCGGATTTCAAGGCATCCCGACCGAGTGGTGGCACTTCGACCACGGTGACCGCGACGCAGTGCGGCGTGATCTGCCGCGGGTCTACTGATTCAGCACACGAGGCCAAAGCCACCCATGAACCAACGACGACACCTGCTCGCGGCCATGGCCGGCCTGCTGGCTGCGCCTGGGCTGTGCGCCCAGACCCCGGCGGCCGGGCAACGACAAGCGATGCTGCGGCCGGGCCGGCTCAAACCCGGTGACACCATCGGCCTGGTCAACCCCTCGGGCGCAATCTATGAGCGCGAACCCTATGCGCTGACCACCGAAACCCTGGTCGCACTCGGCTTCAAGGTGCGCGAGGGCGTCAACCTGCGTGCGCGCTACGGTCATTTCGCGGGGACCGATGCGCAGCGCGCCGCCGACCTGAACACGATGTTTGCTGACCCGAAGATCGACGGCATCCTGGCGGTGACGGGTGGCTCGGGCGCGAACCGCATCCTGCCGCTGCTCGATTACGCATCGATCGCACGCAACCCGAAGTTTTTTGGCGGCTTCAGCGACATCACCGCCTTGCTCAACGCGATCAACGCCCGGACCGGCTTGGTGACTTTCCATGCGCCCGTCGGCATCTCGGAGTGGAATGAGTTCAGCATCAGGTATTGGCGCGGCGCAGTGGTCGAGGCCCAGGCGCTGACGCTGCGCAACGAGTTCGACAAAGGCAGCACACCGGTGCCACGCGAGCACCGCATCCAGACTTTGCGCGAAGGGCTGGCGCGGGGCCATCTGGTCGGCGGCAACCTGGCCGTGCTGAGTTCGATGGCCGGCTCGCCCTACCTGCCGAACTTCGATGGCGCCATCCTGTTCCTCGAAGAGATCAACGAGTACATCTACCGCGTCGACCGCATGCTCTCGACGCTGCGCAACGCCGGTCTGCTGGGGCGCCTGTCGGGCGTCGTGCTCGGCGCCTTCACCAACTGCAAGCCCGGCGAGAGCTATGGCACGCTGACGCTGGACGAAGTGTTCGACGACTACTTCCTGCCGCTGAACGTGCCGGTCTATGCCGGTGCAATGTTCGGCCACATCGCACGCAAGTTCACGCTGCCGGTCGGTCTGGAGGCCGAGATCGATGGCGCAGCCGGGACGCTGCGTTTTCTGCAACCGGCGGTCCTCTGAGCGGTTGAGACTGCGTGCGATCGCGAGTCGCTGCGCCAGCCCCCACGACCAGCCGACGCGTCACGCGGTCAGCCCATCAGCCAGAACATCGTCAGGGTGTTGAAGGCAGAATATTCAAAAAAGCTGACAGCCAAACGCGCCGAAAGCCCTCACCCGATCCTTGCCAGGAGCTCATTCCAATGAAACCAATTACCGCTTGGATGTTGCTGCTGACCGCAGCCTTGTCGATCTATTCCCAAGCAGCGATCGCCGCGAACAAGGCCGCGTCTGCGCCAGCAACAGCGACGACAACGACCTCTACCTCTACCTCGACAACAGCCAAAACGACCACCGCGTCCGCCGCGCCGGCGACGCTCGAGACTGTTTCGCCGGACAGTGGCATGCCCAGCGTGCCGGCTGCCGCCGATGCATCGACCTATCTGTTCTTGAACAACGCCCGCAACCCGACCCAACTGACCGTCACGGTCGGCCTGCAGGGCAATGCCGGGCCGGTCATGGAACGCGCTCAAAAGCTACTGTCGGGTGCGCTCAAACAACTCGCCAACGCGACGGGCAACACCTTCAACATTCTCGACATGACGGGCCGTTCGATACCGACCCAGGCCCAGCAGAACTGCAAGACCAATCTCGCGAACATCCTGATCATCGTTGGCGACACGACCAACGGGCCGCTCAATGCGACCGCCGGTAATGCCGGCAACCATGGCGTGACGACGAACAGCAGCGCGGGTGGTTACATCAACTGCTCGGTCGTGGTGATCAACGCTGGGGCGGTCTGGTCCAACAAGGATTACGACCCGGAGAGCAAATCGGTCGGTCATACCCTGCTGCACGAGTTGGGCCACACCTTTGGCCTCGACCACCCGGTCGCCGGCGGGCAAGTGATGCACAACGCCGCGCTGATAGTCAACGGGAAAAAAGCCTCGGACACCTTCACCAACAAGTATGCAGCCGGCGACCTGTACGGGCTCTACGCTGTCACCAAAGGCAAGCGTTGAGAAAGCATTGCGTCGGCCATTGAACAGGTCGTCGCCACCACTGGCGCCGGTTGCCCGCGCGCACTCGCCATCCGACTCGATTCGGCCTCGACCTGCGGGGAGCACGCCCGAGAGCGGGACCCAACGGGCGGGCCGCACAGGACAGGCCGCACAGGATCGCCCGCACAGGAGGGGCAACACAGGAGGGGCATCAGCGGGCGGGCAAAATAGTCACTGAACTGCCACGCCCTGCCCATGCCCTTTGATGTTGCTTCATCCCCCATGACCGGTCTCGGCCTGGGGTTGGATGCGGGCGGCACCAGCACCCGCTGGGCCTTGGCCGATGCGCAAGGCCGGGTCATCGCGCACGGCCAGGTGGCAGCCTGCAGTGGCGCATTGATGGCCAGCGCATCCGGCCGCGAAACGCTGGCTGCGCTGTGGGCTTCACTCGATCAGGCAGTGCGCCCATTTGGCAAGTTAGGCGCTGCCTGTGCCGGCATCACAGGCCTGGACCGTGACAGCGTCGACGCGATGCGCGGGCTCGCCAGCCAGGCCATGGGCTTGGGCGCCGACCGCATCGAGATCGCCAGCGACATCGAGATGGCCTGCCTGGCATCGTTCGCGCCCGGCGAAGGTTATGTGGTCTATGCAGGGACCGGATCGATCGCAGGATTTATAGACGAAACCGGTGCACTGCAACGCGCAGGCGGCCGCGGCGTGATGATCGATGACGCTGGAGGCGGTCACTGGATCGCCACCCAGGCGCTGCGCGCGCTGTGGCGGCTGGAGGACACAACCCCGGGATCGGCCGCGAGTACGCCGCTGGGGCAGTGCATCGGCGAGCGGATATCCGAGCAAATGGGCGCAGCCGACTGGGCCGCGACCCGGCAATACCTGAGCCGCGCGACACGCGGCGAAATCGGTTTGCTCGCGCTGGCAGTCGCGCAGGCCGCTGCCCAAGATGAGGCCGCACACGACATCCTGCGCCGCGCCGGGCAAGAACTCGCACGGCTGGCGCTGGCGCTGGCAGGTCGCTATGGCTGGCGGCCGGTAGCACTGGCTGGGCGGGCGTTCGAACTCAGCCCCGTGATCGAAAACAGCCTGCGCGCCGAGATGCCGGCGACGATCACGGTGCTGCGCCAGGCCCTGGCTGCGCAGGTCGCCGCCGCTGGCCGCGCCGCCAGGACCGCCAACCGGACAAGCCCATGACCAGCGCGAAGCTTGGCCACTGGACGCTGCCGCCGGTGCTGCCGACCGTGATCCTGGCGCTGCTGCTGACCACACTGGCAGGTTGCGCCAACCGGCCTCAAGTCCCGCCCGGGCCGGCGCTTGACACCAGCATCGACGCGGTCGGTCAGGACAGCCGGGTGCTGTTCCTGATCCTGCACTTCACCGCCGAGGACATGGCCAGCTCGATGCGCATCCTCAGCCAGGGCAAGGTGTCGGCGCACTATCTGGTCAGCGACGGGTCCGCGCCGAAAATCTACCGACTGGTCGACGAGAACCGACGCGCCTGGCATGCCGGCGAGAGCTACTGGAAGGGCTACACGATGCTCAATGCCTCTTCGATCGGCATCGAGATCGTCAACCCTGGGCCGATCATCGGGCCTGATGGTCAACCAGGCTACGCCCCCTACTCGCCGGCACAGATCGACCTGCTGCTGCCGCTGGTGCAGGACATCGTCAAGCGCCACGCGATCTCCCCAGACCGTGTGCTCGGCCACAGCGACATTGCGCCGCAGCGACGCACCGACCCCGGTCCGCAGTTCCCCTGGCTGCGGCTGGCCGAGCTCGGACTGGTGCGCTGGCCGGATGCGCAGCGCGTCGCCAGCGAGCGGGCCCGTTTCGAGCGCGCGCTGCCGGACCTGACCTGGTTCCAGGCCGCGCTCGCAAAACTGGGCTTCAAGCTAACGGCCAGCGGCCTGCTCGACGCACAGACCCGGCAGGTGCTGGCGAACTTTCAGATGAAATACCGACCCACGCGCTACGACGGCGAGCCAGATGCAGAGACCGCGGCGATCCTGCAGGTGCTGAACCAGCCGTGAGGTTCAACCCAGGTCAGCTGACGCGCCGGCATTGGGCGCTGGGCAGCGCCGCAACGCTGGCCGGGGGCTGGGTGTCGACGGGGCTGGCGGGCTGCGCCCATGCCAACCATGCCCCCCGAGCAGAAGCGTCCGCCGAACCGCCGGCCGTCGATGCGCCGGCGGCGCCGCGCGAATTCCGCGCGGCCTGGGTCGCCACGGTGGCCAACATTGACTGGCCCAGCCGCCCCGGATTGACCAGCGCGCAGCAGCAAGAAGAGGCCCTTCGCCTGCTCGACTGCGCCCGCGACACCGGCCTGAATGCTGTCGTGCTGCAGGTGCGGCCAGCCGCTGACGCGCTCTATGCGTCAGCCATCGAGCCTTGGAGCGAGTACCTGAGCGGCGAGCAGGGCCGCGCGCCAGAGCCTTTCTATGACCCGCTGGCGTTCTGGGTCGACCAGGCGCACCGCCGTGGCCTGCAACTTCACGCTTGGTTCAACCCCTACCGCGCCCGCCAGTCCTCGGCGCGGTCGGCGCCAGCCCCCAAACACCTGTCGGTCAGCCGACCCGAGATCGTCAAGACCTACGGTGACCAACTGTGGCTGGACCCTGGCGAGCCTGCCGCGTTCTCGCAAACGCTCGCGGTGGTGCGCGATGTCGTTACGCGCTACGACATCGACGGCGTTCAGATCGACGACTATTTCTACCCCTATCCGGTCATCGCACCCAGCGGCGGCGAACTGGCCTTTCCAGACGCCGGCTCGTACCAGCGCCACCTAGACGCAGGCGGCGCACTCACGTTGGAAGACTGGCGTCGCGACAACGTCAACCGCCTGGTCCAAGCCTTTGACCAGGCCGTGCACCAAACCAAGCCTTGGGTGCGGGTTGGCATCAGCCCATTCGGTTTGGGCAAGCCGGCGCTGCGCCCACCGGGCATCCAAGGCTTCAGCCAGTACCACAAGCTGTACGCCGATGTCGAGCATTGGCTGGCGCAGGGCTGGCTAGATTACCTGGCGCCGCAGCTGTACTGGCCACTCGACCGCACGGCCCAGGCGTTCGGTGTGCTGCTCGACTACTGGCTGGCGCGCAACAGCGCCGGTCGCCATGTTTGGCCAGGGCTCTACAGCAGCTCGGTCGGGCGGGCAGACAAGCCCTGGCCGGCGGCCGAGATCGTGAACCAGATCGCCGAGCTGCGCCAACGGCCGGGCGCCGACGGCCACCTGCACTTCAGCATGGTGGCGCTGCTACAGGACCGCGACGGACTGGCGACCCGGCTGAAGGCTGGCGCTTACGCCCAAGCCGCGCTGCCGCCCGCCACGCCTTGGCTGGCGGCAGGCGCACCTGGACAGCCCGCGCTGTCGGTCGATGCGGCCGATCCGGGCCTGGCCCGCTGGAGGCCAGGCGCTGGCAACCCACCGGCCCTGTGGGCGGTCTGGCGTCGCCGTGCTGGGGGCTGGCGCTTCGAGGTTCTGCCCGGCCCGGCCCGCAGCCTGCCGATCGGACCGCGTGAGACGCTGGTGGTCAGTGCGGTCGATCGCTGCGGCATCGAGAGCGAGCGCAGCTCGCTGCAGCTCGGCTGAGCCAGCCGACCCTCCATCCACCCGCCGGAGCCGACAGCGCCTCATGACGACCCGTCTGAACACCGAAACCCCCAACACCGAGCACCCGGGGCTGGACTTGTACGGCAGCACCGAACTGATCGCCGCGCTGGTCGATGACCAGCAGCGCGCGGTCACGGCCGTGCAGGCCGCAGCGCCGCAGCTCGCACAGGCGGTCGACGCCGCGCTGCCGCGGATCCAAGCCGGCGGCAGGTTGGTCTATGTCGGCGCAGGCACCAGCGGCCGGTTGGGCGTGATCGACAGCGTCGAACTGCCGCCGACCTTCTCTTGGCCGCGAGATCGCGCGATCGGTGTGCTGGCCGGCGGCGAGCGGGCGATGTTCGCTGCGGTCGAAGGCGCCGAGGACGACCCCATCTTGGGCGCCGCCGACCTGCGCGCACTGGGTCCAACGACACAGGACGTGGTGCTGCTGATCGCCGCGTCGGGCAGCACGCCCTACGCCTTGGGTGCCCTCGGCGAAGCCCGCAAAGCGGGCGCGCTGACGATCGGGCTGGCCAACAACCCTGGCGCGCCACTGATCGAGCAGGCCGATATCGGCATCCTGCTCGACACCGGCACCGAGATGATCTCGGGCAGCACCCGGTTGAAGGCTGCGACCGCGCAGAAGATCGCGCTCAACAGCTTTTCAAGCGCTTTGATGGTCAAGCTGCACAAGGTGCACGGCAATCTGATGGTCGACCTGCGCGCCAGCAACGTCAAGCTGCGGCGGCGTGCGCAGCATCTCACGGTGTTGGTCAGCGAGGCCAGCGAGGCGGCCGCAGCGCAGGCGCTGGCCGCGTGCGGCTGGCGTGTCAAGGTCGCGATCGTGATGCTGCGCTGCCGGCTCGACGTGGCGGGCGCCGAACAGCGGCTGGCCCGCTCCGAGGGCAGCCTGCGCGGCGCCTTGCTGTGCGCTTGACGCGCGGGGGTCGGCAGCGCCGGCTCTGAGCCCAGGTCGAGGACGGAGAATATCGATCAGCGCTCCCCCCTTCGGTTCTCTCTGCACAAATTGGAACACCCGATGAAGTCACTCAAATTCACGATCTGCCTGTTGCTCGCCTGTGTCGGTCTACCGGCGATGGCGCAGTCTTGGCCCAGCAAGCCGATTCGCATCGTGCTGCAGTTCCCGCCCGGCGGCTCGACCGATTCGGTCGCCCGCATCCTGGCCCAGCCGCTGTCGGCCGCGCTGGGCCAGCCGGTGGTGGTCGAGAACCGGCCGGGTGCCGACGGCGCGATTGCCGGCGAATTCGTCGCCCGCGCCGAACCCGATGGCCATACCTTCTTCCTCGCCAGCAACACGCCGATGATGCAGGTGCCGCTGCTGAAGAAGAACCCGCCCTATGACCCGATCAAAAGCTTCGCGCCAGTCTCGCTGGTGGGCCGCTACATCTACGTGCTGGTCAGCACGCCCGCGCTGCCGGTCAAGGACGTCGGGGAACTGCTCGGCTACGCCCGGGCAAACCCGGGCAAGCTCGGCTATGGCAGCTACAGCGGCGTGACGCAGTTGATGCACACGCAACTCAAACTGGCGAAGGCCGACACCACGCTGATCCCTTACAAGGGCGAAGCGCCGACGGTCACTGACATTCTGGGCAACCATGTGCAGCTCACATTTGCCACGCCGGCGAGCACGCTGCCCCACATCAAGGATGGCAAGCTGCGCGCGCTCGCGGTGCTGCTGCCGACGCGTTCGTCACTGCTGCCAAGCGTGCCCACCGCGGCCGAAGCCGGTTTACCGCCACTGACCGCTGGCACCTGGGCCGGGCTGTTCGCCCCGGCCAAGGTCTCGCCAGAGATCTTGCAGCGCATGAGCCGCGAACTCAACGCTGCGATGCAGCGGCCCGAAATTCGCGAGCGCATCACCGCGCTAGGCTTCGAGTTGGCCGGGTCGACACCTGACGAGATGGGCCGCTTCATGCAGGAACAACTGGTCGCCTGGGGCCGTGCGTTTCGAGACGCCGGCATGAACCCCGAATAAGGACCGATCGCAGCCGGTGGCCAGACACGGTCAGCGGTACACGTCCTCGAAGTCGACCTTGCCGCTGGGGGACATCACGAAGCCTTGCACCTCGCGCAGCATCGGGAGGTAGATCGTCGAGTGCGCGATCGGGCTCCAGGGGCGCTCGAGGCGGAAGATGGCCTGGGCCCGTCGGTAGAGTTCGGCCCGCTGCGCTGGGTCGGTCGTGCCACGGGCCTGCTCGACCAAGCGGTCAAAGCCGGCATTGCAGAACTTGACGCCACCGGCATTGGCCGCGCAGGTCAGGTTCGGGCTGAGAAAGTCATCGGGGTCCGCGGTGTCGCCAGTCCAGCCGCTCATGTAGACATCGTGCTCGCCCTTCTTGGCCCGCTTGAGGTACTCGCCCCACTCGTAAGTCTTGATGCGGGCTCGCACGCCAATGCGGGCCCAGTCAGCTTGCAACATCTGCGCCAATAACTGGCCATTCGGGTTGGTTGGCCGGGCCAACGGCAGCGCCCACAGGTCGATCTCGAAACCCTGGGGGTAACCCGCCTCGGCGAGCAATGCCTTGGCGCGTGCAGGGTCATGCGCGTTGCGCAGCGTCTTGTCGTGGCCCGGGACCACCGGCGGGAAGGCGCTGACCGCCTGCACCGCATCGCCGCGCGGGAACATCACGCGAAAGATCGCGTCGCGGTCGATCGCGATGTCCAATGCCTCGCGCACCGCGCGCAGGCTGGTCGGCGCACGCTTCAAGTTGTAAGACAGGTACGAAATGTTGAGCGCCTGCGCCTGTTCGAGTCGGATGTCGGCACGGCGCTGCAGCACGGGCACGTCCTGATCGCGCGCTGCGGCCATCACCTGACACTCGCGGGCCAGCAGCTTTTGGACCCGCACATTGGGATCACGCGTGATCACAAAGATCAGCTGCGCCGTGCGCTGCGTCCGGCCCCAGTAGTCGGGGTTGGCTTGCAACCGGACCAGGTCGTCCTTCTTGTACGAGCGAAAGCGGTAAGGCCCAGTGCCCACCGGCAGGTTGTTGATGCGACTGGCCTTGCCTTGCGCCAGCAGTTGCGCGCCGTATTCGGCCGATTGGATGCCGGCAAAAGACATTGCAAAATAACTTGCAAACGTCACGTTCGGTACCTTCAACAAAAAGCGCACCTGGTAATCGTCGATCTTGTCGATGCGCTCAATCATGGCGGCCAGGCCCAGGTTCTGCGGGTAGACGAACAACGCCGGAAAAGCCTGGTTGAACGGGTGTGCCGCATCGACGAAACGGCCGAAGGTAAACATCACATCGTCCGCATTGAACGCTCGGGTCGGGCTGAAGTAGGCTGTGCGGTGAAAGCGAACACCGCGTCGCAGATGAAAAGTGAAGCTGCGCGCGTCGGCTGACACCTCCCAGCGCTCGGCCAGACGCGGCACCAGTTCGGTGCCACCGCGCTTGAACGCCAGCAGTCCCTGAAACATCTGCGCATTGACATTGCCTGTGGCCGCCGAATCCCAAAGCCCGGGGTCAAAGCCCTCGGGGCTGGCGTCGGCGCAATAGACCAAGGAACGCGAGGGCAGCGGGTCAGCCAAGGGCTGCGCCCCCGCCCCGAAGCACCAGCCCAGGAACAGCGCCAAGCACCCGCGGCGCCAAGCCCCCATGCCCCTCGCGACACCCTCCCTGAACGAGGGGCGATGCTCGGTGTTGAGCGCGTGGTGGTGGGTCAGCATCAATGGGTGCGAGGCAGGAAGGGCGGCGCCAGGACTGTAGCCTTTGAGGTCGGCAGGCAGCGGATCTTGGTCGACAATCCGAAGACCTTGCCCGACACGCCAATCGCCATGACGACCACCGCACCGCTGCCACCGTTGAAATCGCTGAGCTACGCCACGACCAGCCCTGGCCCGCGGCTGATCGTCACCGGCGCGGTACACGGCAACGAAGTCTGCGGCACGCAGGCGATACGCCGCATCGCCGAGGAGCTCGACCGCGGCGAACGGGTGCTGCAGCGTGGCCATCTCACGCTGGTCCCCGTCTGCAACCCGATGGCCTATGCGCTGCAACGCCGCCACGGCGACCGCAACCTGAACCGCGCGCTGGGCCCGACCGACTCGCCGCGCGAATACGAAGACCAACTGGCCAATTGGCTGTGTCCGCTGCTGGCCAGCCATGACGTGCTGTTGGACTTGCACTCGTTCCAGGGCGGTGGCCAGGCTTTCGTGATGGTCGGACCCCGCAACAACGACGGCCCGGTCGAGCCTTTCGGCCAGGCCGAGGCCGAAGAAGCGCTGGTGCGATGCCTGGGCGTGCAACGTGCGGTCGACGGCTGGCTCGGCACCTACGCCGATGGGGTGGCGCGGCGACGCCAGTTGGCCGGCGAATCTGCCGCCGCCTCATTGGACCTCGACCCACGCTACGGCGTGGGCACCACCGAGTACATGCGCAGCCAGGGCGGCTGGGCCTTGACCCTGGAGTGCGGCCAACACCAGGACCCGCAGGCGCCCGAAGTGGCCTACCGGGCGATACGCAACACGCTGGCCCAGCTCGGCCTGACCGATGAACCGCGGCCCCCGGTGGTGCCGGCGATCGAAGCCTTGTCGCTGCACCAGGTGGTCGACAAACACCACGCCGAAGACCGCTTCGCACGCGAATGGCGCAGCTTTGATGCCGTGCGCACCGGCGACTTGATCGGCACTCGCCAAGACGGCGAGGCTTTGCATGCCGAGGGCGACGGCTGGATCGTGTTCCCGAACGCGCGCGCACAGGCGCGGCAGGAATGGTTCTACCTGGCGCGGCGCAGCCAGCGCTTCTGACCGCGATCGGCGCCGAGGCGGCTGCAGATCACTTCAGCAAGGCGCGCAGCGTCCGAACCCTGCGGTCGACATAAGCCGGCGCCATCGACCAACGCGCCACCGTCGGGCCGCCATGCTGGCCACCGGTCGGGATACGGCGCGCGAAGCGCTGCATCCAGACCGTGCCCATCCCAACCTTGCGCGCCGATTTCTGGTGCACCAGCGTGTCCTCGACCAGCACGCAGCGGCTCGGCATCACGCCCAGACTGACAGCCATTACCCGCAGCATGCGCGCGTCGGGCTTGGGCCGCAGCTGGCCGAACATCGCCATGTCCTCGATCGTGATCACGCCCTCAAACAAGTGCCCGATGCGCAATGCGCCAAGCACCCGCTGCGCATAAGCGCGCGGCGCATTGGTCAAGATGAACTTGCGCCCCGGCAAGCGCGCCAGCGCTTCGAAGTCGTGACGATGGCCATTGACCAGACGCTCGAGCCCCGGCAGGTTGTGGGTGTCGTGCAGAAAGTGCGCCGCCTTCACACCGTGGTGTCGCATCAGGCCCAGCAGCGTGGCGCCGTAGCGCAGCCAGTAATGACGTCGCAGCGCATTGGCCTGCTCGGCGGGCAGGCCAAGCTCACGTTCGACATAAGCGCCCATGGTGCGGTTGAGCGCGCCAAACACCTGCGCACCGGCATCGTGCAAGGTGTTGTCGAGGTCGAACAGCCAGACTGTCTGGCGATTGATGCGAAGCGTCATCGGCATCTGCCCAGGTTCGCCGCAACCCGCATGGCCAGCCAGGGCGCACCGATACGGCGCCGCCAAGCGGACGCCGCGGATCCGGCGATGCCGGGCCGCTGGCAGCGCCCCCTTGAGCGGGCGCGCCGAAAGCGCTGCGGGGCTGGGCTCAATGGCTGCGAATCATCGTGCCGTAGGCCTGGTCGGTCAGGATCTCCAGCAGCAGCGCATGCGGCACCCGGCCGTCGATGATGTGCACCGCGTTGACCCCGCTCTTGGCCGCGTCGAGCGCGCCGGCAATCTTGGGCAGCATGCCGCCGCTGATCGTGCCATCGGCAAACAACTCATCGATGCGACGCGCGGTCAGGTCGGTCAGCAACTGGCCAGACTTATCGAGCACGCCACTGATGTTGGTCAGCATCAGCAGCTTTTCGGCCTTGAGCACCGTGGCGAGCTTGGCCGCGACCACGTCGGCGTTGATGTTGTAGCTTTCATTGCGCTCGCCAAATCCGATCGGGCTGATCACCGGGATGAAGGCATCGTCCTGCAGCGCAATGACCACGCTGGGGTCGATCGATTCGATCTCGCCGACCTGGCCGACGTCATGTTCCTTGGTCGGATCGTCGCGGTCGACCATCCTGAGCTTGCGCGCTCGGATCATCCCGCCGTCGCGCCCGGTCAGGCCTACCGCCTTGCCGCCGGCCACGTTGATCAGGCCGACGATGTCTTGCTGCACCTCGCCACCCAGCACCCATTCGACGACTTCCATCGTCTCCTCGTCGGTGACGCGCATGCCCTGAATAAAAGTACCCTTCTTGCCGATCTTGGCCAGCGCCTCGTCAATCTGCGGCCCGCCACCGTGCACCACCACCGGGTTCATGCCCACCAGCTTGAGCAGCACCACGTCCTCGGCGAAGTCTTGCTGAAGCGCCGGGTCCGTCATCGCGTTGCCACCGTACTTGATCACCAGCGTCTTGCCGTGGAACTTGCGGATGTACGGCAGCGCCTGGGCCAGGATCTCGGCCTTGTCACGCGGCGAGATGTGGCTGAGATCAGGGTCGGTGGGGCTGGTCATGGCGAGTCCTTTGATGCATTGCAGCAAGATTTCTCAAGGATTGTAGGAACAAGCGACTGCCACCCGAACTCGCTGTCCAGCGTTCCGCCCCAAGCACCGAAAGCCGCGCGGCGTAGCATCGCGGGATGAGCCACCCGACGAATACCTTGAATGCGCTGAACACCCACCAACACGATTTGAGCCCGTTCCGCCACAGCCACGCCTTTGGCGACGCAGGCGAAGCAGCGCGTGGTCGTGCCTTGCTGGCGGTGACCTGGGTGACCTTGGTGACGATGGCCGTCGAGTTGGTCGCGGGCTGGTGGACTGGCTCACTGGCACTGATCGCCGACGGCTGGCACATGGGCACCCATGCCGCAGCGTTGGGCGGCGCGACACTCGCCATGCACTGGTCGCGCCGGGTGCGAGAGCACGAGGGCTTTGCCTTCGGCGGCTGGAAGATCGAGGTGCTGACGGCTTACACCAGCGCGCTGCTGCTCGCTGCGGTGGCAATCGGTCTGGTCGTCGAGTCGATCCGCAGCCTGGCCCAACCCGAGCCGATTGCGTTCGGCGAAGCGATGACCGTGGCCTCGCTCGGGCTGGTCGTCAACCTGGCCAGCGTCTGGCTGCTGTCGCGCGCCGGTCGCCAGCATGAGCACGGTCATGGCTCTCGTCATGGCCACGACCACGGGCATGAAACGGCGCATGCGCCGGTGCATCACGGTCATGGGCATCACGGTCATGGGCATCACGGTCATGGGCATCACGACCACAACTTCCGCGCCGCCTATGTGCATGTGCTGGCCGACGCTTTCACCTCCTTGCTGGCGATCGCCGCGCTGGCCGGTGGCCTGTGGTGGGGCTGGCGTTGGCTCGACCCCGTGGTCGCGCTGGTCGGCGCGCTGGTGATCGGCCAATGGAGCTTGGGGCTGTTGCGCAGCAGTGCTCGGGCGCTGGTCGATGCCACGGCCGGCGAGCCCTTGCGGCAGGCCGTGCGTGCAGCAATTGAGAGCGATGGCGATGCCAAGCTCGCCGACCTGCATGTCTGGCAGGTCGGACCGCAAGCGCACTCAGTGATGATCAGCGTGGTCGCCGACCACCCGCTCGCCGCGGCTGACTACCGAGCGCGCCTGCATGCGCTGCACAGCGTGCGCCATGTCACGGTCGAAGTGCATCGTTGCGCAGGCGGCGCAACCGAGGCCTGAAGCGTCCGCCAGCATGCCGCCACCTTCTTCCAACCCTCAGCCCCGCAACCCGCTGCACGGGCTGACGCTTGAGCACATCGTGAACGCGCTGGTCGCCCAATACGGCTGGGCCGGGCTGGGCGAGCGTGTGCCTTTGCGCTGCTTCACCAGCGACCCGAGCATCGGGTCGAGCCTGAAGTTCCTGCGCAAGACGCCCTGGGCCCGTGACAAAGTCGAATCGCTCTATCTGTTCATGCTGCGCGAGCAGCGCCGAAGCGCGCCGCCCTAGCACCGCCCCAGCACCGTCCTAGAACGGCAGCTCGAAGCGCTGGCCGCGGTAATCCAGCAGCACGGACTTCAGCCTGATTTGCTGCAGCAGCAATTCGGGCGCCAGCCGGTCGCCTTCGCGCAAGACTTGGCCGTTGATGATGACCATGCGCTGCGACGCTTGCTCAGCGTAGACCGAGCCGCCCAGCGCCAACACGGGCAGCTCGCGCCGAAGCGTCTCGGGCAGTTCGGCCAGCGTGGGCCATCGCGATGCGCTGGATGGCGCTGAGGGTGGTGCTGACGCTGACAACGAGGGCCGTGCGGCTGCGGGTGACGATGCCGTCGCGTACAGCGGCGCAGCAATCAGCGGCAAACCAACGCTGGGGGCGACGGGCGGCGGCTGGCGTGAGGCATGGGCCGCCGCCGCACTGGCGATCGGCGCCAGGGTGACCGAGACCGCCAAGGGCGCAGCCAGTGCCGGCTCGGCCGCTGGCGCGACGGACGGGGGCGGCGCAGCACTGAGGGTCGGCGAAAGGCCTGACGGTCCGAGCCACCAACGCGCAGCGGCGGCCAGCAGCAGCAAGACCGAAGCAAGGGCAAAGACCAGGCGCCAAGGCCTGCGCGCACGGATTTGATGGGCCAGCGCCAAGTCAGCCAGCGCGGCCGCTGCGGGCTGGGCATGCAGGCCGGGCACGCCACCACGTTGACGCTGCGCTTCGGCACGGCGCAAAGCCTCAAGGATGAAGGACATCGGCTAGCGCTCCGCCAGAAACGGGGTCAGGCGCGGCTCGGCCACGCCTTGCACTCGGTTGAGTTGCATGAAGGTGGTCGGCCCAGCAATACCGTCGGCGCGCAGGCTCTGCGCCACCTGGAAACCCGCCAGTTGATCGGCCAGCGCGCCGGACAGCCCCTGGCCAAGTGCGGGCGGCGCGACTTGGCGCCATGCCGCCAGGCCGCGTGCCAGCGCATCCACCGAGGGCCCGCGAGCGCCCGGCGTCAATGGGTCGCCATAAGCCGGCGGGCAGCGCCACAGCGTCGCGAACTCGCCGCGCCAAAGCCGGGCCAGTTGATCCAACGAGACCGCGTAAGTCGCGGCGCCGCTGGCCAGCAACGCCTGGCGGACGCCCAGACTGACCAGCCGCAGCTGCCTGGTTTGGCCTTCGCCGTCGCGCAACACCAGCAGCACCGGTCGGTCAAGCTGACGCAGCTGGTCCAAGGTACCGCCACCGCTGCGAAAACACCGTAGGTCCAGCGCGCGCACCATCGCGCAGGGGTCGGTGCCGCCGATGGCTGCGGCGTCCAATCCCCACAGCACGGCCAGTTCGCGCCAGGCGGCTGCGTCGTCGCGCGGCGCCAGACCCCGCAAGCCCGCCAGCGCTGGCAGCGACACCCCCGAGGCAGGCGACGCCAGCGCCACGGTGGGCGCCCGCGGATCGGCCACCGCAGAGGCAGCGCGCGTCGATCCTGGCTGAGCCGGCTGGCCGAACCAAAACGCGGCACCCGCCAAGAACAGCGCCGCAGCGCCGCACCAGGCTGCGACAGGCCCCCAAAGCCCGAATTCGACACGCCGCCCACCGGAGTCGAAAACCTCGCGCGCAGCCTGCTCGACGATGCGCCGCCCGACCGACGCCCGACCCTGGGCAAAGGCACCGAGCAAGGCCCGGTCGGCCAACAGGTTGATGCGCCGGGGAAGGCCCGCGCTGAGTTGGTGGATGCGGCGCAGCGCCGAAGCGTTGAACGGGATCGCACCGGCATGCCCCGCCACCGCCAGTCTATGCGCGAGGTAGGCGGCGGTTTCAGGGGCGCTGAGCGCACCCAAGTGGTAGCGAGCGATCACCCGTTGCGCGAGCTGTTCAAGCCCAGGTTCGGCCAGTCTGCGGCGCAGCTCGGGCTGACCGATCAGCATGATCTGCAGCAGTTTGCGCTCGTGGGTCTCAAGGTTGGTCAGCAGGCGCAATTGCTCCAGCAGCTCGGCTGAGAGGTTTTGCGCCTCGTCGATGATCAGCACGCATTGGCGACCCTGGGCATGGGCCTCGAGCAGGTGGCGGTTGAGCGCGTCGATGTAAGTCTTGACCGTCGCCGAACCCGTCACGTTCAGGCCGAACTCATCACACACCGATTGCAGCAGCTCGGTCTCACTGAGCCTGGGGTTGAAGATGTAAGCCACCTGGCAGCCCGGCGGCACCTGCTCGAGGAAACAGCGGCAGACGGTGGTCTTGCCAGCACCGATCTCGCCCGACAACAGCACGAAGCCGCCACCACCGCTCACGCCATAGAGCAGATGGGCCAGCGCCTCGCGGTGACGCTCGCTCATGTAGAGGTAACGCGGATCGGGCGCAATCGAGAACGGCGGCTGCGACAGGCCGAAGAAGGGCAAGTACATGGCGGCAGGATAGCCGGGCCGCGAGACCCGCGATGGCTTGCCGCACCGCGACGGCCCGACGCGAGCCCGGCCATCGGGCTGGTCAATGGCCATGGGGCCATGGATCTGCCGCCGTCTCTGTCGATTAGGCTGACCTCCCGAGGCGGGCTGCCTAAACTCATCCGCGCTTTGGCAACACCGCGATGTGCCGCCCGAGTACCCCCCAGCACCATCAACCAGGAGTTCGCCATGGTCAAAAAACTTCAGAAACTGGCCGCAGAGGCTTTGGCAGCCGGTCTGCAGGGCAGCCCGCTGGCCCAGGCGGTCCAGGATTCGGCCTCGCAGATCTGGCTTGCCGGTCTGGGGGCGTTTGCCAAAGCCCAGGGTGGCAGCAGCAAGGTGTTCGATGCATTGATTCAAGAAGGCGTGATCCTGCAGCGCAAGACCCAGGCCGTGGCCGAAGTCAAACTTAGCGACATGGCCGACAGGATGAGCGCCATGGCGGGCGAAGTCGGGCAACGGGCCAATTCGCAATGGGACAAGCTGGAATCGATCTTCGAGCAACGCACCAAACGCGCGATGCTCAAGCTCGGGGTTCCGAGCGCGAAGGCCTTGGCGACCTTGTCGGCCAGGGTCGACGCGCTGGCCGAGGCGCTGCGCAAGCTGGAGGCCCGCTCAAGCCTGGAGACCCGCCAGGCGGACCACCGCAAAACGGCCGGCGAAGGGCAGCACGTCCCACTGCCCAAGCCGATCGCCGCGAAGAAAAGTCGCCCCAACCAGGCTGGCGCGCCCAATGCCGTCGCTCAAACGCCGGCCGTCAAACGCCGGGCGGCGCGCAAAAAGGCCGCGCCGGCGACTTGAACGCCAAGCATTCAGTCGGCTGCGGCCATGCGCGCCGAACGCAGTGCTACTTCAACGCGCCAGGAAACAGCCACAGCAAGCCGGCAGTCATCGTGATGTAGCGGGCCAGCTTGCCAATCGCCATGTACATCACGCAAGGCCAGAACGGCAATTTGAGCCAACCCGCCACGGCACACAGCGGATCGCCCACCACCGGTAGCCAGGACAGCAAACAAGCCGGCGGGCCGAAATTCGCCAGCCAGCGCAGCGCACGGCCATGGCCGGCTCGATCGGTGATGCGCTGGTAGGCGCGCTCGGTGCCGTAGCCCATCCACCAATTGATCGCACCGCCCAGTGTGTTGCCCAGTGTGGCCACGCTGACCGCCGGCCAGAACAGCGACGGGTTGAGCTTGACCAAGCCAAACACTGCCGGTTCAGAGCCCAGCGGCAGCAAAGTGGCCGATACCAGCGACACGATGAACACCGTGCTCAGGCCGAACTTGGGCAAGGCCAGCGCGGCCAGCAGCGCCGACAGCTGCAGTTCAATCCAGGCTTCCATCGGCAGGGATGATAGGCGTGACGGGCCGTGATCACGCCCGAAAACCGGTCGCCAAGCCAGCAGTTCCGGGAAAAATGGGCCCGCTATACTGGTGCTCAATTTTTCAGCAACCCGATGATTTCCAAGTCCGCCTGAACATGCAGATCGGCCCCTACACGATGCCGAATGCGCTGTTTGTCGCCCCGATGGCTGGGGTGACCGACAGGCCATTCCGGCAACTCTGCAGGCGGCTGGGTGCGGGCTATGCCGTCAGCGAGATGGTCACGTCGCGCAAGGATCTTTGGGCCTCGCTCAAGACCTCGCGCCGCACCGACCATGCCGGCGAGCCAGGTCCGATCGCGGTCCAGATCGCCGGCACCGACGCCGCGATGTTGGCCGAGGCCGCGGCCTACAACATCGACCGCGGCGCCCAGATCATTGACATCAACATGGGCTGCCCGGCCAAGAAGGTGTGCAACAAATGGGCCGGCTCGGCCTTGATGCGCGACGAACCGCTGGCGCTGGCCATCGTCACCGCGGTGGTCGCGGTGTGCGCACCACGCGGCGTACCGGTGACGCTGAAGATGCGCACCGGTTGGTGCGACAGCGAGCGCAATGCGGTAACGCTGGCGCGCGCGGCCGAGAGCGCCGGCGTGGCGATGCTCACGGTACACGGCCGCACCCGCGAACAGGGTTTCAAGGGCTTGGCCGAATACGACACGGTCAGCGCGGTGAAGGCTGCAGTTCGGGTTCCGGTGGTGGCCAATGGTGACATCGACTCGCCCGCCAAGGCCGCCGAAGTGCTGGCGCGCACCGGCGCTGACGCGCTGATGATCGGCCGCGCAGCGCAGGGCCGACCCTGGATATTTCGCGAGATCGCGCATTACCTGGCCACCGGCCAAACCCTCGCACCACCGACCACCCGCGAGGTCGGTGGATGGCTGGTGGCGCACCTGCATGAGCATTACGGCTTGTATGGCGAGCAGACCGGCGTTCGCAGCGCCCGCAAACACATCGGCTGGGCCGTTCGATCGCTGCCCGGCGGCGAAAATTTCCGAGCGGCGATGAACCAACTCGAAGATATCGCCAGCCAGGTCTCGGGCGTGTCAGACTACTTTGACCGGCTCGCAGCACAATTTCACCAGCTGCCGTGCGGCATCCCCATCGGCCTGATGGCCGCCAACGAAGACCTCCTTGATCGGCAAGCATGAGCAAGAAAGAAGTCGGTGACTGCATCCGCGAAAACCTGGAGCAATACTTCAAGGACTTGCAAGGCACCGAACCGCGCGCGATCCATGCGATGGTGATGAACACGGTGGAAAAACCGCTGCTCGAGGTGGTGTTGAAACTGACGGATGGGAACCAGAGCAAGGCCGCCGAATGGCTGGGGATCAACCGCAACACCCTGCGCCGAAAGCTGCTCGACCACCAATTGATCAAGTGAGCCGGCGCGCACCCTGATGCCCCCCAAGACCTCGAAATGACCACTGCCCTGCTCTCCGTGTCTGACAAGACCGGCATCGTCGACTTCGCCCGCGAACTGCACAGGCGCGGTATCGCGCTGCTGTCGACCGGCGGCACCGCCAAGCTGCTGGCCGAAGCTGGCCTGCCGGTCACCGAGGTGGCCGAGGTCACCGGCTTCCCCGAGATGCTTGACGGACGGGTCAAGACCCTGCATCCGCGAATTCACGGCGGGTTGCTGGCGAGACGCGACATGCCCGAGCACATGGCAGCGCTGAGCCAGCACGGCATCGCCACCATCGACTTGCTGGTGATCAACCTCTACCCCTTCGCGCAGGCCACAGCCAAACCAGGCTGCACGCTCGAAGATGCGATCGAGAACATCGACATCGGCGGCCCAGCGATGCTGCGCGCCGCGGCCAAGAACTGGCAGGACGTGGGCGTGGTGATCGAACCCGCCGACTATGCCCAGGTACTGGCCGAGCTCGACGCCGGCGGCCTGACGCGCAAGACCAAGTTTGGTCTCGCGCGCAAGGTCTACGCTCACACCGCCGCCTATGACGGCATGATCACCAACTACCTCAGCGCGATCGAAGCCGGCGCCGAAGACCGTCCGAGCGCAGTGCCCCAGCGCAGCGAATATCCTGAGGTCTTCAACCTGCAGTTGCTCAAGACCCAGGACATGCGCTACGGCGAAAACCCGCACCAAAGCGCGGCCTTCTACCGCGAGCGAGAACCCGCGCCGGGCACGCTGTCGCAGTGGGTCCAGTTGCAGGGCAAGGAACTGTCGTTCAACAACATCGCTGACGCCGACGCGGCCTGGGAATGCGTCAAGACGTTCAGTGCCGGCAGCGCCTGTGTGATCGTCAAACACGCCAACCCCTGCGGTGTGGCGGTGGGCGTCAATGCGTTCGAAGCCTATGCGAAGGCCCTGCAGACCGACCCGACCAGCGCCTTTGGCGGCATCATCGCATTCAACCAACCGCTGGACGGCGCCACCGCCGAGGCCGTGGCCAAGCAGTTCGTCGAGGTGATCATCGCGCCGGCGATCACGCCGCAAGCCCGGGCGATCTTCGCCGCCAAGCAAAACGTCAGGCTGCTCGAGGTGCCGCTGTCGGCCCAGGGCAACCGGCTTGATGTCAAGCGCGTGGGCGGCGGCATGCTGCTGCAGTCGACCGATGCGCGCAACGTCGAGGTCGGCACACTCAAACTGGTGACCCGTCTTCAACCCACGGCGCAGCAGATGGACGACCTGATGTTCGCCTGGAAGGTGGCCAAGTTCGTCAAGAGCAACGCCATCGTGTTCTGCGGCCAGGGCATGACGCTGGGCGTCGGTGCCGGCCAGATGAGCCGCATCGATTCGGCCCGCATCGCTAGCATCAAGGCCGGCAACGCCGGGCTGAGCCTGGTCGGCAGCGCGGTGGCCAGCGACGCCTTCTTCCCGTTCCGCGACGGCCTGGACGTGGTGGTCGAGGCCGGCGCGCGCTGCGTGATCCAGCCCGGCGGCTCAATGCGCGACGCCGAGGTGATCGCCGCCGCCGACGAGCGTGGCGTCGCGATGGTGTTCACCGGCACCAGGCATTTCAGGCATTGAGGCGGTTGGACGCGGTCTGCGGGGACAACCCCGATGGCGGCCTTGGCGGTAAGCAGACCGCAGGGCGTGTCGGGTGGAGGGTGGCCGCGGCCATCGCGCTGTGCCTGGGTCTGGCGGACGCTGCGCTGGCCGCCAAGCCAGTGGCAAACGCGGGTTCGTCCGCCGTCACGTCCACTGTCACGTCCGCTGTCAAGCCCGCCACCACGTCCGCCACCACGTCCGCCACCACGCCCACAGCACCGGTCGAGACCGGCCGCTGGGTTCATGCGTTGTCGGCTTACCAGCCGCCCAAATACCCGAGCGGCTTCAAGCACTTCGATTACGCCAACCCCGATGCGCCCAAAGGCGGCGTGCTGAGGCTGGCCAACCCCGATCGACGCTCGAGCTTCGACAAGTTCAACCCTTACACGCTCAAGGGCGTGGCGCCGGCAGCGATGACGATGTTCGTCTTCGAATCACTGACCGTGGCTTCGCTCGACGAACCCCAGGCGATGTATGGACTGCTGGCTGAATCGATCTGGGTCGAACCCGACCTGTCGTCGATCTCATTCCGGCTGAATCCCTTGGCCCGATTTGCCAACGGCGACGCGGTGACGCCCGAGGATGTGGTCCACAGCTTCCGCCAGATCAGCGGCAAGCAGGCAGCGCCGACTTACCAGACCGCTTACGCCGGGGTCGAAAAAGCGGTCGTGGTGGACCCGCGAACGGTGCGCTTTGACCTCAAGGAGCGCAAGCTTGACCTGCTGTTTACCGTCGGTGGTCTGCCGGTGTTCTCGCGAAAGTGGGGGCAGTCAGGTTCAGCGGCCAGCACGGCGAAGAAGTTCGACCAGCTGATCTCCGAGCCGCCGATCACCAGCGGGCCTTACCTGATCGACAAGGTCGAGATGCCGCGCCGGTTGGAACTGCGCCGCAATCCCGACTATTGGGCTCGTGACCTGGGCGTGCGGCGCGGCTTTTTCAACTTTGACCGCATCGTCTACCGCATGTACAAGGACGATGCCGTCAAGCGAGAGGCCTTCAAGGCCGGTGAATTCGATCTGCTCAAGGAGTACCGCGCGAGCGCCTTCGCACGCCAGCACCAAGGCGCGAAGTGGCGCGACGGCCGCATCATCAAACAGACCCTGGAGATCGGTACCGGCAGCATGTTGCAGGCGATGGACTTCAACCTGCGTCGACCGAAGTTCCAGGACATCCGCGTGCGCGAAGCGATCATGCGGGCCTGGGACTTCGAGAACGCCAACCGCTACGGCACCTTCAAACGCGCCAACAGCATGTTCAACAACACCGAGTTCGCAGCCCAGGGCGAGCCTTCGGCCGATGAACTCAAGCTGCTGGCGCCGTTCCGTGCCGAATTGCCGACCCAGGTCTTCGGACCGGCATTCCGCGCGCCGCGCAACGACACCGGGCCCAACGCGCTGCGCGACAACCTGCGCCGCGCCCGCGACCTGCTCGACGAAGCCGGCTGGAAGATCGCCCCAGACGGCCGGCTGCGCAACGCTGCCGGCGAGGCATTCACGATCGAGTACCTTGAGCCCTCGGCAATCGGGCGAAACGTCGCTTTCCAGCGCAACCTCGACAAGCTGGGCATCACGCTGACCGAGCGGCTGGTCGACTTTGCGCTGTACCGGCGGCGGCTCGAGAGCTTTGACTACGAGATGATCACGATCGTCGAGGGCAAGTTCACGCTGCCCAACGCCAGCGACCTGGAGAGCCTGTACGCCAGCGCCAGCGCCGATGAGCCGGGCAGCAACAACTTCCGCGGCGTCAAGAGTGCGGCGGTGGACGCGCTGATCAAGCGCATTGCCGCGGCCACCACGCTGGCCGAATTGCGGACCGCCTCGCGTGCGCTGGACCGGGTGGTGATGTGGAACCACTGGCAAATCCCCGAGCTGTTTTCCAACGGCGAGCCGGTTTCGTACTGGAACAAGTTCGGCCGCCCCGGCGTCGCGGCCAAGCATTTCTCGATCGACTCTTACGCTGGCGACAGTAGCGCCCCTTGGCCGCTGTGGACCTGGTGGGACAAGAGCCTGGACAAGTCCGCGACCAAGCGCTGAGAACCCCCGCCATGCTGAGCTACATCGTCAAACGCATCCTGCTGATGCTGCCCACGCTGCTGGGGGCGCTGACCTTGACCTTCATCGTGATCCAGTTCGTGCCGGGCGGCCCGATCGAACAGATCATGGCCGAGGCTCGCGCGGGCCAGAAAGGTGGTGACACCGAAGGCTACCGCGCCAGCCGCGACATCGACCAGCAGCAGATCGCTGCGCTGAAGAAACTCTATGGCTTCGACAAGCCGGTGCACCAGCGCTATCTCGAAATGCTGGCCAACTTCGCGCGCTTCGACCTCGGCCGCAGTTTCATGCACAACAAGGATGTCTGGACGCTGATCAAGGAGAAGCTGCCAGTCTCGATCAGCCTGGGTCTGTGGACCTTCGTGCTGTCCTACCTGATCTCGATCCCGCTGGGCATCGCCAAGGCGGTACGCGAAGGCACCCGATTTGACACGCTGACCACCTCACTGGTGCTGGTGGGCTACGCCATCCCAGGCTTCGTGCTCGGCGTGCTGCTGATCGTGCTGTTCGCAGGCGGCACCTTCCTGGACTGGTTCCCGCTGCGCGGGCTGAGCTCGGACAACTGGACCGAGCTGTCGTTCGCGGCCCGCATCGGCGACTACTTCTGGCATCTCGCGCTGCCGCTGACCTGCTTGGTGATCGGTAGCTTCGCGACGCTGACGATGCTGACCAAGAACACCTTTGTCGAAGAGATGCGCAAGCAATATGTGCTGGTGGCCCGCGCCAAAGGCCTGTCGCAGCGCCGAGTGCTTTACAAACACATCTTGCGCAATGCGCTGATCCCGCTGGTCACCGGTTTTCCGGCGGCCTTCGTGCATGCTTTCTTCGCGGGTTCGGTGCTGATCGAAACCCTGTTTTCACTCGACGGCCTGGGTCTGCTGGGCTTTGAAGCGGTGACGAGGCGCGACTACCCCGTGGTGCTGGGATCGCTCTACTTCTTCACGCTGATCGGGCTGGTGGTCAAGCTGGTTTCGGACCTGCTCTACCTGGTGGTCGACCCGCGGGTGCAGTTCGGGCGTGTGGCGAAATGACCGGATCGAACGTCGAGGCAGACCGCGCGGCCATGCCCAAGCCGATGTCGCCCAATGCCAGGTCCTGGGCTCGATTCAAGCGCCACCGTCTGGGCTACCGGTCGCTGTGGCTGTTCATCGCGCTGCTGCTGACCGCCACGCTGGCCGAACTGGTCAGCAACGACAAACCCTTCGTCGCCAGGATCGATGGCAAGCTGATGTTCCCGATCGTCAGCAACCCCAGCGAGTTGGCGCTGGGCGGGGATTTCGCCACCGCCACCGACTGGAAAGACCCCTTCATCACCGAGTTGCTGGCCCAGTCCGGCAACTGGACGCTGGCCGCACCCAACCCGCACTCGGCCAACTCGACCGACTACTTCAGCAAGCTGGCACCGCCGTCGCCACCCAATGCCAAGAACTGGCTGGGCACCGACGACAAGGGCCGCGACATGTTCGCGCGGCTGCTCTACGGTTTCCGCGTGAGCATCTGGTTCGCGATCGGGCTGACCGTGGTCGGCACCACGATCGGCATCGTGATGGGCGCGCTGATGGGCTATTTCGGCGGCCGGATCGACCTCACGCTGCAGCGACTGATTGAGGTCTGGGGCGCCGTGCCCGAGCTCTACCTGCTGATCATCTTCGCGTCGATCTTCGAGCCTTCGTTGGGCCTGCTGCTGATCCTGCTGTCGCTGTGGGGCTGGCTGGGCTTGTCGGACTATGTGCGGGCCGAGTTTTTGCGCAACCGCTCGCTTGAGTTCGTCAAGGCCGCGCGTGCGCTGGGGCTGAGCAACGCACAGATCATCCGTCGCCACGTGCTGCCGAACTCGCTGACGCCAGTGATCACCTTCCTGCCCTTCCGGATGAGCGCAGCGATCCTGGCGCTGACCTCGCTGGATTTTCTCGGCCTGGGCGTGCCGGCTTCGGTGCCCTCGCTGGGCGAGTTGCTGCAGCAAGGCAAGGCCAACCTCGATGCCTGGTGGATCATCCTGCCAACCTTCGCGCTGCTGACCGTGACGATGCTGCTGCTGACCTTCATCGGCGACGCGCTGCGCGACGCCTTCGACACCCGAAAGTCCTGACGTGAACGCAGCGCTGCTGGAGATCGACCAACTGAGCGTGCGCTTCGGCCCGACGACCGCGGTCCACGACCTGTCGCTCTCGATACAAGCCGGCGAGAAGTTCGCGTTGGTTGGCGAATCGGGGTCGGGCAAATCGATCACCGCGCTGAGCGTGCTGCGATTGGTCGACGCCGCGACCAGCCAAGGCGCGATCCGCTTCGAAGGCGAGGACTTGATGGCGCGCAGCGAGCGCCAGATGCTGGCCATCCGGGGCGCGCAAATCGGCATGATTTTCCAGGAGCCGATGACCGCGTTGAACCCGCTGTACACCGTGGGCAACCAAATCGTCGAGGTGCTGGCGCTCCACGAGGGCCTGCACCCTCACGCGGCAAGGGCGCGCGCGATCGAACTGCTGACACGCACCGGCATCCCCGAGCCCGAACGTCGTGTCGACAGCTACCCGCACGAGCTGTCGGGCGGCCAGCGCCAGCGCGCGATGATCGCGATGGCGCTGGCTGGTCGCCCCAAGCTGCTGATCGCGGACGAACCCACCACCGCACTTGACGTCACGATCCAGGTTCAGATCCTGGCGCTGCTGGCAGAACTGCAGCGCGAGATGGGCATGGCGCTGCTGTTCATCACCCATGACTTGAACCTGGTGCAGCGCTTCTCCGACCGGGTCGGCGTGATGGAGCGCGGCAAGCTGGTCGAGATCGGCAGCACCGCCGAAGTGTTCGCGCGTCCGCAGCATGCCTACACCCAGCGCCTGCTCGCCACCCGGCCACAGCGGGTGGTGCAGCCGGTGGCGGCCGACGCGCCGGTGCTGGTCGAAGCCCGTGCGGTCGACGTCAATTTCGCCATCCCCACCGGCTGGTTCAGCAAGCGGCAATTTGCCGCCGTGGCCCAGGCCACACTGCAGCTGCGGCGTGGCGAGACACTGGGCATCGTCGGCGAGTCGGGGTCGGGCAAGACCACGCTCGGCATGGCCTTGCTGGCCTTGCAGCCGCTGGCCGCTGGTCAGGTGTGGATGGGCGACGAGCGCATCGACAACGCCGAACGCCGCGCGCTGCGCGCGATGCGCCGACGCATGCAAGTCGTGCTGCAAGACCCTTTCGCCTCGCTGTCACCGCGCATGACGGTCGGCCAGATCGTCGGCGAAGGGCTGGCGCTGCACCAAAGCAATCTGAGCGCTGCCGAGCACGATGAGAAGGTGCTCGCGATGCTGGCCGAGGTCGGTCTGTCCGAGCGAGACGGCGTGGCCAACGTGCTGCAGCGCTATCCGCATGAGTTCTCGGGCGGCCAGCGCCAACGCATCGCGATCGCACGCGCCGTGGTGCTGCAACCCGAGGTTCTGGTGCTCGACGAGCCGACCTCAGCGCTAGACGCTTCGGTGCAGCAGCAGGTGCTGACGCTGCTGGCCGAACTGCAACGGCGCCATGGCTTGAGCTATGTCTTCATCAGCCACGACCTGGCCGTGATCCGCGCGATGGCGCACCGGGTGATGGTGATGAAAGAAGGCGTGGTGGTTGAGGCGGGCGAGACGCTGGCGCTGTTCGACGCACCGCAGCATGTCTACACCCGCGCGCTGCTCGCCGCTGCGCATCTGGCTTGAGCAACGCCAGCGCCAGGCCTTCGCCGCGTTGGCCCGAACGCCTTGGGGTTTGCGAGCTTCCCATGCGCCGGCGGCTCGACGAAGATGCGGTGCCGCGAATTGAGGCCCAGTGCTCAGACAACCCCGTGCCCAGCCAAACGCGCCACCAGCCAACCCCGTGCCCACCCAAGGCGCATTGCAAGGAGTCACCCGCATGACCAACCCACAAGATTCTAAATCGACCCGGCAACCGGGCGCCAAATGGCGTTTGCTGGCGGCCGCCGCCGCGCTGTGCGCCGCCGGCACCGCGCAAGCCCAGGAGACTTTCAAGGTCGGTATCGTCAGTTTCCTGTCGGGCCAGGCCGCTGAGAGCTTTGGCATCCC
>CANFPU010000028.1 GCA_947448955.1 Burkholderiales bacterium
GTACTTGTTCAGGGCTGAGGAACTGGGCTTCGTCGATCAACAGGCAAGCCAATGCACCGCCAGCCAGCATCAGCAAGTGCCCATGTACAAATTCGGTTTCCGGGCCAAAGGTCGACGCATGTCGAACCAGCCCGAGGCGCGAACCGACCCGGCCACTGCCGACGCGGTCATCGTGGGCTGCGGTGAACAGCAGCACCCGAAGTCCGCGCTCTTCGTAGTTGTGGGCCACCTGCAACAGCGCGGTGGACTTGCCGGCGTTCATCGCGGCATAGCGGAAATAGAGCTTGCTCATGCAGTTCGGCGGGCTGAATTTTCGGCGGGCTGAAGGACCGGGCGATGTCTGCGGTGCTGGCACTTTACGCGAAGGGTGGGCCCAGGGTGGCCGGCGTCGCGTCCTTCAGTGACCACCTTTCACGCCTTGCAAGTCGCTTGGTCATCACCATCTTGAAACGATCGGGCTGGCTTGAAATTGGCCTGTGGAATATCACCATGCAAACGACCTATCCGCCCACTGAACCGGTTTTTGGAGACTTGAGAACTGCCGCGATGCTGGCTGAACTGCTGCAGCGTGTCGAGTCCAGTGCACAGCCTGTCGGCGCAGCGCAATATCGACAACTGGTGCGCCATCTTGCCCATCTGCTGGATGGTCTGCCAACGGACGCCAGACTGGAGGCTCTGCTCAAAGCCTTTCCTGCTGCGGCCGGGCTGTACGAGAACAAGCGCTATGAACTCGCTGGGCTGTGCCGCTCACCGCTCGAGCACTCGCTCGACAGCGAGTTGCAAGCTCGCGCGGTGATTGCCAAGGCGAGGGCCAAGCCTTTTCCGCAGCCGCGCGACAGCCCCAGAGGTTGACAAGGTAGACGCCAGCCGCAAGCATCATGCACCCCGCGCCATTTCGGCGTGGCCAAAGCAAGGAGCCCCCAATGGCCAAGAGTCAACAGCGCAGCACCAAAGAAGCCAAAAAGCCCAAGAAAGAAGCCGCCAACGCCAAGCCTTTGTCGCCCGGTGCGGTGACCGCCACCATCACCACCGTGGTGCCTGAACGCAGCAAGAAGAAAAAGTGAGGTGCCCGCGCGTCAGCGCCTTTGCTGGCTAGGTGGCTGGATAGCTGGATAGCTGGATAGCTGGATAGATTTTTGAGGCAAGCCGCCTCACCGGATGGGGCGTCCGGATCCCTGCGATTCAATGTCCACGTACTTGAAAAAGTCGCGCACAAAGATGTTGCGGTGGTAGCCCTGGACCCACGGCTGGTTCAGGTCAGTGAAGATGCGGTGCGCGTGAATCTTGTAGGGCATGTAGGCCACCATCAGACGCTTGGCCTCGTCCATCAGGGCCAGGCGTTCGGGGCTATCGGCCAGCACGCGTTGGGCCTGGTAGATGCGGTTGAACTCCGGCAGGTTGAAGCGGGCATGGTTGGCGCCACCCTTGTTAGGCCCATAACCCAGCGCCAAGAAGGTGTCGCCGTCCGGTGAACCGGCGCTCCAGCCCACGCCCCACATCATCAGCTTGCCGGCACGGCTGCTTTTGAGGTTCTCGGGCCATTTGGCGGTCTTGAACGTCATGCGCAGACCCAGCGCGTCCATGTTCTTTTTCCACAACTCGATGAGTTGGCGGCTGACCTGATCTGGCTGGGTTGAGTACTCCAGCACCAGGGGTTTGCCATCGGGTTGTTCGCGCCAACCATCGCCGTTCTTGTCGACATAACCATGCAGGTCGAGCAGCGCCTTGGCTCTTGGCAGGTTGTATTCGCTCATCTCGGACTTGAACGCCGGGTCATAGCCGAAGGTCTCGGGACCGATCGGGCTTTGGCCTGGAATGGCCTGGTTGCGGCGAACCAGTCGGATTTCGCGGTCCAAGTCGACGGCCAGTGAGATTGCTCGCCGTAACGCCACCTTGTGAGGCTCGTAGCCGCCGACGACCGGGTTCTCCATCGCGAAGTAGCTCATCGCCACATCGGCCCGCGGATAGCGCACCATGCCCATGCCACGCTTGCTGAGGTTCGGAGCGAGTTGGTTGTTGGGGATGGCCAGGTTGTAAAACTCGGCCGGTACGTTCTCCAGCACATCGTGTTCTCCGTTGAGGAAGGACAGCCAGCGAGGCTGTGCTTCTTCGACCACCGAGATCTCGACACGGTCGACCAAAGGCATCCTGCGACCTTTGAACTTGGCCGCCACCTCGACCAAGCGGGAATTGCTCTCAGGTGGATGCTCGTCGTAAAACACTTCGCGGTAGTTTGGGTTGCGCTCCAGCAGCATGCGCGAACTGCGCTTCCACTCGGCAAGGCGGAAAGGTCCGGTACCCACCGGGTGCTCACCCACCTTGTCGCCATAGGCTTCAACCACCTCGCGTGCCATCGCGCCAGTGAAGGAGCCATCGGTGAAGTTGTAGAGGAAGCGGGGATTGGCCTCGCCTAAGCGGATGCGGAAGGTGTAGCGATCTAGCGCTTTCAGGCCCTCGACTTCGCGGTCGTAGTCGAAGGGTTTCTTGGCGGCGATGAGTTCCTTGCGCAACTCCGACAGCCCTAGGATCTTGGCATTCTCCAGAACGTAGAGGTTGGCGCTTTTCCAGCGAGGGTCGTAATGGCGTTTGAGCGCATAGATGAAATCCGCTGCCGTGAGTTCACGCTTCACACCCTTGAAAGCCGGGTCGTCAGCGAAAAAGATGCCAGGTTTGATCCGGAAGGTGAAGCTTCGGAAATCGTCAGCCACCTCGGGCATTTCCGCGGCGGTGTTCGGGCGCATCCGGGCCGGTGATGCCATGAACTCGAACTCCAGCGGCGCATCGAAAATCGCCGCTGCCACCGTGCGCGAATACAGGTCGGAGATCTGTGCCGGATCAAAGCTGCTCTCGGCAATTTGAAAGGCATAGCGCAGCGTCTTGGGTTGTGCGGCCAATGCCGGCTGAGCGGCAAACATCGAACAGGCGGTGACCAGCAGCAGCAGTAGGCGTTGGATCATGAAAGTTGCAGCGCTTGGCTGAGGGATAGACCAGGGAGCCAGTCTAGCGTCGGCGCTTCGGGCTGCCGATTCGATGGGCCCACCGACCATGTCAAGGGGGTGATCGCCTTGACAAAATACAGAGCCCGTACCCGAAACATCGGTGTGCGCGGCGCCCTACACTGCGGCGGTCTCAATTCACGTGAGTAATCCGATCATGGCCGCTTACATCCTGCGGCGCCTGTGGCAGATGGTGCCGACGATACTGGGCGTTTTGCTGCTGGTGTTTTTGCTGTTCAAGTACTTCGGTGGCGACCCTGCCGAAATTCTCGGTGGCCTGAATGCAACCCCCGAGCAGATCGCCGCCATCCGCCAGCAACTCGGTCTTGACCAGCCGGTGTGGGTGCAACTGGGCATTTACCTGAAGGGCGTGGTCACCTTTGACTGGGGCCGCAGCTGGGCCACCAACGAAGCCGTCAGCAAGCTCTTTGCCTCGCGTTTGCCGGCCACGCTGACCGTGATGCTGCCGATCCTGATCCTGGACCTCGTGCTGGCGCTGCCGATTGCGATGTGGGTCGCGAGCCGCCGCGGCTCGCTGGCAGACCGGACGATCATGGTGATCACGACCTTGGCACTGTCCATCAGCTTTTTGGTCTATGTGATCGTCGGCCAGTACCTGTTCGGCTTTCAGCTCGGCTGGTTCCCGGTCCAAGGCTGGAGTGACAGTGTGTGGACCAACCTCGCCATCTACACGCCATTGCCCGTGTTGCTGGCCGTGATGGTCGGGGTCGCACCGCAGACGCGCTTGTACCGCAGTTTCTTTTTGGACGAACTCGGCCACGATTACGTGCGGACCGCGCGCGCCAAGGGCCTGACCGAGAACACGGTCTTGTTCAAGCATGTGTTGCGCAACGCGATGATCCCGATCCTCACCAATGTGGGTCTGTCGTTGCCGGGCGTCTTCGTTGGCTCTTTCCTGATCGAAGTCTTCTTCTCCATTCCCGGCCTCGGACGGGAGATTCTGCTGGCTGTCAACCGAAGCGATTACCCGGTGATTCAGGCGACCGCGGTGTACTTGGCGGTGCTGACCATGGCGATCAACCTGATCGTGGATGTGTTGTTCAAGCTGGTTGATCCTCGGGTGGTGCTGAAATGAACGCACTCCCAAACGGCTTCGCCGCTTCCGTGAACGGTGGCGCCGTGCCATCGACACCGTCGTCAGAAGGTGTCTGGCGTGCCGCTTGGCGACGCTTCAGGTCTGATCGCGTCGGTCTGACCTCGGGCATCGTCGTGCTGGCCTTTCTGGTGCTGGTCGTGCTGGCGGCCCTCGGCCTTGTGGCCAAGGGCTGGCAAGCGGAAGTGGGTGTGGCGAATGCACGCCCCAGCTTTATGGGGCCCCGTCCCGCCGAAGCGATGGGCGTCATTGAGGTGCCCAAGGGCCCCAACGTGGACCTGTCTGCGGTAGACCCATTGGCACCGCGCTACGCTGAGATTGAGGCCGCAGCCAAGAAGTACCGATCTACCGACAGCGTCAAGGCCGAGACCTTGGCCATGGGCGCCGATCGAATGGGTCGCGACGTCTTGTCAAAGGCGGTCAAGGGCACCCAGATCTCGGTCTTCGTCGGTGTGTTGGCCGCGCTGCTGGCGACCTTGATCGGCACGGTGCTGGGCGCGCTCGCTGGTTTTTTCGGCGGAAAGTTAGGTGATTTTTTGGAATGGCTCTACAACGTGTTTGAGGCCATTCCGAGCATCCTGCTGATTTTTGCTTTCGCGGCAGTGTTCGGCCGAGGCATCAGCACTGTGGTGCTGATCCTGGGGCTGGCCGGTTGGACCGGCTTGTACCGGCAGGTGAGGGCCGAATTCATGAAGCACGGCGGGCGCGAGTACGTTCGCGCTGCTGAAGCCATTGGCGCTTCGGCGTACAGCCGAATGTTCCGGCACATCCTGCCCAACGTCAGCCATGTGATCCTGGTGCGAATGAGCCTGCTGGTGGTGGCCTTCATCAAGAACGAGGTGATCCTGTCTTACCTCGGGCTTGGCGTTGGCGTCGAGGATGTTTCCTGGGGAACGATGTTGGCCGAGGCGCAGAGCGAGCTGATCTTGGGCCATTGGTGGCAACTCGTCACCGCGACAGCGTTCATGGCGCTGTTTGTCACTGCGTTCTCGCTGATGGCCGATGCTTGGCGCGATGCGCTCGACCCCAAGCTGCGTGGCGCAGAGTGAGCTTCCCATGTTGCTGAGCATCCAAGATCTGAAAGTCGCTTTCCGCCTCGGCGAACGCGGCGCCACCACGCTGGTTCCCGCGGTCAGCGGCGTGAGTTTCGACATTCCCGAGAACAGCACGGTCGCGCTGGTGGGAGAGTCGGGCTCGGGCAAAAGCGTCACCGCGATGTCCATCCTGAACCTGTTGCCCGACAACGCTCGGCGCCAGGGCGCGATCCTTTATCAGGGTCGCGATCTGTTGGCTGCCACGCAGGCCGAACTACAAGGTTTGCGCGGGCGCGAGATCGCTTGCGTGTTCCAGGACCCGATGAGCTCGCTCAACCCGGTGTTCACGGTGGGTGCCCAGTTGACTGAGCCGCTGATCAAGCACTTGGGGCTGGGCCGTCGCGCCGCACTGGCGCGCGCTGAAAGCCTGCTGGCGGAGGTCGGCATGCCTGAGCCCAAGCGCAGACTGTCGGCCTATCCGCACGAGTTGTCCGGTGGCCAGCAGCAGCGCGTGATGATTGCGATGGCGCTTAGCTGCGAGCCCAAATTGCTGATCGCCGATGAGCCGACTACCGCGCTCGATGTGACGATCCAGCGCCAGATCCTGGAGTTGATCGCTGGACTCAAAGCCAAGCACCGGATGAGCGTGCTGTTCATCAGCCATGACCTCGGGGTGGTGGGCGAGATCGCCGACCAAGTGGTGGTGATGCGCCACGGCGCGGTGCGTGAACAGGGTTCGGTGGCGCAGATCTTCAGCGCGCCGAGCGACGCCTACACCCGCGCGCTGCTGGCTTGTCGGCCCAGCCTGAGCGACACGCCGGTACGGCTGTCGGTGATCGACGACCAGCTTGTCGGCGCTGCACCCCACACTGTTCCAGCCCAGCCTGGGTTGGTCAAAAATGCCCAGGCACCGGTGGTTTTAGAGGTCAGGGCGCTGGCCAAAAGCTTTTTCTTGAGACAAGGACTGTTCGGCAAGCGTGAGTTCAAGGCCGTGCAGGGGGTGAACTTTCAGCTGCGGCGTGGCCATACGCTGGGCGTGGTCGGCGAGTCCGGCTCGGGCAAGACGACGATGGGGCTGACGCTGCTGCGCTTGCACGAGCCCACCAGTGGCGAGGTGATCTTCGATGGCCGCAACTTGCTCACGCTGACCGACCGCGAACGGCAGGCGATGCGCCGACGCATCCAAATCGTGTTCCAGAACCCCTATGCCAGCCTGAACCCACGCTTCACGATCGGGCAGACCCTCGTCGAACCGATGACGATCCACGCCATCGGCGCTGATGAGACCGAGCGCGAAGCGCTGGCCCGCGCGCTGTTGGTCAAGGTCGGCCTGGGTCCCGAGGTTATGGCCAAGTATCCGCACGAGTTTTCGGGCGGCCAGCGCCAGCGCGTGGCGATCGCGCGCTGCCTCACGCTCAGCCCGGAAGTGCTGGTGCTCGACGAAGCAGTCAGTGCGCTCGACGTCTCGGTGCAGGCACAGGTGCTGAACCTGCTGCGCGACCTGCAGGACGAATTTGGGCTGTCCTATGTTTTTATCAGCCATGACCTCAGTGTCGTGCGCTTCATGAGTGACGAGGTGTTGGTGATGAAGGAAGGCCGCGTGGTCGAGCAGGCCAGTGCGGCGCAGATCCTGGCCGCACCGCAGCAGGACTACACCCGCAGACTGCTTGGCGCAGTGCCGCGCGGCTGGGTGAGTCCAGGGTCCGGTCCGCACCGTTGAAAGGCGCCGCGCGCGGACTCAGGCACACTGGTCGACCCCTAGACCTGGAGAATTCGACATGAGCACCCACCGCCGCCGCTTCCACCGGACCACGTTGGCGCTGGCCGCCGTGCTGTGGGTGCCGGCGCTACTGGCGCCGGCGCTAGCGGTCGCCCAGCCCGCTTGGCCCACCAAGCCGATTCGTCTGGTCGTGCCGTTTGCCGCAGGCGGTACCACCGACATCCTGGCACGAGCACTGGCGCCGGAACTGCAACGAGCGCTGGGACAACCGGTCGTCGTTGACAACAAGCCCGGTGCCGGCGGCAATTCAGGTTCCACCGAAGTGGCGAAGTCGCCCGCCGATGGCTACACGCTGCTCATGGGCACCGTGGGGACGCACGCGATCAATGCCGCGCTCTATCCCAAGATGCCTTTCGATCCGGTCAAGGATTTCGTGCCGATCACGCTGGTCGCAGGGGTGCCGAATGTGCTGGTGATGAACCCGGCCTTCGCCCAGAAGCACGGCATTCACAACGTGGCCGACTTCATCACCGCGGCCAAGGCCAATCCCGGGAAATTCAACTTTGCCAGCTCAGGCAACGGCACCTCGATCCATCTGTCTGGCGAGCTTTTCAAAAGCATGACCGGCACTTTTATGGTTCACTTTCCATACCGAGGCTCGGGTCCGGCGCTGATCGACCTGATCGGTGGCAGCGTGGACCTGATGTTCGACAACCTGCCGTCAGCGCTGCAGCAGGTCAAGGCGGGCAAGTTGAAGGCGCTGGCCGTGACCAGCGCCAAGCGCTCAGACGCGATCGCCGAGCTGCCCACCATCGCTGAGGCTGGTGGTCCCGCGCTGAAAGGCTATGAGGCCAGCTCCTGGTTCGGGTTGATGGCGCCGGCAGGGACCCCTGTGGAGGTCATCAGCCGGATCCAGCAAGAAACCGCCAAGGCGCTGGTCAGCCCGGCGCTCAAGGAGCGGCTGTTGTCTCAGGGTGCGATCCCCGGCGGTGGCAGCAGCGCCGAGTTCGCCAGCTTCATCGCGGCCGAGAGCAAGAAGTGGGCGCAGGTGGTCAAAATCTCGGGCGCAAAGGTCGATTGACAGCGCTTTGCTGCGCGGTCAATCGGCCCAGATCACAGCCTCACGTGACCCGGCCCAGGCTTCGTAGCGCGCACCATAGACCTCCTCGACCCGGTTGCGTTTGACTTTGAACGTCGGCGTGATGAAGCCGCTGTCCACCGTCCAGGGCTCGGTCACGACGATCAGGCTGTCGAGCTGCTCGTGTGGATCCAGGCCGGCGTTGACCGCCTGCAGGTGCGCGGTCAGCGACAGCTGCAGCGCCTCACGACCGGCTGCGCTGCGTGATGCGTCGATCGCTTCGGCGTTGAGCATCAGCACCGCCAGCGGCTGGCCCAGATTGGCACCCGTGACGCAGCAGGCTTCGACCGACGTGTGCATCACCAGCTTGTCCTCGATCGGCGCTGGCGCAACGTACTTGCCCTTGCTGGTCTTGAACAAGTCCTTGACCCTGCCGGTGATTTTCAGGTAGCCCTCGGCGTCTACCGTTCCCTTGTCGCCGGTGTGCAGCCAGCCGTCGGGCGTGACGGCCAGTTGTGTGAGCTCGGGCTCCTTGTAATAGCCCAGCATCGTGCCGTGGCTTCTCACCAAGATCTCGCCGTTGGCGGGGTCGATCTTGCATTCCACGCCCTGGTAGGTCGGGCCCACCGTGCCCGGGCGCTGCACGCCTGGCAGCGTGGCATGCGAAACACCGCAGTTCTCCGTCATGCCGTAGACCTCGACAATCGGCAGACCGAGTCTGGCATACCAGTTCAGCAGTGCAGGGGGCATCGGCGCGGCACCGCCGGCGGCAAACTCACAATGGTCCAGCCCCAGCGCGCCCAGAATCTTCTTGCGAACGATGCGGTTGAGGATCGGAATCTTGAGCAGGCGCTCGAGCTTGGCTGGCGGCATCTTGGCCGACACACCTTGTTGGAATTTGACCCAAAGGCGCGGCACCGAGAAGAACGCGGTCGGCCTGGCGCGTTGCAGATCCTGCGTGAAGGTGTCCAGGCTGTCGGCGAAGAAAACATGCATGCCGGTAGCGAGCAGGCCATGCTCGACGAGCGTGCGCTCGGCCACATGCGACAACGGCAAATAGCTCAGCATGCGCGAGCCGTCTTTGATGCCCTCGACCCGCTTCAAGCCTGATTCGATAGACCAGGCGAAGGTGCCAAAGCTGTGCATCACGCCCTTGGGCGCGCCGGTCGTGCCTGAGGTGTACATGATGGTGGCGAGTTCGTCGCCATCGCGCACCGGCTGGCCCGCCAACGGCGCGGTGTTGGCGACGACAGCGTCCCAGTCACTGGTGCCTGCGGGCATCTGTTCCATAGGCGGCGCCAGCGGCAGCCGGATGCAGGCCAGCCCGCCTGCCACCGCTTGGGCAACACCTGGAGACATCGCTTCCCAGCCGTCAAGTTTGCCAATGAACAGCCAGCGTGCTTGGCTGTGGTCCAGGACTTGCCGGATGGTCTCAGCGGCCAGCGTTGGGTAGAGCGGCACCGACACACCACCCGCCAGCCAAATCGAAAAATCAGCCATCAGCCACCAAGCGGTGTTTTTGGAGATCAGCCCGACCCGATCGCCGCTCTGCAAGCCTGCGGCCTGCAAATGCGCAGCCATGCGACGGGCCCCATCCATCACCTGGGCCCAGGTGAAATCTCTCACCGCGCCCCCGCCCATGGGCTGGGTCATGACCACCCGCGAGGGCGCGGTCTGTTCCCAGTGGTAGAGGCGCTGGAGTGCGAGCTTGGACGGATCGACAGGGGTGTGGCGCATGGCGGAGCCTATTCAAGTAAAAGAAGGTCGGCGCTCTGCAGCGTAACGGCTGACGCAACGGCTGCACAGCGGGGGTTTCGAGGACAAGCTGGAGTCCGTTCGGTCATCCTCGAAGCCGTCTGTTCCGGTCGGATGACGAAAAAAAAGCGCCAAGCTGAAAGCTTGGCGCCAACAAACTGGGTTTTCGCTGTTCGGCATCTGGGTCTGGCGCCCGGTTTTTCACCCGATCGTTCTGATGATGTCTCCTCGGTCTCCCGGGCTTGTGCGGCACGCCGCTCAAACCAAGTGGTGAGACTTTAGGCGGTCTGCAGCCACCGCGTCACTCTGGGATAACCCTCGCATACGGCGAGCCCGCAACAGGCCAAAAGCCTTTCCGCGGGCGATGGACTTGCTCGCACAGCCGAGAGGCTTTGGTCTTAGGTGCCGGCCAGTCGCAACCACTCGGCCGCGCGCTCAGCGATCATCAGCGTCGGCGAATTGGTGTTGCCGCTGGTGATGTTCGGCATCACGCTGGCGTCAGCGATGCGCAGTCCCGCCACGCCGCGTACCCGCAACTCGCTGTCAACCACCGCCAGCGGGTCGTCGGCGCGTCCCATCCGACAGGTGCCCACCGGGTGAAAGATCGTGGTGCCGATGTCACCCGCCAGCCGCGCCAGTTCGTCGTCGCTCTGGAATTCGATGCCGGGCTTGACTTCGCGCGGTTGGTAACGGGCCAACGCCGGCTGGGCCGCGATGCGCCGGGTCAAACGCAGCGACTCTGCGGCGATCTTGCGGTCCTGCTCGGTCGACAGGTAATTGGCCATGATCGCTGGCGCATCCTCGGGTCGTGAAGATCGAATCTGGACCTGCCCGCGCGAGCTCGGATTGAGGTTGCACACGCTGGCGGTGAACGCGTTGAAGCGGTGCAGCGGCTCACCGAATGCGTCGAGCGACAGTGGCTGGACGTGGTATTCCAAGTTCGGCCAGACCTGTCCCGGGTCCGAGCGGGTGAAGCAGCCCAGCTGCGACGGCGCCATGCTCATCGGCCCGGTGCGCCGCAGCAGGTACTCCAACCCGATCAGACCTTTGCCCCAGAGCGAGTTGGCCATCGTGTTGAGGGTCTTGACACCCTGTACTTCGAAAACCGCCCGGATCTGCAGATGGTCTTGCAGGTTCTGCCCGACGCCGGGCAGGTCTTGTTGTACGCTGACGCCATGCTGTTGCAGCAGCGCGCCCGGGCCGATGCCCGACAGCTGCAGGATCTGCGGCGTACCCACCGCCCCTGCGGCCATCACCAGTTCCCCGCCGTCGGCCAGCCTGGCGATCAGCGGCGCACCGTGGTTGTGGTCATGGCCTTCGGGTCGCACCTCGACGCCGGTCACGTGCAAGCCTTGGTCGCCGCGCGCCATGATCAACCGCGTTACCTGCGCGCCGGTCCAGACCTGCAAGTTGGCGCGGTGCTGGATCGGCCGCAGAAACGCTTTGGTGGCGCTCCAGCGAACGCCGCGGCGCTGGTTGACCTCGAAATAGCCCACACCCTCGTTGTTGCCGCGGTTGAAGTCGTCGGTGGCTGGGATGCCGGCCTCTTGCGCCGCGGCCGCGAAGGCGTCGAGGATTTCCCAGGACAACCGCTGCTTCTCGACCCGCCATTCGCCGCCGGCGCGGCCGCCCGTGGCGTCGAAGCCTGGCGCCGCATGGTGGCCATCTTCGCCACGCCAGTGGTCTTCGTGCTGCTTGAAGTACGGCAAACTGTGTTCCCAGCGCCAGCGTCCATCACCGGTGGTCTCGGCCCAGCGGTCATAGTCTCGGCTTTGGCCGCGCATGTAGATCATGCCGTTGATGCTCGAGCAGCCCCCCAGCACCTTGCCTCTGGGGTAGCGAAGTTGGCGGCCGTTGAGCCCCGGGTCTGGTTCGGTCGAATAAAGCCAGTCGGTACGCGGGTTACCGATGCAGTACAGGTAACCGACCGGAATGTGGACCCACAGGTAATCATCGTTACCACCAGCCTCGATCAGCAGCACTCGCTTGGCCGGATTGGCGCTGAGCCGGTTGGCGAGCAGGCAGCCCGCAGTGCCGGCGCCGACAATGATGTGGTCGTAGACAGGGTTGGCATCGGGCATCTTACAAGTCCATCGGCGTTGCGGGCAGGGGTATTCCAGTCAAGCCCTGGGGTGCGGGGCGGGCAAGCACAAGCACGGATTTGATGCCTTTTCGATCAAACGCAGTGTTGGCAGGCCCAGAGGGCCCAGAATTTGTACCCGCCTGACAACACTCATGATACTTGCGGGTTTGCCCCTGTTCTGCTGTACTGGTCGTCAGGCGTGGTTTGCCACCATAATGTTTCAAGGGGGCGTGTAAGCCCCCGGCCCGTGTCTGGAGACGGCGCCTGTAGCTTGAGTGTTTCACGCTGGGTTGAAGCTCCACATGGTTTACTTTTCTTGAGAAGGAGCTTCCCGCCATGGGAAACAAGCTTTACGTCGGCAACCTCGCGTACTCGGTGCGTGACGAATCCTTGCAAGAGTCATTTGGCCAATTCGGCACGGTGACCTCTGCCAAGGTGATGATGGATCGTGAAACCGGTCGTTCCAAGGGCTTTGGTTTTGTCGAAATGGCCTCTGACGGCGAGGCGCAGGCTGCGATGAACGGCATGAACGGTCAACCGCTCGAAGGCCGCGCGATTGTGGTCAACGAAGCGCGTCCGCGCGAAGAGCGTCCGCCAGGCGGCGGAGGCGGCTACGGTGGCGGTGGCTACGGTGGTGGTGGTGGCGGTCGCAGCGGCGGCGGCGGCTATGGCGGCGGCGGCTCGGGCGGTGGCGGCGGCTACGGCGGTGGTGGTGGCGGCTACGGCGGCGGTGGTGGCGGTGGCCGCAGCGGTGGCGGTGGCGGCTACGGTGGTGGCGCTGGCGGCGGCGGTGGTGGCGCAGGGGGTGGCGGTGGCCGCAGCCCTTACGGTACCGGTCGCGGCGGCCCCCGCGGCGGTGGCGGTGGCGGCTACGGCGGTGGTGGCAACCAAGGCTACTGAATTCCCAGCCCGTCGATCGGGAAAAGAAGGCGCCTCAGGGCGCCTTTTTCAATGGCGCCGACGGATCCTCGGGTCGGGTTATTCGCCTTGGCGGTCTTTGCGCGGCCGGCCGGCGAACAGGCGGTCATGCCAAGCCCCCGGCATCAGTCGCATCAGGGTCGCCACCACCCCCATTTGCCAGGGAATGACATGAAAACGCTGGCCGGCCTCGATGCTTCGGTACGCCTGGTCTGCAAAGCGCTCGGCGCTGAGCAGGAATGGCATCGCGTAGCGGTTGCGCCGAGTCAGCGGTGTGTCGATGTAGCCCGGCGCAAGGGTCACCACCTTGATGCCGTCGGGCCGGCATTCTCCGCGCAGGCTTTCGCAGTAGGCGATCACGGCGGCTTTGCTGGCGCAGTAGGCGCCGTGCCCGGGCAGCCCGCGGATGCCGGCCACGCTGGCGATGCCCACCAGCGTGCCGCTGCGGCGGCTGCGCATGGCCGCCACAAAGGGCTGGAAAGTCGCTGCGACGCCCAGCACATTGGTTTCCAAGATGCTGCGCATCACCGCCAGATCAGCAGCGTCGGCGCTGTCCATGCCGACGCTGATGCCGGCGTTCGCAATCACTACCTCTGGCAAGCCCTGGGTGGCGATGCAGTGTCGACCGGCCTCGCCGATCGCAGCCAGGTCGCAGACATCGGCGCCATACACGGCCACACGGTCGCTGGCGATGCCGTGCGCCGCCGCCCATTGGCGCATCTCGTCACTGCGGCGTGCCACCAGCGCCAGCCGCCAGCCCGCCCGGTGGTAGCGCAAGGCCAGTGCCTGGCCTATGCCGCTGGAGGCGCCAGTGATCAAGACCAAGGGCGAGGTACTCATCGGCCAGCTTTCATCAGGGCGGTCGTTTTCCGACGGTGGTACCGGCTTCGCGGCCGGGTTGCAGTGTTGCGCGAACCGGCCCGAGCAGGGTCAATCGACGCGCCGGGTGGTCGTACTCGAGCCCAGCGGCGCGGGCGTCACTGCCGGCGCGGTGCACCTGCACCGGCAGGTGCGAGCGCAGGCGTTGGAAACTCAGAAAGGCGTGTAGAAACTCGCTCTGCACCTGTAGCCGGTCGTTGGCGTCGATCTGGCTCGTCACATGGGCGCCGCCGAGCAACTGCACCTCGCTGGCGTCACCATTGGCCAAGGCGCGGCGGGCGCTGGCGTCGGTGATGCGGCCGTCTGGGGCGACGGCGTGGATCGTCACACCCTCGATCTCGAGTTGATCGGTGGCCGGGAAATGGCGCAGCACATCGCCTGCGATGCGCAGCACCTCTCGACCATCGGGCGCGAAACGCGAGATCGAAAACCGGGTCATCGTGTAGTCGGGCGCCTGGCTCGGCGGCCCGGAGACGACAGCGCCGGGTGGCTGCGGCGTGTGTTTGACCAACCAGCCGGTGGACGCAGCCAGCAACGCCATCAGCAGCAAGGGCAGGTAGGACCACAGCGCTTGGCGCAGCTGGGAGCCGCGCGGCGGGGCCAGCCTGGCACCGTCGCCGCCCATCTGCACCGACACCTCCGGCAGGTCAGGCAAGTGCAGCGCGCGCGGCGGGTGGGAGGTCATCGACAAGGTCAGCGCTGGTCTAGCGTGCCATGCTGCGCCTGCAGCAGCGCGCTGTAGCGCCCCGATGCCAGGAGCAGCAGGTCGCAGAACTCGCGCGCCGCACCCTCGCCACCGCGTGCGGTGGTGACATGGTCGGCCAGCGCGCGAGCCTCGGCATGGGCGTTGGCCGGCGCGCAGGCAAATCCGGCGCGTGCGAGCAACGGCAAGTCAGGCCAGTCGTCGCCGATCACCGCCAATTCCGCCCAGGCCATGCCGCGCTCGGCGAGCACCGCGCTGGCAAGCGCAAGTTTGTCGGCGACGCCGAAATAGGCGTCGCGCAGCCCGAGATCGGCGACCCGGCGCCGAACCGCGGCTGAGTCGCGGCCGGTGATGATGATCGGTGTGATCCCGACCTGGGCCAGCAGCTTCAGGCCATGGCCGTCGAGCACATGGAAAGCCTTGAACACCTCGCCCTGTTCAGCGATGTAGAGCCTGCCATCCGTGAGCACCCCGTCAACGTCGAAGATCGCTGCGCGCATACCCAGCGCGCCACCCTGGGCGCGCAGCAGCAATTCGGGCGGGAAGCTCAGCGCGGGTTTTGCCGTGGCCGGTGCGCTGAGCTCGGGATCGGTTGTTGGCATCAGACCACCTTGGCCCGCATCAGGTCGCCGATGGTCAGCAGACCCACCAGCCGGTCTCGCGCCGGCCCCTGTGTACCCAGCACCGCCACCGAAGTGATGCGGTGCCGCTCCATCAGCTCGGCCGCAGCCACCGCGAGCGCGTCGGCACGGATCGTCCTGGGCAAGCGGTGCATCACCGCCGCGGCGTCGAGCTCACGCAACTCAGCGCCACGCTCGACCTGACGTCGCAAGTCACCGTCGGTGAAGATGCCCAGCAGGCGCTGGTCCTCATCGGTCACCAGCGCGACGCCCAGCGCCTTGGCGGACATCGTTCGCATCATGTCGATCAACAGCGTTTCGGGTCGAACCAGCGGCAGCGCCTCGCCTTGGACCATCAGGTCCGCCACATGCACCAGCAGCTTGCGGCCCAAGGTGCCGCCAGGATGTGAGCGGGCAAAGTCTTCCTCGCGGAAACCTCGGGCGTCGAGCAATGCCACGGCCAGTGCGTCGCCCAGGGCCATTTGCGCGGTGGTGCTCGCGGTGGGCGCCAAATTGAGCGGGCAGGCCTCCTGGTCTACCTCCGAGCTGATCACCGCATCGGCGTGGCGGGCCAGCGTGGACTCCGCCCGGCCGGTCATCGCCACCAGCAGGGTGCCGAGCCGGCGCAGCGCGGGCATGATCGCAGCCAACTCGTCGCTCTCGCCGCTGTTCGAGATCGCCAGCACCACATCGCCAGGCTGCACCATGCCCAGGTCGCCGTGGCTGGCCTCGGCTGGGTGGACGAAAAAAGCGGGCGTGCCGGTCGAGGCCAGCGTGGCGGCGATCTTGCGGCCGACATGACCGCTCTTGCCCATGCCCATCACGATCACCCTGCCGCGGCAGGCCAGCATCGCGGCCACCGCGGTGCCGAAGCCCGTGCCTTGCCGTGCCGCCAAGCCGAGCAGCGCACGGGCCTCGATCTCGAAGGTTTGGGCGGCAAGTGCAAGGGCTCGCTCGACGCGATGCTCGGCAGTCAGGGGCGGGGCAAGGCTCAAGAGGGTGTTTTCCAGCCTGCGACCAGCGCTGGCAAAGGATAAGAAGGAGGAGACATTAATTCTAGGCGTCGACCCCAAACCTGTCGCGCTGCGGCAAGCGCTTGGGGCGGCAGACGCGGTCATGCTACGGTGGATGGGTCTGGGCTCGCCAGACGCGGACCGCTGATGGACACCATGGCGACCACTCTAGAACTCGTTTTGCTCTATTTGGTGGCTGCGGTGCTGGGCGTCGTGGTCTGCCGCTTGCTGCGGCTGCCGCCGATGCTCGGCTATCTCGCGGTGGGTGTGTTGATCGGGCCCAACGCGCTGGCGCTGGCCAGGGACACCGCTGGTGTGAAGTACCTGGCCGAGTTCGGCGTGGTGTTCCTGATGTTCGTGATCGGGCTGGAATTCAACTTGCCCAAACTGCGCAGCATGCGCAGCCTCGTGTTCGGGCTCGGGCTGTCGCAGGTGCTGTTGACCATTCTCGGCGCGCTGACTGGCAACGCGCTGGCGGCACTGATCTTCAGCTGGGCCGGGTATCGCTGGGGTCTGGGCTGGCAGGGCGCGGTGGTGTTGGGCTCGGCGTTCGCGATGTCGTCAACAGCCATCGTCGTCAAACTGATGGCCGAGCGACTGGAACTCGACAGCGAGCACGGCCGCCGGGTGATGGGCGTGCTGCTGTTCCAAGATCTGGCGGTGGTGCCGTTGCTGGTGCTGATCCCGGCCCTCGGCGACAGCGGCTCCGACATGGTGCAGGTGCTAGGTCTGGCGCTGGCCAAGGCCGTGGTGTTGTTGGCGCTGCTGCTGTTGGGTGGCCAGCGCGTGATGCGCTGGTGGCTGACGCTGGTGGTGCGACGCAAGAGCGAAGAACTGTTCGTGCTCAACCTGTTGCTGATCACGCTGGGGCTGGCATGGCTGACCGAACACGCCGGGCTGTCGCTGGCGTTGGGCGCGTTCGTCGCAGGCATGCTGGTGGCCGAGACCGAATTCAAGCACCAGGTCGAGACCGACATCCGGCCGTTCCATGACGTGCTGCTGGGCCTGTTCTTCATCACCATCGGCATGAAGCTGGACTGGCGGCCGGTGGTCGATCAATGGGCGCTCGTGCTGCTGCTCAGCGTCGCGCCGGTGCTGGTCAAGGCCTTGTTGGTGGCTGTGCTGGCGCTGATTTTCAGGGCTTCGCCGGGGGTTGCGATTCGCACCGGCCTGTACCTGGCGCAGGCCGGTGAGTTTGGATTTGTGCTGCTCACGCTGGGTGCCGAGCAAGGGTTGATCGACCCCCGTTGGCTCAGCCCGGTGCTGGCCTGCATGGTGCTGTCGATGTTGGCCTCGCCCTTCATCGTGATGGCCGCCGACCGGGTGGTGATGAGGCTCTCTGCCAATGAATGGCTGCTGCAGTCGCTGCAGGTCACCGCCATCGCCCGCAAGGCGATCCAGGCCGAGGCCCACGTGATCATCGCTGGCTATGGTCGCAGTGGCCAGAACCTCGCGCGCATGCTCGTCCAGGAAGCGATCCCCTATATCGCGCTTGACCTGGAACCTGACCGCGTGCGCCAGGCGGCTGCGGCCGGCCACAGTGTGGTGTTCGGCGACGCTGCGCGTCTGCCCAGCCTGATGGCCGCCGGCCTGGCGCGCGCCAGCGCGGTGGTGGTGAGCTACCACGACACGCCCTCGGCCTTGAAGATCCTGCACCTGGTTCGCGAGCATGCGCCACGGGTGCCGGTGATCGTGCGAACGATCGACGACGCCGATCTCGAGCGCTTGCGAGAGGCTGGCGCCACCGAGGTCGTGCCCGAGGCCATCGAAGGCTCGTTGATGCTGGCCGCGCAGGCGTTGGTGCTGGTGGGCGTGCCGATGCGCCGGGTGATCCGCCTGACGCGAGACGCCCGCGATGCGCGCTACCACCTGTTGCGCGGTTACTTCCATGGCAGCGACGACGACACCGCTGACGAGTTGCAGCAAGCCAGGCTGACCAGCGTCACGCTGCCGGAGGTCGGCGCGGGCGTTGGCTGTGCGCTGGGCGATCTCGCCCTGCCGTCGATCGGCGTGCAGGTGGTGTCGGTACGTCAAGTCAGCGGTCGGGTGGTGGCCGCCGACGATCCCTTGGTGTTGTTGGGTGGCGACACGCTGGTGCTGTCGGGTCTGCCCGCGGCGCTGGCGCTGGCCGAGGCCCAGCTGCTGCAGGCTTGAGTCCTGCTGGCCAAGCTGATCGGCAAGTCTCGAGTCAGACTTGAGCTAGATGGCAGCCAGATGGCCGGCAGATGGCCGGCAGATGGCAGAAAGAAAGCAGGCATATTGCAGGCGGCGGGTCGCCGCACAGGCCGCCTCATGGGCGCTGCGACAATCTCTGCCATGTTGAAGTTCGACCTCCTCGCCACCGAAGGCCAGGCCCGCCGCGGCCGCCTGACCTTGAACCATGGTGTGGTCGAGACGCCGATCTTCATGCCGGTGGGTACCTACGGCACGGTCAAAGGCGTGCTCCCGGCGTCGCTGCACGAGATGGGCGCACAAATCATCCTGGGCAATACCTTCCACTTGTGGCTGCGCCCAGGTCTCGACGTGATCGCGCAGTTCAAGGGACTACATGGCTTCGAAGGCTGGCAAAAGCCGATCCTGACCGACAGCGGGGGCTTCCAGGTCTGGAGCCTGGGCGGCAGCGACGGCAGTGGGCGCAAGATCAGCGAGGAAGGTGTGCGTTTCGCCTCGCCGGTCAACGGCGACAAGCTGTTGCTGACGCCCGAGGTCAGCATGCAAGTGCAGACCCTGCTGGACAGCGACATCGTGATGCAGTTCGACGAGTGCACGCCTTACGAGCGCAACGGGGTACTGACCACCGAGGCGCAGGCCCGGGCGTCGATGGCACTGAGTTTGCGGTGGGCTGGCCGCTGTGTCGCCGAGTTCGGCCGACTGGAAAACCGCAACGCGCTGTTCGGCATCGTCCAGGGCGGCATGTTTGAGAACCTGCGCCAGGAGTCTGTCGACGCGCTGGCCGCGCTCGATCTGCCGGGCTATGCGATTGGCGGCGTCAGCGTGGGCGAGCCCAAGGACGAGATGCTGCGCATCATGGCGCATACCCCGCACCGGCTGCCCGCGAACAAACCGCGCTACCTGATGGGCGTGGGCACGCCCGAAGACCTCGTCGAGGGCGTGGCCTGCGGCGTCGACATGTTCGACTGCGTGATGCCCACGCGCAACGCCCGCAACAGCCATCTGTTCACGCGCTTCGGGGACTTGCGTATCCGCAACGCTCGCCACAAAACCGATGCACGCACGATCGACGAGACTTGCAGTTGCCACGCCTGCGGTACTGGCGTGAGCCGCGCTTACCTGCACCACCTGGACCGTTGCGGTGAGATGCTGGGGCCGATGCTCACGACCATCCACAACCTGCATTACTACCTCCACCTGATGCGCGAGATCCGTGAGGCGCTCGACGAAGGCCGTTTCGCGGCCTACCGGGCGCAATTCAGGGCCGATCGCGCGCGCGGCGTCTAGCCGCGCGCCCGCCTACCGAACCACCACTCCGCGCTCCGGGCTGTCCCGGCAGCGCCTGAACGGAATCACGCCCGATGGCGACCACCTCACGCACCCGGCGCAACGCGCCCACCTCGGCCGAAGCCCTAACGCCCAAGGTTGAGGCGGCGTCGGCTGCCAAGCCTGCCGCGGGCAAGTCGCCGGCCCGCCAGTCCTCATCCCGCCAGTCGGCAGCCCTCGCGCCATTGGCTTCGCAAGCCTTGCCCGCAGCGAAAAAGCGGTCCGCCACAAAGCCAGCCGAGCCCGTCGCGCAAGCCCTGCCGCCACCAGTCGTCGCCGCCAAGAAGTCGGTGGCTGGCAAGCGGGCAGCGGCCCTGGCCGAGCCGACCGCAGCCCGCAAGTCGACCGCTCGTTCTTCGGCGCCTGCCGCCCTCGAGCCCGCTGCCAAGCGAAGCCCGAGCAGGAAGCGGTCTTCAGTCCCGGCTCAAATGCCGGACCAGATGCCGGACCAAATTCCGGACCAACTGGCGGACCAACTGGCGGACCAATCCCCAGCTCAATCACCCCTTAAACCGCCAGCCAAGCCGCCAGCCAAGCCCTCAGCCAAGCCGTCAGTTCCAGCGGCCAAACGCGCCCGCCCGGCGCGGACACCAAGCACCGCCGCATGGCCAGAAGCCGCGGTGGCGCCGGTCGCGCTGCCGGTGGCGGCGCCCGCCCCCGCCCCCGCAGTCCCGCCTGCACCCGCGCCGGCACGCCCAACCCGGACAACCCGCACAAGCCTCACAAGTCGCCCAAGCCGGCCCGAGCGTCCGGCGCAGCCCCAGGCCGAGCAGTCCGTGGCTCAGCCTGCCGGCCGATCGCCCCGCAAACGACCGCCAGCGCCAGCGGCGTTGATCGAAGAGGCCCAGTGGTCGGTGCCTGTCGTCGCTGTACCCACCGGCCCTGCGCACAGTGCGATCGTGTTGGTCGAGGGCGACCAGCGCTGGTTAGCCTGGCAACCGGGCCATGCCTGTCCGCCGGCCCTGCAACAGGCCGCCGCACAGCGTTTGGACAGCCAATCCCATTTCGCCTCTGACGACGATGCGGCGCTGCCGCTGCTGATGCGTTTGGCCGCCGACCTCAACCACCCGCTGCAGATTGATGAGGCGGCGTGGCCGCAGTTGGCGGCCGACCGCGATGCGCGCCATCGCCTGGCTGTGCTCGAAGCCGCGTACCCCGAAGGCCCGCTCAGTGCCGGCCTGCGCGCGTTGCTGCGCTCGCCTTTGCCGGTCTACCAGTCCGAGGGCGCGCTGTTCGCGGTCGTCGCGGGCCGTGCGCTGATCGCCGATGAGCGCGGTCTGGGCAAGAGCGTCCAGGCCATCGCTGCGGCGGTGCTGTGGCAACGCCATTTCGGCGTGCGGCGCATCTTGGTGCTGTGCGCAGCGTCCCTTCGGCCGGTGTGGCAGCGGGCCTGGCGACGTTTTGCCGGTGACACCGAGCCACAGCTGGTGGACGGAGGCCTGCACCAGCGCCAATCGCTTTGGTCGACCCCTGCGGCGGTGCGCATCTTGGCGCCTGACGCGCTGGCCAGCGATGCGGCGCATTTGGCGCAATGGGCACCCGACCTGATCATCATCGACGAGCCGCAGCAGCTGGCGTTGCGTCCAGCCGATTGGGCGGCGCTGCAGTCCCCCCAGGCGCTGGTGTTGTGCGGCGCGCCCTTGGCCGATCAGCCAGCGTTGATGGGCAGCATCGTCGGCTGGCTCGACACCCAGCGCCAAGGCCCGTTGGCCGCGCTGCACGAGTTGCAGGCAGCCAGCCAGCAAGGTCGCTCACTCGATGAGCGGGACATCGAACGCCTGACCGCGGGTCTGTCGCGGCTGATGTTGCAGCGCCAGCGCGCCGACTTGCACGACCAGTTGCCGCCGCTGGTGCACAGCGAGCGTTTGCTGGCGCTGGCGCCTGGCCAGCGTGAGGCGCATGACCAGCAACTGACCCAGGTTCGGCGCTGGCTCCTGGGCTGGCAGCAAAGCGGCTACCTCAGCGACAGCGACCAGTGGCGGCTGGCGCTGGCCTTGCGCAGTCTGCGCTTCGCCTGCCACCGTGCTGACCCGGCCGACCCCGCCAGTGCGCTGGCCGAGTCCAGTGTCCAAGCGCTGGCTGGCCAACTGGACGATTGGGCGGGCACTGGCGCGTTGCAGGTGGCGGTGCTGTGCGCAACGCCGGCTGACCGCGAACAGTTGCGTGAGCGGCTGGATCGGCACCCCGGGCTTGCGCTGCTGCTGCCCAGCGACCCGATGCCTGACTCGCTGGACGCAGTGGTGCAGCTGGGCGTGCCTTGGCGCACACGCCGCAGCCCGGCTGGCCCGCGCGGCCAGACCATGCCCGGCCAGCAGTGGCTGTACCTGGTGGCGCAGGACAGCCTGGACGGCGGGCTGTTCGACACGCTGACAGCGCGGCTGGATCTGCCCCGGACCCTGGTCGACGGTGGACGGGGTTTCTTGCAGGGCGAGCGGCTGAACGACTGGCTGCAGGCCGTGTTGGCGGCAGTGCAGGCCATCGAGGCGCGGGCGCCGCAGGCTTGAAGGCCAGACCCGGCGCTTGCCCAGGCCAGCGCCGATTGACAGCCTGACCCAGTCGGCGATGATGCGCGGCATGTTCACCGCCCTCTTGCGCTGGTTGCTGCGCGGCTTGCGAAACGCCGCCACCGCGCTGCTGGCCTTGCTGATCCTGTTCGAAGAGTGGGGTTGGGAGCCGCTGCAGCGCTTGGTCGCGCGCATCGCCCGCTTGCCGCTGTTGCGCCGGGTCGAGGCGGCGATCGTTCGTCTGCCGCCGCGTGCGGCATTGGCGGTGTTCCTGCTGCCCACATTGGCGCTGCTGCCGGTCAAGCTGCTGGCGCTGGGCTTGATCGCCCAAGGCAAGCGCATGCTCGGTGTGGCGGTGATCGTCGCGGCCAAGTTGGTGGGCACCGCGGTGGTCGCCAGGCTGTTCACGCTGACCCAGCCGGCGCTGTTGCGCATGCCTTGGTTTGCCGTGATCTACCAGCGTTGGACGAACTGGAAAGAGCGCTTGCTGCGGCGGGTTCGCGCCTCTTGGGCTTGGCGCAGCGGACGGGCGGTCAAGCGCCTGGTGCGGCAGCGCTGGGCCCGCTGGCAGCGCGGCTGAACGCAAAGCGCCAAGGCCGGACGCTCACCAGAACTGCCACTGCCCCGTCTGCACCACCCACAGCCCGAGGGCGCCGTTGGTCACGCTGTGGGCGATCACGCCGGACCAAAGCTTGCCGGTGGTGCGGTAAAGCAGCGCATAGGCCAGTCCGGCGACGATCGCTGCCAGCCACAGCGGGTGTGCCAGCATGAAGACAAAGGTCGACAGCCCCAATGCCTTGAGGCCGACACGGCGCGGATCGACCCCCTCGAAGCGTGGCGCCTGTAGCCAACGCATCAGGAAGGAACGCCAGAACAGCTCTTCCATCACCGGCACGAGCAAGGCTGCGCTGAGCCAGCGCATGGCGATCAACGGCCATTCCAGCCGGCCTTGCGCGTTCACCGGCACGAAGGCCGCAGCTGGCTCACCCAACTGCATCCACGGCGAGTCCAGGTGTATCCACAGCCCGAACACCGCCAGACCGATCACGACGGCCAGCGCCGATTCCCGGGTGCTGGGCAGGTTCTGTCGCGCCAATTCACCGTAGTTGCGCCACCAGACCAGCAGCAGGCCGCCGACGAGCAGCAGGTTCAACCCATACAGCCAGCGCGTATCGAAACCCCAGCGCGCATCGCCAGGCGCGAAGCTGCGCAAGGCCAGTAAGCCCATGAACAACGCAAAGGGGAGGCAACGCAACAGCGCCGCGCGTGACAGGTTCATCGGGTGGGCCGCGAGGGGCTCAAGATTGGCTCGCCGGTGCATGCCGCCACTGTAGAGGCCGTGTGATCTCGGCGTGCCGGCGCAGCCCGATGCGGGTTTGGCGCCCCGTGGCTTAGCGCACGGCGCAGTGGATTTGAGTTCAACGCGCCCGCAAGGCCTGAAGCGCGGCTTGCAGGCCTTCGACGGTGACCCCGGCCATGGCCTGGGCCTGTGCCAGTGCCGGGCCAGCCAGCAGTTCGACCCGGCTGAACAAACGGCGTTGCTGCGTTGCGCTGGGCGCCGTTCGCGAGACATTCGAGCCGGGCGAGCTGCGCAGCACCACCGGCACCACGGGCACCACCGGCTTGCCTTGCGCAACACGCCGGGCCTGGATTTGCATCACATCGTCACAGCGGCGCTGAGGCGTGCCGCCGTCCTCCAGGAAGACACACAGCAGTCCGCCGTCGGCCAGGACCTGGTCGGCTGTGTCGAGGGCTGCTGCATCGGCAGCCGGGCTCTCGGCCTGCGATGCGCTCGGGATCGCTTTGGCCAGCCTGAACAGCCCGCCCAGCACTGGCAGCGCGAAGAGCCGTTGATCGATCAGCCAGCGCATCGGGCGGGGGCTTGCCGCCATCAGCAGCAGCGCGTCGACCGCGCTGAAGGCGTTGCAGACGATGATCGCGGCGCCCGTGACGGGGATGTGGTCGTCGCCCTCGACCTTGAAGCGATGCATCAACCGCGACAGCAGGAAAGCCACGAAGCGCAGCAGGTACTCAGGCACCAGCAGGAAGATGTAGACGCCGACCACCGCGTTGAGCAGCGCCACGGCCAGAAAGATCTCAGGCACGGAAAAGCCTGCGCCCAGCATGGCGCCTGCGCCCAGCGAGCTGACGATCATGAACAGCGCGTTGAGGATGTTGTTGGCCGCGATGATGCGCGCGCGGAGGCTGGGCTGGCTGCGCAGTTGGATCAGCGCGTACATCGGCACCGAGTACAGGCCGACGCTCAGCGCCAGCAGACCCAGGTCGGCCATCAAGCGCCAGTGGGCTGGCGAGGTGATGAATTGCGCCAGGGTCTGCAAGGCCACCGCAGGCAGGCCACGGGATGCGAAATAAAGGTCGATCGAGAACGCGCTCATGCCGATCGCGCCCAGCGGCACCAGACCGATTTCGACCTGTCGCCGCGACAGCATCTCGCAGGCCAGCGAGCCGATGCCGATGCCGACCGAGAACACCACCAGCAGCAGCGAGGCCACCTGCTCGTCGCCGTACAGCACCTGCTTGGCGAAGGCCGGAAAGTTGGCCAAGAAGACCGCGCCGAAGAACCACATCCAGCTGATGGCCAGCAGCGAGCGGAACACGACGATGTCTTCGCGCGCCAGCTTCAGGTTGCGCCAGGTCTCGGACAAAGGGTTCCAATTGATGACGAGCGTCGGATCGGTGGCCGGCGACAGCGGCACCTGTTGCGCCGCCAGCCGGCCCAGCAATGCCGTGCCGACGCAGCCAATCGCCACCCAGGTCGCGCCGCAACCTGGTAGCGCGATCAGCAGCCCGCCCGCGACGTTGCCGAGCAAGATCGCGACAAAGGTGCCCATCTCGACCATGCCGTTGCCGCCGGTGATCTCGCGCGCCGACAGATGCTGCGGCAGGTAGGCGAACTTGACCGGTCCGAACAGCGTCGAGTGCAGCCCCATCATGAACACGCAGCCCAACAGCAGCGAGACGTTCGGTGCCATGAAACCCAGCATCGCGGCGGCCGCGATCGCGATCTCGAGGTTCTTGACGAAGCGGATCAGCCGGGTTTTCTCGAGCTTGTCGGCGAGCTGGCCGCTGGTGGCCGAGAACAACACGAAGGGCAGGATGAACAGTGCGCCGATCACCAGCCCGGCCATCGCAGGTGGCAACCAAGCCACCTGCAGCTGGTAGGTCAGCATCACGGTGAATGCGAACTTGAACAGGTTGTCGTTGCCGGCACCCAGGAATTGGGTCCAGAAAAACGGCGCGAAGCGACGCTGGCGCAGCAGCGCGAACTGGTTGGGCTGATCGGTGGTGGAGGTCAAGCGCTGTCCCGGAAGGCTGGAGGTTGCCACTGTAGTGCGGGTATGGCGACGGGGCCCGACGCGCCTGCGGGGCTTCGCTACACTCGATCACCATGACAAACCCGCTGCTGTTCACCCCCCTGTCCATCCGCGACCTGCACCTGAAGAACCGCGTGGTGGTCGCGCCGATGCACCAATACTCGGCCCTCAAGGGCTTCCCCACCGATTGGCACCTGATGAACGCCGGCCGTTACGCCTCGGGTGGCGCCGGGCTGTTTTTCGTCGAGTCGACCAAGGTTGAGCGCCGCGGCTGCGGTACGGTCGGCGACCTGGGCCTGTGGGACGACGCCTTCATCGAGCCGCTGCGGCGTATCGTCGATTTCACCAAGTCCTGTGGTGCGGCGGTGGGTATCCAGCTCGGCCATTCCGGGCGCAAGGCCCGCACCGCCCGGCCCTGGGAGGGCGGCAAGCCACTATCGCGCAGCGCTGAGATCGAGGACTGGGACGAGTGGGAACTGGTCGCGCCCAGCGCGATTGCCGCCGATGCCAAAGCCCCGGTGCCGCGCGCGCTCGACAAGCTCGAGATCCGTCAGCTCGTCGAGCGCTGGGGTCAGGCCACAGCAAGGGCGGATGCGGCGGGTTTCGATGTCGTCGAACTGCACGGCGCGCATGGTTTTCTGATCCACGAGTTCCTCAGCCCGGTGGCCAACCAGCGCAACGACGAGTACGGTGGCAGCCTGGAGAACCGGATGCGCTTCGCGATCGAGGTCACCGAGTGCGCGCGCGCCAACCTGCCCAAGTCAAAGCCTTTGTTCATGCGGCTGTCGGTCGACGACGGTGCGGGCTGGGACCCCGAGAGCAGCGTCGCGCTGGCCAAGATTCTCAAGACCAAGGGCGTCGACGTGATCGATTGCTCGGGCGGCGGCGTGCTGCCCGGCGCGGTGCCCGGGGCGCCGGTGGGCTACGGTTACCAAGTACCTTACGCTGACAAGCTCAGGCGTGAGGCGCAGATCCAGACCATGGCGGTCGGTCTGATCGTCCACGCAGAACAGGCTGAACGCATCCTGCAGCAAGGCCAGGCCGACCTCGTCGCGCTGGCCCGCGAGATGCTCTACAACCCGAACTGGACCATGGACGCGGCACAAAAGCTCGGCCTGGACCCCGACTTCAACGCCGTGCCGCCGCCGATGGCGTATTGGCTGGAGCGCCGCCGGGTGACCGCCAAAGACGTGGTGCCGTCGACTTTCGGTGCTGCCGGTTCGCGTTAGCCGACTGCTGGTCGCGCTGCTCTCGCTGGCGCTGCTCGGGGGCTGCGGCGAGCGTGGCGGCGCAGACGCTGTGTCTGACGTTGCGTCCGGCGATGCGATGCCGGCCACCGTCAGCGCCAACCAGCAGTCGGTGCAGGACCTCAAGCTCGACGACCCGCAGGACTTCGACGACGCCAGCCGCGGATTGATCGCCCGGCCCGAAGGCAAGCTGCTGGGCGCCAATGGCAGCCTGCTGGTCGATTTCGACGCTTTCAAGTTCGTCCAGGGTCCAGCGCCCACCACGGTCCATCCCAGCCTGTGGCGCCACGCCCGGCTCAACGCCCAGGCAGGCTTGTTCAAGGTCACCGACGGCATCTACCAGTTGCGTGGCTTCGACCTCGCCAACATGACGCTGATCGAGGGCAAGACCGGGTTCATCGTGGTCGACACGCTGACCTCGCGCGAGACCGCCGCGGCAGCGCTGGCTTTCGCGCGCAGGCACCTGGGTGACAAGCCGGTGTCGGCCATCGTTTTCACGCACAGCCATGTCGACCACTTTGGCGGCGCGCTGGGCGTGGCCTCGGCCCAGGACCTTGCTTTGCGCAAGATCCCGGTGATCGCTGCCGAGGGTTTCGTCGAGGAGGCCACCAGCGAGAACATCCTGGCCGGCGTTGCGATGGGGCGTCGCTCGATGTACCAGTTCGGCAAGAACCTCGAGCGCTCGCCCAAGGGTCTGGTCGACACCGGCCTGGGCAAGGACGTCGCTTATGGCGCGGTCGGCATCCTCGCGCCGACGCAGTTGATCACCCAGCCCACGCAGGAATTGGTGCTGGACGGCGTGCGCTTCGTCTTTCACAACGTGCCCGGTGCCGAAGCGCCGGCAGAGCTGACCTTCTCGATGCCTGACAAAAAAGCTTATGGCGGCGCCGAAAATCTGGCGCAAACCATGCACAACCTGCTGCCTGTGCGCGGCGCCAAGGTTCGCGATGCGCTGCGCTGGGCGGGCTATCTGCAGTTGGCGCTGGACCAACTTGGCGACTCGGAGGTCTATTTCGGCCAACACAACTGGCCGATCTGGGGCCATGCGCGAATCGCCGACTTCATCACCAAGCACCGTGATGTCTACAAGTACACCCACGACCAGACCGTCCGTCTGGCCAACGCCGGCTACACACCGCCAGAGATCGCCGAGAGGGTCAAGCTGCCGAAATCGCTGGCGACGCATTTCGGCGCGCGCGGCTATTACGGCGACCTGCGCCACAACGTCAAGGCGGTCTACCAGTTCTACCTCGGGTCCTACGACGGCAACCCAGCCAACCTGAACCCGTTGCCGCCGAAAGACTCGGCCAAGCGCTATCTGGCGTTGATCGGCGGCGCCGACAAGGCCGTGGCCGCAGCGCGTCTGGCGTTTGACCAGGGCGATTACCGTTGGGCCGCCGAGTTGCTGAACCATGTCGTGTTCGCGGCGCCCGACAGTGCCGAGGCCAGGCAGCTGCTGGCGCGCACTTACGACCAGATGGCCTATCAGTCAGAGTCGGCGACTTGGCGCAACAGTTATCTCAGCGCGTCGGCCGAATTGCGCGAAGGTCCGCCGAAGACGGGCCTGGACCGAACCCAAGTGCTGGACATGTTGCAGCACACGCCGGTCGAGCGCTTTCTCGAGGCGATGGCCGCCAGCCTGGACGGCCCGGCGGCCGAGGGCAAAGACTTCAAACTCAACCTGGTCGTGACCGATCTTCGCGAGAGCCATGTGCTGTGGATCGAGAACGCCGTGCTGCACCACCGCAAGGCCGCACCGGCTGCCGACGCCAACGCGACGCTGACGTTGACCAAGCCGCTGTTGACCCGGCTGATGACGGGTACCGCCGGTATCAACGACACGCTGCTCAGCGCCGAACTCAAGATCAGCGGCAGCAAGATCGACTTGCTGCGTTTCTTCGCGCTGCTCGACAAGCCGCTGGGCAAGTTCCCGATCGTCAGCCCGTAACGCCAGTCGTTCAGCGGGTTAGTCTCTAGGCACCCGGTTAGGCACTGGCCAGGCACCGGCGCCGCTGGCAAGCCACGCATCGCGTCGCGAGGGGTTGCCCGGTTGTCGATGAAAATACAGGCCCCTCAGCACTGACCAAGATCCGCACATGACCACTCTGAACCTTGCGCTTGCCCGCACCTTGATCGACGCCGCGTTGGCCAGCGCGCACGCCAAAGGCTTCAAGCCGATGGGGGTGGTGGTGGTCGACGCCGCGGCCCAGGTAGTCGCCTCAGCACGCGACGACGGCGCGACGGCGTTGCGCCTCGACATCGCATTGGGCAAGGCCGCGGCGGCGGTGGGCATGGGTGTGAACAGCCGGGTGCTGGCGCAACGCGCCAAGGACGTGCCGGCATTCTTCAACACGCTGGCGCAGGCCTCGCTGCAGAAGTTCATCCCGCAAACCGGGGCGGTGCTGATCACCGATGCCGATGGCCGGGTGATCGGTGCGGCCGGCGCCTCGGGCGGGACCGGCGACGAGGACGAGGAGATCGTCATCGCCGGTATCGCCGCTGCGGGCCTGGGCCACGCCTGATTCCTGAGCGCCATCCGCAGCGCCGGGGCTTTGATTGATTTGTCATCGCCCGGGCCGAACACCTAGTCGTTGCAATCCACGCCCGTCATTGCTGACGGGCGAGCCGCTTTCACCACCGCGCCGATTTAGGGTAAACAATGTTTCAATCCACGCCCGTCATTGCTGACGGGCGAGCCATGACTACCGGACGCGCGCGCCCGTGCGATCCCCGTTTCAATCCACGCCCGTCATTGCTGACGGGCGAGCCGTGGGTTATGCGGCAGCTTGTGGCGCATAGTCGAGTTTCAATCCACGCCCGTCATTGCTGACGGGCGAGCCCGGGTCTCAAGTCCGACAATGGTCTGGTTTGCCTGTTTCAATCCACGCCCGTCATTGCTGACGGGCGAGCCCGCCCCGTCCGTGGCGTGAGCAAGCTCATGCACCAGTTTCAATCCACGCCCGTCATTGCTGACGGGCGAGCCCAAAGGGGCTCCGATCACTGCCTCGATTCCGATGTTTCAATCCACGCCCGTCATTGCTGACGGGCGAGCCCGCCCCGTCCGCGGCGTGAGCAAGCTCATGCACCAGTTTCAATCCACGCCCGTCATTGCTGACGGGCGAGCCATGTTGGTTTTGTGTTGCATGAGTTACTACACCGGTTTCAATCCACGCCCGTCATTGCTGACGGGCGAGCCGCTGGGGGCGAGGTGCATTGCACCGGCAACCCGTTGGTTTCAATCCACGCCCGTCATTGCTGACGGGCGAGCCCATGTGACCCCAGGGTCAATGCAACCCTACACCCCCGTTTCAATCCACGCCCGTCATTGCTGACGGGCGAGCCCAGCTTGGGCGCCTACCCCCACGCCGCATTGAGCCTGTTTCAATCCACGCCCGTCATTGCTGACGGGCGAGCCACCATCCTCGATGGAACCCAGCGTGCGCTTGAACTGTTTCAATCCACGCCCGTCATTGCTGACGGGCGAGCCTTCTGGAGCTTGAGCTTCTTGATCTCAGGTTCCGGGTTTCAATCCACGCCCGTCATTGCTGACGGGCGAGCCCGTGACACTGAACAAGAGCAGCGGCCAGATCACAATGTTTCAATCCACGCCCGTCATTGCTGACGGGCGAGCCGCTGGTCAACATCGTCTATGTCGTAGACAAATTCGTTTCAATCCACGCCCGTCATTGCTGACGGGCGAGCCACTGTAATGCAGGCCGGTGGCCGCCGCAACGACCCGTTTCAATCCACGCCCGTCATTGCTGACGGGCGAGCCCGGCGCCGCCAGCGCAGGTTGCTAGGACGTCGAAGTTTCAATCCACGCCCGTCATTGCTGACGGGCGAGCCAGCACTAGGCAGGGGTTGCCGGTGGCGTTGCGGTCGTTTCAATCCACGCCCGTCATTGCTGACGGGCGAGCCTTGATAAGCACGATATTTACCGCATTTCCAGATGCGTTTCAATCCACGCCCGTCATTGCTGACGGGCGAGCCGCCATTGCCGCCAGCATCGTGGACGCCGTGCCGGTTTCAATCCACGCCCGTCATTGCTGACGGGCGAGCCGCGAGATGGCGCCAGCGCCTGCAGCCACAGGTTTGAGTTTCAATCCACGCCCGTCATTGCTGACGGGCGAGCCACGCTAGCCAGATCGCCCTCGGCACCGTACAACGGTTTCAATCCACGCCCGTCATTGCTGACGGGCGAGCCTGTGAGGAGGCTCAGTCGGTGAGCCGGCTGTCGTGGTTTCAATCCACGCCCGTCATTGCTGACGGGCGAGCCGCCAGCAGCGGCCCAGAATCAAAGTTCACCCGACGTTTCAATCCACGCCCGTCATTGCTGACGGGCGAGCCTGAGGCGCTGGTGTGTTTTGCCAACACCGGCAAAGTTTCAATCCACGCCCGTCATTGCTGACGGGCGAGCCTTTGAGTTGGTGCTGGAGAGCTCCGACATGGCGTGTTTCAATCCACGCCCGTCATTGCTGACGGGCGAGCCTACAGATTGGCCAACGATGGTGTGCCGCCGCCGAGGTTTCAATCCACGCCCGTCATTGCTGACGGGCGAGCCAGTACATCTGGCGGGAACGGCACAAGGGTGGCAAAGTTTCAATCCACGCCCGTCATTGCTGACGGGCGAGCCTCTGGCTAGCGTCCAGTACATTGCAGCCGATGGCGAGTTTCAATCCACGCCCGTCATTGCTGACGGGCGAGCCACAGATGCAGCTTGCGCAAAGCAAGGCGCAGATTGTTTCAATCCACGCCCGTCATTGCTGACGGGCGAGCCACGATTGCCGGACGGGTTGGACTTGCGGGACGGTGTTTCAATCCACGCCCGTCATTGCTGACGGGCGAGCCCGTTCTGCAACTTGAGCTTCTTAGGCTCGGGCTCAGGTTTCAATCCACGCCCGTCATTGCTGACGGGCGAGCCCGGGCTGCCATTACGTCGCCGTCACCGTCGGACAGTGTTTCAATCCACGCCCGTCATTGCTGACGGGCGAGCCAGGTGTGACTCGTGTGACTCGAGGGTACATACGAGTTTCAATCCACGCCCGTCATTGCTGACGGGCGAGCCCCTGCTGCTGGACTAGCAC
>CANFPU010000029.1 GCA_947448955.1 Burkholderiales bacterium
CCGAAGAACAGCATGAAGCGGCCGATATCGGCCGGCTGCCAGTGCAGCGGGCGGGCCACCTGCTCGGGGTCGACCCGGTCGAACGGGATGCCGGTCTGCGCGATGTCGTACAGCAGGTTCTGCACCAGCAGCTGCAGCGGCAGCATCGGCAGGAAGGGCAGCGCTGCGCTGGCCACCAGCACCGATAGCACGTTGCCGAAGTTCGAGCTCGCGGTCATCCGGATGTACTTCAGCAGGTTGCAGAAGGTGGTGCGGCCCTCGACCACGCCGGCGTCCAGCACCATCAAGCTCTTTTCGAGCAGGATGATGTCGGCGGCCTCTTTCGCGATGTCGACCGCCGAGTCGACCGAGATGCCGATGTCGGCCGCGCGCAGCGCCGGCGCGTCGTTGATGCCGTCGCCCATGAAGCCCACCACATGGCCGTTGGCCCGCAGCGCGCGGACGACGCGCTCCTTGTGCAGCGGCGTGAGCTTGACGAAGACCTGGCACGGCTCGACCGCCAGCGCCAGCGCCGCATCGTCCATCGCCTCGACCTCTGCGCCCGCCATCAAGCGGTCGGCGGCCAGCCCGACCTGGCGGCAGACGCTGGCGCTGACCAGTTCGTTGTCGCCGGTCAGCAGTTTGACGGTGATGCCGTGCGCGGCCAGCGCTTGCAAGGCCGGCGCGGCCGACGTCTTGGGCGGGTCCAGGAAGGCGATCGTGCCGATCAGCGTCAGCCCGCATTCATCGGCCACCGAGTAGCGAGCCTGGTCGGGCGGTAGCGCCTTCATCGCCACCGCGACCACGCGCAGCCCGTCCTGGTTGAGCTCGCGCGTGACCTGCAGCACCTGCGCCAGCAGCGCGGCGTCCAGCGGTTGGTCGGGCTGATCGCGGTCGACGCGGGCGTGGCTGCACACGGCCAGCACCTCCTCGAGCGCACCTTTGCAGACCAGCTCGTGGTGTTCGCCGGGGCCCGAGACGCCGACCACGACCGACATCCGCCGGCGCTCGAAATCGAACGGGATCTCGTCGATCTTGCGGGTGTCCTGCGCCAGCTTCAACTCGGTGGCGAGCTCGACATGCTCGAGCACCGCGCGGTCGAGCAGGTTCTTCAGCCCGGTCTGGTAGTGGCTGTTCAGGTAGGCGAACTCGAGCACTTGCTCGGATGGGCGGCCCAGCACATCGGCGTGGCGTGCCAGCGCAATGCGATCCTGCGTCAGCGTGCCGGTCTTGTCGGTGCACAGCAGGTCCATCGCGCCGAAGTTCTGGATCGCATCGAGCCGCTTGACCACGACCTGCTGGCGCGCCAGAGCGACCGCGCCCTTGGCCAGTGTCGAGGTGACGATCATCGGCAGCATCTCAGGCGTCAGCCCGACCGCCACCGACAGGGCGAACAGCAGCGCCTCGGCCCAGTCGCCCTTGCCCAGGCCGTTGACCAGGAAGACCACCGGCACCATCGCGCAGGCGAACCGGATCAGCAGCCAGCTCACGCTGTTGACCCCGGCCTGAAACGCGTTGGGCAGCGGGTCGGTCGCGCTGATCCTGGCCGCGAGGTGGCCGAAGTAGCTGGCGCTGCCGGTCGCACAGACCAGCGCGGTGGCGGCGCCCGAGACCACGTTGGTGCCCATGAAGACCAGGTTGCGCTGGGCCAGCGGCGCAAGGCTGTCGCCGATGTGGCGCACGAATTTCTCGACTGGCAGGGACTCGCCGGTCAGCGCGGACTGGGCGATGAACAGGTCGCGCGCGCTGAGCAACCGGCAGTCGGCCGGCACCATGTCACCGGCTGAGAGTGCGACCAGATCACCGGGTACCACCTCGCGCAGCGCAATCTCGCGCTGCACGGAGGCTGGTCCTGCCACGCCCGCGCCGCCGCGCCGGATCACGGTCGCCTGGTTGCCGACCATCGCCTTCAGCCCTTCGGCGGCGCGGTGCGAGCGGCCTTCCTGGACAAAGCGGATCGCGGTGCTCAGCCCCACCATGATGCCGATCACGACGGTCGCTTTGGCATCGGCACCGAACCAGGACAGCAGTGCCAGCGCGCTCAGCAGCAGGTTGAACGGGTTCTTGTAGCAGTGCCACAGGTGCAGCCAGGCCGGCAGCGGCGCCTCGTGCGCGACCTCGTTGGGGCCGTGACGCGCCAGCCTCGCGCGAGCCTCGCGCGCGCTCAAGCCCTCCGGGTGCGACTGGAGCCGGGCGATGGCCGCCGCCGGCTCGTCCTGGGCCAGTCGCAGCAGATCGCGCGACATCTGCTCGGGGGCGGGCTGGGCGCTGCCGCGTCCGCCCAGGATCTCAAGCAGCGGTGGCCTGGCGAAATGCCTGAGCCTTCGCCGGCGGCGCAGGCATGCGCTGAAAGCCTGGGTCAGGCGTTGGGTGAACCGGTGCTTGGCCGTCGGCTTCACGGCGGTTTGGGGCCGCTGGGGGATGTGCGCATCGAGCGCGCATCATCCGGCGCCCTCCCGCCTCAGGGCTTGCCTCGGCGCAATGCCGGCCCGGACGGATCGATCCGAGCGGGTGGGTGACTCAGGGCAGGTTGAGCCAGATCTCGTTGCGCCGCAGGAACCAGGGGGTCCAAGGCGGGTCGTAGCGCGACAGCACAGGCTCGCCGGTCCAGGCCAGACCGGCAGACTGCAACGCGGTCTTGAGCTTGCCCAGGTGCTCGGCCTCGTTGGCCTCAGACCAGAGGCCTGAGAAGGTGATCGCGGCCACCCGGCTGGCGGGCACCTCGCGCAGCTTGACCCGCGGGTCGATCGGCTCGGGCGCAGATTCCAGCGTCACGCCCTTGGGCAGCACGAACTGCACCAGATAGCCGCCGGTGGCGGCGGTTTGCGTCACCGGCGCGGTCATCTCCAGCTTGACCGGCACGGGGGTCTGGGTCACCGGTGCGGTCATCGCCAATTTCCGGTCGCCCTTGTTCTTGCCGAAGATGTAGCCGGCCAGTATCGGGAAGGCCTGGTTGCCGGCCTTGTCTGCCGGACCCGTCACCAGCACCTCGGCGACCACATAGGGCGCGTACTGGCGCAGTTCGACTTTGTCGATGCGGCGCAGCACCTCGTGGGTGGGTTCTTCGATGGCTTGGCCGGTCAAGGGTGCGGCGACCCGCGCGAGGGTTGAAAGCAGTTTGCGCATGGCGGGCTCAGGACAGCAACCGGACCAGCGCCGTGGGGTGAATGTCCCAACCGATCAGCCCCGCGGTGCCCATCAGCAAGCCGGTCACCGTCGGCACCAGCGAGATCCAATAGAGCAGCCAAAGGCCGGTCAGCGCGGTGACCGCCAGCAGCGCGATCGCGATCGCGTTCAGGGCGTCAGCCAGGTCGAACTGGTCGTCGCGGTAGTTCAGCTTGTCGTAAGTGACCTGGTCTTGCTCGGCCTGCAGCTTGAGCTCGGCCTTCTTGCGCGCCTGGTCTTCCGCCAGCTTGCGGTATTTGGCGATCGCCGCATCGTGGGCGGGTGCGGTCGCTGCGGTGGCTGCCGGGCGCGACAGCTCGAGCTGGATCGCGGTGGCTTCGGCGATTTCCTGGCGGATGTTGCGGGCTTGGTAAAAGTTCCAGTGGTCGAGCTTGTCGGCCTGTGCCTGTTGCATCGCCTGGACGATGTTGTCGTCCTTGACCTTGCAGATGCCCATGAAGGTGGCGAGCAGGGCAATCGTCACGGCGGCCGCCGCGTTCAGCCTCGCGCTGCGCGCTTGGCGTTCGGTGCGCGCTGTCTCGGCCTGGCTCAGCAATTCCTTGGGGTCGATGTCCATCTTGGGGGGTCCTGTGTTGGGGTGGGAGGGCAAGGGCTCAATCGCGCTCGCGCAGCGCGATCCAGCCCGCAATCACGGTGAAGCTCAGCACGATCAGCGCGATGATCAGGAAGCCGTGCGGGTTGTCGGCCAGTGGGATACCGCCGACGTTCATGCCCAGCAGCCCGGCGATGATGTTGATCGGCAAGGCCAGCACGGTGACCACGGTCAGCATGAAAACACTGCGGTTGGTCTGCTCGCCGACCTGGGCCACGATCTCTTCTTGCAGCAGCTTGGTGCGCTCTTGCAACGCGGCCAGATCACGCAGCACCAGCGAGAACTCTTCGGTCGATTGGCGCAGCTCGTCAAGGTCGTGGGCCGCGATCCAGGGCGGCGGCTGGCGCATCAGCCGGAACAGCGCGCCGGGCTCGGGTGCGAGCAGTCTTTGTAGCCGTACCAGCACCCGGCGCAGCTTGCCCAGCTCGGCGCGCTTGGGCCTGAGCTTGCCGTGTTGCAGGTTGTCCTCCAGCGCGTCGACTTGCAGCGTGGCGTCGCGCACGATGCGCACCAGCACATCGCCCTGGTCGTGCAGCAGGTGGTTGAGCAGCGCCATCGACGAGTCGAAGCGGCAGCCCTCCTTGACCGCCAGGCGCAGCCGGTCTATCGATCGCAGCGGGTGGGTCCGCGCGCTGATGGCCAGGCGCTGGTTGACCGTCAGCCACAGTGATGCGAACTCAGACGGGTCGAACGAGAACTCGTAGGCCACATCGTTGATCACCGAGATCAGCTGGTCGGCAGCGTCCTCGATGCGGGTGGATCGCGAGCCCTCTTTCAAGGCCTCGAAGAATTCGGGCACCAACTGCAGCCGGGTCCGCATCCATCGCTCGGCGGCGGCGTCGGCCAAGTTGAAGTGCAGCCAGACGAAATCGCGGCTGCCGGCTGGCGTCTCCATCGCCAGCCAGCGCAGGGCTTCTTCCAATGAAATCGGCTGCCCACGTTCTCCGGCCTTGAACAGGTAGCCGCAGATCAGGCCGTTGGGATCCGAGCCGTAGGCGACAGCGAGCTTGGGTATGTCCATGCGCGAGATTGTGACCCGAGTGCCTTGGGTTCGCTCGACCCGGGTGCCTCCAGGGCGGGTCCCAGGTTTGCCGATGGCGGCCGGTTTGGCGAGGTATCAGAGACCGGTCTTCTCGCAGCTGCCGGTTTGTCATGGCTTGGTCACGAGATCATCTTAGAGTTCAAAAATAATAGAAATATCGCAGCACACTGGGCCCTTCTGCCCATCACCCTCGAGGTCATCATGAGAGTCGGCATCAACGGCATGGGCCGCATCGGCCGTCTGGCACTGCGTGCCGCGATGGGCGCCGCAGAGCGGCCGTCAGACGATCCACGCGCTGGCAACCGTCTGGAGGTCGTGCACTTGAACGAGCTCAAAGGAGGTGCTGAAGCCACGGCTCACCTGCTGAGCTTTGACAGCGTTCAGGGCCGGTGGCGAACCGACCTCAACGCCGAAGGCGAGCACACGATCCGCATCGCCGGTCGGCCGCTGGCGTTTTCATCGCACCCCAGCGCCGCGGAGATTCCCTGGGGCGATCTCGGCGTGGACCTGGTCCTGGAGTGCACCGGCAAGTTCCTGACGCCCGAGACGCTACAGGGCCATCTTGACCGGGGCGCCAAGCGGGTGATCGTCGCCGCGCCAGTGAAGGTGGGCAACGTGCTGAACATCGTGGTCGGCATCAACCATGCCCTTTACGACCCGGCGCGGAACCGCATCGTGACCGCGGCGTCCTGCACCACCAACTGCCTGGCACCGGTGGTCAAGGTGGTGCACGAGGCGATCGGCATCCGCCACGGCCAAATCACCACGATCCACGATCCGACCAACACCAACCTGATGGTCGATGCGCCGCACAAGGATTTGCGTCGTGCCCGCAGCGCGATGCTGAGCCTGGCACCGACGACCACCGGCAGCGCCACGGCCATCGCGCTGATTTACCCCGAGCTCAAAGGCAAGCTCAATGGTCACGCGGTGCGCGCGCCGGTGCTCAATGCCTCGCTGACGGATTGCGTGTTCGAGCTGAAGCGGGAGACCACGGCCGAGGAAGTGAACAGCCTCTTCGCCAAAGCTGCCAACGGCCCGCTGGCCGGCATCCTGGGTTACGAAGAGCGGCCGCTCGTCAGCGCCGACTACGCCCGCGACACGCGCAGCGCGATCATCGACGCACCGTCCACCTTGGTCACCGCCGGCACGATGCTCAAGGTCTATGCCTGGTACGACAACGAGATGGCCTACGCCTGCCGGATGGTGGACCTGGCCTGCCACCTGCAAACGCAAGGCCTCTGACCGTGGCGGCCCCTGCCAAGCCTTCACCGCCCGCCCCGATGACGACGCCGTCCAAGGGCGGGCGCAACTACGCCATCGTCACCGCAGCGTACTGGGGTTTCACGCTCACCGACGGCGCCTTGCGCATGCTGGTGCTGTTGCACTTCTATCGCCTGGGCTATTCGCCTTTCACGCTGGCCTTTCTGTTCCTGCTCTACGAGGCCATGGGCGTGCTGGCCAACTTGATCGGCGGCTGGCTGGCCACGCGCTACGGCATCGCCCGTATGTTGACGGTGGGCCTGTGCACGCAGATCGCTGGCTTCTTGCTGTTGTCGCAGTTGTCGCCAAGCTGGACGGTGACGATGTCGGTGGCTTGGGTGGTGCTGTCGCAAGGGGTTTGCGGTGTTGCCAAGGACCTGACCAAGACCGCCAGCAAGTCGGCCATCAAGCTGACCGCCGGCACGGCTTCCGGGCAGCTCTTCAAGTGGGTGGCCTGGTTCACCGGCAGCAAGAACGCAATGAAGGGCGTGGGCTTCTTCCTCGGCGGGTTGCTGCTGGACCGGCTGGGGTTTCAGGTGTCGCTGTGGACGATGGCGGGACTGCTGGGTTTGGTGCTGGTCGGCGTGGTCGCCTTCGTCCCGCCGCTGATGGGCAAGGCCAAGGCGTCGAAATCCGCCAAGGAGTTGTTTGCGAAGCACCGCGCCATCAACCTGCTGGCCGCTGCCCGTGTGGCTTTGTTCGGCGCGCGCGATGTCTGGTTCGTCGTCGGCGTGCCGGTTTTCTTGTATGCGTCTGGCTGGACCTTCACGATGGTCGGTGGCTTTCTAGCGGCCTGGACCATCGGCTACGGCCTGGTGCAGGCGCTGGCGCCCACACTGGTGAAGCGTAGCGACGATGGACTGAGCGCCGAAGTGCCCGCTGCTCGGTGGTGGTCGGCGCTGCTGGCGCTGGTGCCGATCGTGCTCGCGCTGCTCGTGGCGCTGAAGGTGCCGCAGCTGACCTGGGTGGTGGTAGGTGGTTTGGGCTTGTTTGGCTTCGCCTTTGCGGTCAACTCTTCGGTCCACTCCTACTTGATCCTGGCCTATGCCGGGTCCGAGAAGGCGGCTGAGGACGTGGGCTTCTACTACGCCGCCAACGCCCTCGGCCGCTTCATCGGCACCTTGTTGTCTGGGCTGCTGTACCAGTGGGGTGGCTTGCTGTTTTCACTCATGGGCTCGGCCGTGATGCTGGTGGCTTGCTGGCTGATCACTTTGGCATTGCCGGACCGGCGCGCCCTTCAAGCGCCGCCCGCTGTGCCAGCGCAAGCTGCCGTTGGGCCATGAAGGCCCCCTTTTCTCGGCAAGCGGCGCCACCGAGCCCTGACGTTCTTGGCGGTGATCGCACGGTGATGTCGGCTCAACCGCCTGAAAGGGCGACAACATGGACATGAACAAGGACGACCCCATGGGCGACCCCATGGACGAGAAGACCGCGGTGGCTGCGCTGGGCGCGTTGGCCCAGGGCATGCGCTTGCGTATTTTTCGTGCACTGGTCGGCGCCGGTCCGGATGGCATGACGCCCGGCGCGCTGTCGGTCACTTTGGATGTTCAGGCCTCGACCTTGTCGTTTCACCTGAAGGAGTTGACGCATGCGGGCCTGGTGACCCAGGAGCGCGAGGGTCGCCACCTGATCTACCGGCCGGCCATCGGGCAGATGAACACGCTGCTGGGTTACCTGACGGACCATTGCTGCCATGGGATGGCCCGGGCTTGCACCCCCGTCGCGCGCAGCGTCAACTGCCGGTAAGTCGTCGCTGTCGCCGCGCTGGTGGAGGGCTGTCACCGTCTTGCCACATGGCTGTCATCAGCGATGGATACCGTCTCGCTCGTTCACAAGAAAAGCTTTGTGATCTGGCCAAAAGCGGCGCTCGCCACGGCCTCCATCCATCCTGCCTTGAGGGCTCAAAAAATGAACGAACGATCCATTCGCCGCGTGGTCGCGGCCTGCGGCCTGGCCGCCCTGCTGAGCGCCTGTGGCGGCGGCTCCGATGCGCCACCGTCCACCGATGTGGCTAGCAACGTCGACAAGCAAAACACCTTCATCGCCGACTACACCAAGGGGCTGACGGTCATCAATACCTACGTCGGCTTGACCAGCGCCAGCTTCCTCGATCTGTTCGATGTGGGCTTTCTCGACGCCGGCAACACCAAGCCGCTGCTCAGCGCCAGCTTCGCGCAAGAAGCCATGGCGATGGCGGCATCGCCCGATTTGCCCTCATTCCCGATGGCTGCGTTGTCGACCGCCAGCATCAGCGCTTGCGACAGCAGCAATGTCTGCACGCTCACCGGCACGCTGAGCAACAACGACGTTGACACCAGCGCGGACAACACCACCGCGATCACCTTCACCACCCGGGTGAAGTACAGCGACGGCAAGTTCCGTCTGCTCGGCGACGGCACCGCCAGCTGATCGGCATACACAAGGAAATCGTCATGAACAACACTCTGCGACTGCGTCAAACCGCCCTGGCTGTGGCCAGCCTGGCCGCCCTCCTGTCCGCCGCTGCGCCTGAATTGGCGCTGGCTGCCGACAAGGCCAAAACCAAAGCGGCCGGCACCTACACCACCGGTGACTTCCACAACCACACCACTTGCTCGGACGGCACGCTGTCGATCAAGAAGCTGGTCGACAAGTCGGTCGGTTCATCGGCCGGCGCCGGCAACCTCGACTGGTTCGTGCTGGCCGACCACGGCGGCGGCAGCGCCCGCAACTGCACACTCTCCGAAGATCCGTTCACGCCGGTCGCCCCGGCGCTGGGCCTGACCAGCAGTGCCACCGGCCCGTACCCGCCCGCCACCTACCCAAGCGGCGGCCAGCCGGCCAGCACGGCCAAGGGTCCGAACCAGTCCTGGGAAAGCACCTTGCCCAACGGCCGCGCCGACATCCTCGGCGATGGCACCGCCACGCCCAAGGTGATGTGGCGTTGGCAGGAAATCCAGTCGTTCCAGTACGCGGTCATGGAGGCCGAAAGCCGCGCCCGCAGCAAGCCGATGTGGGTCGGTTTGGAGCAGAACGCGCCTGGCCACGAGCATATTTCGACCACCGTGTTGAATGGCCAGTTGCCCTGGCCCAAGACCGGCGCCGGCAACGCCAACCTGCAAGCGCAATACGAATATTGCTTCGACCGCAGCGACAGCGACACCAGCCGCGGTGTGACCAATCTGTGGGACTGCACGGTACAGGGCAGCGGCAACAACAACGCCAATCTGGACGCTACCGCCAAGAAAATCACCGGCAACAACAGCGCCAGCACCCCCAACCTCGGCCACCTCAAGATCCTCGAAGGCATCCGCTGGATGAGCGAGAAGGCGCCGAATGGCAGCATCTTCGTGCCGGCCCACCTGGAGCGCGCGGGCGTTTACAACCCAACGGGCAGCAACGGCTTCAACATCGAGCACCTGCGCAACTTCAACAATGCCGGCCCGCGCATCGCCTTCGGTTTTGAGTCGATGCCTGGTCACGGCGCCGAAATCAACCGCGGCAGCTACTCCACCAGCGCGGTGGGCGGTGGCACCTTCGGCGGCACCGGTGTCTACGCCGCTGAAGTCGGTGGTGTGTGGGACGCCTTGCTGGGCGAGGGTCGCAACTGGTGGTTCTTCGCCAGCTCCGACTACCACAGCCGCGGCAGCTTCGGCCCGGACCAGCGTGAAACCACGTCGGATTTCTTCCCCGGCGAGTACACCCGTGACCATGTGATGGTGCGCTCCGGCGCTGCCAGCTTGACGGCTGAAGGCATCATCGACGGCCTGCGCAGCGGCAACAGCTTCGTGGCCAACGGCCAGTTGATCGACCGGCTGTCGTTCACCGTCTGCGCCGCAAACCCGGCGCTGCCGCGTGCAGCCAACAAGGCCTTGTTGGAGAAGGCTGCCACCGCGGCGGTCAGCAAGAACAATGAGGTGCGCATCGACGGCTGCGCCACGATGGGCGAGAAGCTGGTGGTCCGCCCCGGCTCCGACGTGATCGTGACCATCGCGCTGCGTGACCCGGTCGGCACCAACCTGTCGCCCTACAGCTTTGCCAACCCTTCGCTGAAGCAGATCGGCGTCACCCAGCCGCTGAACGCTCCGGTGCTGGACCACGTGGACCTGATCAACGGCAACGTCACCGGCTACGTCGACCCGAACAACCTGGCCGCCTACGCCGGCGCCTGGACCGCCAACAAGGGCACGCCAGCGGCTGTGAACCCTTCGACCAAGGTGGTCAAGGTGTTTGACAAGTCCGGCTGGACCGCAGCCGCCGACGGCACGCTGACGATGAGCTACCGGGTCTCCGGCGTCAAGGCCTCGCAGTACTTCCGCCTGCGCGGCACCAACCTGCCGGCCAACTTGCCTTACGAGACCGATGCCAACGGCAATCCGCTGAAGGACTTCGATGCCGCCGGCAACATCGCTTGCAGCGACGCAGCCTGCCCAGCGCATCTGACGCTGGCGGTGGCGGGTAACAAGGCTGGTCTGGCGGTCGGTGCCAAGACCTCCAGTTACGACGTCGCGGCCTGGGCCGACCTGTGGTTCTACAGCAACCCGGTGTTTGTCGAGGTCGTCAATTCCGTCAAGGTTGCCGGCGTCCGGTAAACCCACCCCTTGCATGGCTTGCCCAACCGGCTGACCCCGGTCGGGGCAACTTTTCCCGACCGGGTTCACGCCCGGTCGGGCTTTTTCATGGATCTTGCACAAGGTGTCTGTGACACTTGATTCTGATCGGCGCACGCCGAGCCCGCGCCTCGCCGCTGGCCGCAGGGCTGCGGCGCTTTTGTTGATGGGCCTGTCCGGCGCTGCGGCGCTGGGCTGGCAATGGGTGTGGACGGCCCAGTTCAGTGCGGTGTTGGGCCATGAGGCGCTGGCGGTGCTGGCGACCATGGCCGCATTTTTTGCCGGCTTAGCGCTCGGCGCACTGACCTTGGGCCAGGCCATCGAGCGCAGCGCCCAGCCGCAGCGCTGGTACATCGGCTGCGAAGCGCTGATGGCGCTGTGGGGTCTGGGCTTGTGCTGGGCGGGTCCGAGCCTGATGGCGCACAGCGCCGTGCTGATCGGCCCCGAGCCGTCGGCGATCTGGCATTGGGGCGTGGCCTTCTTGCTGCCCGGCTTGCTGTTGCTGCCGGCCACCGCGGCGATGGGGGCGACCCTGCCGGCGCTGGAACGGGCGCTGCGCGCCCCGATGGACGGCATGGGCCGAGACGAGCCCGCAGCAGGTTCTTCTGGCGCAGTCGTCGGCCTGGGTGGTCTCTATGCGGCCAATACCCTGGGCGCGGTGGCGGGCGTGCTGCTGGCGGTGTTCTGGGCGCTGCCGGAGGGCGGCGTGCTGCGCACGGGCCTGGGCTGCTCGGCGGTCAACGCGGTGTGCGCGCTGCTGGCCTGGGGGCTGTGGCGTGACGCTTTGCCCGTCGGCCCGCGCCACGAACCGCTGCGGGCGACAACGCCGGCGTTGCCGCGGCTCGGCATGGCCAGCCTGCTGTTCGGCAGCGGCTTGCTGGGCATCGGTTATGAGGTGCTGGCGGTGCGGGTGCTCAGCCAGGTCACCGAGAACACGGTTTACAGCCAAGCGGTGTTGCTGGCGGTGTACCTGCTGGGCACCGCGTCCGGCGCGGCCCTGTACCCGCGCTGGCGGCGTCTGTTTGCAGCGCAGTCTGAAGGCCCCAACGACGCGACCGATGCCACCGATGTCATCAGCCTGTCGCGTTGGCTGGTCGCGCTGGCCTTGGCAGTAGGCGCGGGCGGTGCCAGCCTTTGGTGGGCGCAAGCGCTGTGCGCCTGGCCAGCGCAGCGCTGGGGCGTGGCGCCCTGGACCTCACTGGCCGGTGAAGCACTGGCCGCCACGCTGGCGATGGCCGGCCCGACGCTGGTGATGGGCGGGCTGTTCACGCACTTGTGCCTGCGGGCCCAGGCGCGCGGCTGGGCGCTGGGCCGCGCCATCGCGGTCAACACTGCAGGGGCGGCGATGGCACCGATGCTGTTCGGCGTGCTGGTGCTGCCGGCGGTGGGCGCCAGCGTGGCGCTGGCGCTACTGGTGCTGGGCTATGCGCTGCTGCAGCCGCTGCGACGCTGGCGCCATGCCAGCGCCTGGGTGCCGGCGCTGGCCGCTGGGGCATTGGCGCTGTGGGCGCCGCCGCTGCGCTTTATCGAGCAATCGCCGGGCGCCAAGCTGGTCAGCTACCGAGACGGCGTGATGGCGGCGGTCAGTGTGGTGCAGGACGCCCAGGGCGTGTCGCGTCTGCGCATCAACAACCGCGCCCAAGAGGGCAGCAGCGCCAGTGGCTGGCTCGAATGGCGGCTGGCCCAACTCCCCTTGCTGCTGCACGCCAGCGGCGCTGGCAGCGGCGTCGACCCGGTGCCGGTGATGAGCCGGCGGGCTTTGTTCCTGGGCCTGGGCACCGGTTTCACCGCCGCCGCAGCGGCCAGCGATGGCCGGGTGCGGGTCGACGCCGTCGAACTGCTGCCCGAGGTGATCGCTGCCGCTGATTTCTTTGCCCGCGCCCCGGGTGCGCCAAAACCCGCCACGCCGGTGCGCTGGCTGGCCGCCGATGCCCGGCGCTTTGTGCAGGCCGGAGACGAGCGCTACGACCTCATCGTCGCCGACTTGTTCCATCCTGCGCGCAACGGCGCGGGCACGCTCTACACCGTCGAGCAGTTTGCAGCGGTGCGCGCACGGCTCGCCTCGGGCGGCCTGTTCTGCCAATGGCTGGCCTTGCACCAGATGGAGCTGGGCACGCTGCGCAGCATCGTCGCAGCTTTCCTGCAGGTCTACCCGCAGGGCGTGGCGGTGCTGGCGGGCAACAGCCTCGACACCCCCGTGCTGGGCCTGGTGGCTCGACCGGCTGCGCCGCGTTTCGATGCGCAGGCGCCTTGGCTGCCGCTCACCGGGGACGCTAGCGACGCATGGCAGCAAGCGCGGTTGCGGGCGCGGCTGGACGATGATTTCAGCCTGCTCGGCAGCCTGCTGGCCGGGCCGGCGGCGCTGCGCCAGTTTGCCCAGGGTGCGGTGATCAACACCGACGACCGGCCCCAGGTGGTGCACGCCGCCCCCTGGGACACCTACGCGCCGCAGACCACGCCGCGTCAGCGCCTGCTGACCTTGGTGCGCGGGTTGCAGCCGCAAGCGGCCGATCTGCTCACCGACCCCGCTTCGCCCAACGCGCAGCGGCTGAAGGACTACTGGTCAGCACGCCGGCGCTATATTGAGCTCGGCATGCAGGTCCAAGTCGACAGCGACTTGGACCTGACGCTGCAGCAGCTGAAAGAGCCCTTGCTGGCGCTGCTCGATCTGAGCGCCGACTTCAGACCGGCCCGCGATGCGTTGACGGCGCTGGCCACTGGTCTGGCGCAACGCGACTTGCCAGGGTCTCGCGCGCTGATCAGCGAGTTGCAGGCCCGCCAGTCCAGCGCCCAGCAGCCCATGCCTCAAACCTCCCCGCGACCTTGATTCGCCACGCCACCCTTCGAGCATCATGAGCCCCTCCGACGCCCCCCAGATCGACATGTCTTCCGAAAACACGACGCATTCACCGCTGGCAAGCACCGACCCGACCTGGCGCCGATTGGCGCGCGAGCCCTTGCTGCATTTCCTGCTGCTGGGCGCGGCGGTGTTTGGCGCCGACCAGGTCATCACCGCGCAACGCGGTGACCCGCAGACCATCGTCATCAGCGCTGACGTCAAGAAGGAATCGACCGAGATTTTCAAAACCGGCATGAAGCGCGACCCGAGCCCAGCTGATCTGAAGATCCTGCTCGACCGCTGGGTCGACAACGAGGTCTTGTACCGCGAAGGCCTGGCGCTGGGCCTGGACCGCGGCGACAGCGGCATCCGCGAGCGGGTGATCTTCAAGGCGCTGAGCCTGACCCAGTCCGGACTCAGCCTGCCCAAGATCGACCGGGAAGGACTGCGCCAGTGGTTCGAAGCCCGCCACGCGCGCTATGACGCGCCGCCTCGGGTCGACTTCCTGGAGGCGGTCGTCAGCATCGACCGCACGCCCGAGGCCTTGAAGCCCTTTGTCGAAGCGCTCAACGGCCGCGGCAAGAGCGATGTCGAAAGCAGTCTTCGGGTCTTCAAGGACCGACCGCGCAGCAACCTGGTGCAGGGCTATGGCGAGGCCTTCGCCGCCGCGTTGGAAAAGGCCGTGCCTGGCCAATGGCAGGCGCTTGCCAGCGCCGATGGTCTGCGGGTGGTGCGGCTGGAGCAGGTGGTGCCCGGCGTGCCGGCCCAGTTCGAAGCGATCGAGGAAGCCGTCTACCGTGACTGGAAAGACGGCACGATGGCCGACATGACGACCCGCGCGGTGCGCGAGATGGGCAAGAAATACCGGATTCGCGACGCCGAGGTCGCCAAGTGAGCGGGTGGTTCGGGCGCACGCTGCGCCGCCTGTGCGGGCTGCTGCTGGCAGGGCTGATGGGGCTGTCGCTGGACGCTGCAGCGCATGAGATGAGCATGGCCGACCTGACGCTGCGCGAAACAGCGCCAGGGGAATTCGTCTGGGCCTGGGGCGTGCCGGGCAAGAGCAAGCCGGTGGCCGAGGACCTGACACCGGTTTGGCCCGAGGGTTGCGTCGGCGATGCGCAGTTCTTGCGCTGCAGCCAGGGCCTGGTTGGCAACTTGTCCGTGCGAGGCGTGGGCCAGGCTTATTCGGCAGTCATCGTGCGCATCCACTGGCGCGGCGGTGCGAACAGCGTCTACACGCTGTCCAGCGGCCAGCCCCGGGTGCAGTTGTTCGGCGCCGCAAACGACAGCCGTGGCGCCGGCGAGGTGGCGCGCGCCTATGGCTTGCTCGGCGTCGAGCACATCCTGACCGGCGTCGACCATTTGTTGTTCGTGATCAGCTTGCTGCTGCTGGTGGGTTTCAGGCGCGGGTTGATCGGCACGATCAGCGCCTTCACGCTGGCCCACAGCCTGACGCTGGCGTCCAGCGCGCTCGGCTGGCTGGTCTTGCGCTCGCCACCGGTGGAGGCCTGCATTGCCTTGTCCATCGTGCTGGTGGCCGCCGAAGCGCTGCACGACCGTGACACCTTGAGCCGGCGCTGGCCAGCGCTGGTGGCGTTCTTGTTCGGACTGGTGCATGGCTTGGGATTTGCCGGTGCGCTCAAGGAGATCGGCCTGCCTGAGCAGCATGTCTCGATCGCGCTGCTGACCTTCAACCTCGGCGTCGAAGTCGGCCAGTTGGGCGTGGTGGCCGCCGTCTGGGGCTTGAGCGCAGTGTTGGCCCGCCAGGCCTCGCGCTGGCCGTGGCGGGCCGTGGCGTTGTACGTGATCGGCACGGTCGCAGCCTTCTGGTCGATCACCCGTGTGGTGGCGATCGCCCTCTGACGAAGGGCCTGAAAGACACCCATGGCCCAGGTCTTCGAACTCTTTCCGACGCCGTTGATGCACTGCCCTCAGCTGGTCGACGCGGCGCAAGCCCAGAGCCTGCGCGAGCGTTTCATCCGCGAGGCCGCCCTGACCAACCAGCGTGACAGCGCGCTGGCGCACAGCCAGATCATCGACCCGGCCCAAGACCCGGCGCTGGCCGCGCTGGCCCGGCGCCTGCTGCCCGAGGTGGTCGAGATGGGGCGCCTGATGTTCGGCGAATCGCTGCCCTGGGCCATCAAAGAGATGTGGGCCAACGTGCTGCAAACCGGCGCCCACCAGGCGGTGCACAACCACGCCAACTGTTTTGTCTCGGGCGTGGTCTACCTCAGCGAGGTCGATGCGTCGGCGCAGACCCGCTTCATCCGCAGCCTGGGCGGGCGCGATTTCGTCTTCAGCAACAGCCATGCCGGCACGGTCACCGGTGCTTTCAATGCCGACCAGTGGATCGCGCCGCCGCCGGCCATCGGTGACGCGGTGCTGTTCCCGAGTTCGATGCTGCACGAGGTGCCGACCAACCGAGGCGGCTTGCGCGTGAGCATTGCCTTCAATGCCATCCCGCGCCGGCTCGACGCCTGGGGCTATGGCCTGAGTTTTTCCGCCTGAACCGAGGACCGACCCCATGACCCGACCCCTGCGAAGCTTGATCCTGGCCTTGGCCGCCTTGGCCGCCTTGGCGGGCCCTGCCCAGGCCCATGAGTACTACGTCGACGGCTTCACGTTCATCCACCCCTGGGCCGAAGCGACCGCGCCCGGTGCGACCGATGCGCCGGTGTACTTCAAGCTCGACAACGTCCGTCGCGACGACCGTCTCCTGTCGGCCACCACCCGCCTGGCTGAGCGGGTCGAACTGCGTGGCGGTGCCGATCCCAAAGCGCCGGCGCTCACGGCCATCGAGATCGCGCCCGCCGAGCGGCTGCTGTTCGAACCCGGCCACCCGCATTTGTTGCTGCGGGGCCTGGTCACCCCCTTGCAGTGGGGCCGCAACTACGACCTGCGGGTGGTGTTCGAGAAGGCCGGCGCGGTCGACGTGCAGATCTCGATTGGCGCGCACTGAAGCGCGCTGCGTCGGTGGACTGGCCCGCGCCGGGCGGCCTTCAGCAGATCAGAAGTTCATCCGCAGCGTCAGCCGAACGGTGCGGGGCTCGCCCGGATGAACGACTTTGTCGGGGACCGGCGCGGCCTCGCCGCTGAGTTGCGTGGCGTAGTAGTACTCGATGTCGTTGTAGCGGCGATCGAACAGGTTCAGCAAGTCCAAGGTCAGCTCGCTGTGCGGCGACAGCTTGCGGCTCAGACGCAGGTTGCTCACCAGGGACGGCTTGGCGCGCACGCTGTTGTCTGAGGTCAGCGCCCCAGGGCCGATGTAGCGTTCGGTCAGGCTGACGCTCCACGGCCCCAGGTCCTTCAGCATCGCGGTGCCGGTGAACACCCGGTCTACCGAGTTGGGGACATAGCGCCCCACGGTGATGTCGTCGGACTCGTTGTGCTTGAAGCGTGCATGGGTCCAGGCCAGATCCAGATCGAACTGCAGCCAGGGTTGCAGCACCCAATGGTTGTTCCACTCGACGCCATAACGCTGGCTGGCGCCTTTCGGCGATGTCGTGCCTTGGTCGCCCGAGTAAGTCAGCTCGGACGCGAAGTCCAGCCTCCACAGCGCCAGCGAGCTTTGCAAACCAGCGACCGCCTCGGTTCGAAGGCCCAACTCGGCGCCGCGAGCGCGCACCAGCGCTGGCACGCGTCCGAGCGGTTCGCCGGACTTTGGGTCGGCTGTGGTCGTCATGCCGCGGGCGTCGTTGCTGTGAAAGCCGCTGCCCGTGTTGACAAAGAACTCGGTCTTGCGCCAAGGCCCGAACACCAGTGACAGCTTGGGCGACAGCAGGGACTGGCTCGCTGAATCCGTGTTCAAGGATTGCAGTCGACTGTCGACCTGGGCGTCCAATCGGTCAGCGCGCAGGCCAAAGATGCCACGCAGTTGGGGATGGAATTCGACCGTGGTCTGGGCGTAGGCGCCCAGCTGGGTCTGGCGCACCTTGTCGATACGCGTCGTGACGCTGATGCTGCGATCTTGTGATTCGAACAAGCCGACTTGCAGGCGGTCATGGCGCGCCTGAACGCCGACCTCGCTGCGCGCAAAAAGCTCGCCCCAGTGGTGATTGAAGCTACGCGACGCCGACAGTCCGAACACCTGGCGCGAGTCCTGCTGCGAGAACTGGTCGCCCGTGACGGGCCGGTCCATCCGATAGGTGAAATTCGAGAACAGCTTGAGCCGGTACTGCATCGCGTAGCCCGACAGCTGGGTCTTGCCCATGGCGTCGGTGTCGTGCCAGGTGGCCGACAGGCTGCTGCGCGAGGTCTGGCCGCCATCGCTCGGGTCAACGGCATCGAAGCGACCGAAAGGCTTGCCGAGGAACTGGCCGGCGTCGATCAGCCGCTGCGGCACCTGGTCGGTCGAATGCCATTTCGCCTGATAGCCCATCAGCGAGGCTGACCAGCCTGACGCTGCGGTGCCGCCGGCCAGCGTCAGCACCCCGTTCGTCCGTTCCAGCCCTTCTTTCAGCGTCCAGGGTCCGTCGTTGCGCATCAGCTCGACGGCACCGAGCAACGAGGCACCCGCTGTCACGGGGGTACTGCCGCCACCGACCATGCGCCGATAACCGTGACTCCCCAAGGTCGCTTGCGCGAAGGGCGCGTCTAGCGTCTTGCGATAGGCGATGTCGGCCGATCCGGCCGCAGAAAAGTCGCCGTTCTTCGCGAAGTACGGGCCTTTTCGGTAGTCGATGCGATCGACAAGTTCCGGGATGATGAAGTTCAGGTCGGCGTAGCCCTGGCCATGCGCATGGGTGGGCATGTTCACTGGCATGCCGTTGACGCTGGTGGCGAAGTCGGTGCCATGGTCCAAGTTGAAGCCGCGCAGAAAATACTGGTTGGCCTTGCCGTCGCCAGAGTGCTGGGTGACGACCAAGCCGGGCACTGTCTCCAACAATTCCCCGGGACGCAGCAGCGGTCGGCTCTTGAGCATTTCGGCCCGCACCACGCCCTGGGACGCCGCGTCGCTGCTGCCCACCACGTGGTGGGCGTGCTGACCGGTGATTTCGACCTTTTCCGGCGCGGCTGCGTCTGCCGACGCGAGGGTGGGTGCCTCGGCTGGTGCCGGGTTCGGCGTCACTGCGGTCTGCGCCTGCGCGGCGACACAGGCCAGCGCGCCAGCGGCTGCGGTGCAAACCAGACGGACCGCCCGGCCGCACCCTGCCATTTCGCCCGTCATCTGGAAAATTTGGTGACGAAGCCTGTTTCGGATCTGCATGGGCGGTTTATGCCTGCCTTTCGTGTCAACTTGATTTCAGCCGACCGCGCAAGGGACAAAGCGCTGGCGGGTCAGCGCCGCTGCCAGGGCCTCTGGCGCCTTGGCGGCCGCCGGCTGGCAGCCCTTGATTCGGCCACGACCGTGGTCGCGTGTTCGTCGCCTCCCGCGACAGACGGGCTCAGGGCAGAGGTCGGTAGCGACCCACCACCGAAAACGCGGTGTGCAGTTCGAGCGCCAATTCGAAAGTCTGGCCAGGCGCCATCGAGTCCAGCCCGGCACCTTTGGTGGCTCGGGTCACCGCCCAGGTCCGGCCCTGACCATCTTCTAGGTAGGCCAGCCCGAACTTTGGCAGCACTTCCGTCACGACTGCCGGCACCAAATTCGCTGGTGTGTCACAGGAAACCATGGAAATCCCCTATTGAGTACGGATTTCATCTTAGCGTCCCGGCGATGTCCAACGGCGGCCGTCAGGTTTGGCGCCAGGGGGGCTGCGGGTCCACCCGGCTGGCACGCGTGGCAGCGACCCTGGCTGGGTGCCGCCACGGCCTCCGCCTTCTAGGGGCTTGGTGACCCGTGCGGCGGCGGCAAATTCAGTCGCTTTTCTTGGGGCGACCGGCCTTGATGGCCGTCAGCTTGTCGAGCATGGCTTGGAGTGCCCGGTCCTCCAGCGCCGCCAGGGCTTGCAGGCCGGCGCGCAGCAGCTCGCTTTTCTTGATCGCGCGCCGAAAGCCGAGTGCGCGTTCCTTGAGTTGGTTGATCAACGCGAAGTCGGCTCGCGGCATCGTGAAGCTGTCGCGCACCAGTTTTTCCTTGGTGCGCGGTGGCTTGGCCGCTGGCGCGGCTGCCGGCGTGGCGCTGGCCTTGCCGGCTTTTGGCGCGGTTTTGGGCTTGACGACCGGTTTGGTGGCCGTTTTGGCCGCGGGCTTGGTGGCCGCTTTAGCCGCACCTTTGGCCGCACCTTTGGCCTCACCTTTGGCCTCACCTTTGGCATCAGGCTTGCTGGCAGCCTTGACGGATTTGATCGCAGGCTTGGCCGCCGGTGCGGCGCCCGCCTTCGCCGGACCAGCTTGCTTTGCAGCGGCAGCCACTTTCGGCGTGGCGGGCTTGGCGCTGCTGCGTGGGCGCTGTTTCGCAGCCGCTTTGATCGCGGCGGTGGTCGGGGCCGTGGCCGGGGCCGTGACCGACGCCGGGGCTGGCAAGAGCGCTGCAGGCGCGCTGCTGGGCATCTCGCTCGGGAGGGTTGATGAAGACATCGCGCGATCCTTTAAAAATGAGGTAAATGGTTTATACAATATACACTGATTTTTTGTTCCAGGATTGATCAACCCAACGCTGCGGCGCTGCATCCGCCAGCCTGTTCGCATCGGCTTGCGTTGGCTCAAAAGGGAGAACCCCACGCCGACGCGGTCGCCTTCGACAGGTTCTGCCCCAGGCGTCACGTGTTTGACATGCAGACTTCATCCAAGTGTCATGGTCGGACGCGAGGATAGCGGCATGAATCCTTCGCAAAATCTGCGTCAGGCCGGGGATTTCGGCGCTGGCGGATCCTTCTCCCAAGCCCGTGTCGACCACACGCCCGCAGCCGTGCCGCGGATGGAGGCTGTTTGGGCCGTGCACGAGGACGAGGTTCGAGAGGCCCAGCGACTGCGCTTCCAGGTTTTCGCTGACGAGATGGGCGCGCGTCTGACGCCGCCTGCGGGCACTGCCGCCGGTCTGGATGTCGACACCTTCGATCCTTTTTGCGAACACCTGCTGGTGCGCACGGTCGAAACGGCCAATGCGCCGGCACAGGTTGTTGCCACTTACCGGGTGCTGACGCCAGCGTCCGCACGGCGGGTCGGCGGCCTGTACATCGATAGCGAGTTCGATCTGTCGCAGCTGGACGCGCTGCGGCCACGCATGGTCGAGATGGGCCGCACCTGCATCGCCGCGGACTGGCGTTCTGGTGGTCTGGTGTTGATGCTGTGGTCGGCACTGGCTGAGTTCATGCTGCGCAGCCGGCTCGACATCACGCTGGGCTGTGCCAGTGTGCCGATGCGCGACGGTGGACACCATGCTGCTGGCGTCTGGCATGGCCTGCGCCAGTCTTACCTGGTCGCGCCCGAGTTGCGGGTGGTGCCACGTCTGCCATTGCCGGTCGACGATCTGGGCGGCTCTATCCACGCCGAACCCCCTGCGCTGATCAAGGGTTATCTGAAATGCGGCGGCAAATTGCTGGGCGCGCCCGCCTGGGACCCCGATTTCTGCACCGCCGATCTGCCGATGATGCTGGATCTGGCGGACCTGCCGGCGTCCTACCGTCGGCGCTTTATCCGCGCCTGAGCCTGAGCCTGAGCCTGAGCCTGAGCCCGAGCCTGAGCCTGAGTCCTGCTGGCTAAGGCCGCGTCAACAGCGCTGGCAAGCCGGTGGCCAACAGTGGCAGCGCGGCGATCAGCAGCGTGCCCATGAAGATGGCCAGCAGCGCGGGCAGCACCGATCGGGCCACAGTGCCGATCGGCTTGCCGAACATCGCCGACGCGAAGTACAGGTTCATGCCGGCCGGCGGGCAGAGAAAGCCCAGTTCCATGGCGGCCAGGAAGACGATGCCGAAGTGCAGCGGGTCCATGCCGTAGCTGCGCGCCAGCGGCAGCAGCAGGGGCACCAGCACGACGATGGCGGCGAAGATCTCCATCAGAGCCGCCGCCGCGCACAGGAACAGGCACAGCCCGAGCAGGAAGATGAACTTGTTCGGCACCGCCGAGCGCACCGCCTCGATGGCGGCGTCTGGAATGCCGGCATCGACCAGAAAGTTGGTCAGCGCCAGCGCCATGCCCAGGATCAGCATCACCCCGCCGATCAGCTGGGCGCAGTCGCTCAGGCATTGGCCGAGCAGGCGCCAGCCCAGCTCGCGGTGAGCCAGCGCCTGGGTGGCCACGGCATAAGCCGCGGTCAGCGCCGCACTTTCGGTGGGCGTGGCAAGACCGCTGACCAGCGCGCCCACCGCCAGCAGCGGCGCCAGAATTTCCCACTTGGCCCGCCAGGCCGCTGCCGTGACGCCGGCCAACGTGCGCTGGGTTGCCGGTGGGCTCGGTTCGGCGTCGCTCGCCAGGGGCCGCTCGGCGGCGGGTTTGAGAAAGCCCCCGAAGACCAGCAAGCAGGCCACCATCACGCCGGCTGGCAGCAAGCCGGCCAGCAACATGTGTTGGATCGGCACGCGGGCGATCACCGCGACCATGATCAGCGGCACCGACGGCGCCAGCAGCACGCCCAGCGCGCTGGCGCTGGTCACCAGCCCGATGCCGCGCTGCTCCGGGTAACCGGCCCGATTCAGCATGGGCAGCAGCAGGCCGCCCAGCGCCAGGATGGTCACGCCACTGCCGCCGGTCAAGGCGGTGAAGGCCGAGCACAGCAGCGCGGTGGCCAGCACCGTGCCGCGCACCGCGCCGCCGAACAAGGCCAGCAAGAGCTGGCTCAGCCGTTGCGCGGCGCCGGTGCGGGCGAAGATCAGGCCGGCCAGCGTGAACAAGGGCAATGCCGGCAAGGACGGATTGACGGTGATCGAATAGTGCGACAGCGCCACCGACGCCAGCGGCAGCGCGTCTTGCCAGAACAGTGCCAGCGCCAGCCCGCCCAGCACGGCAAAGACCGGTGTGCCGGCCAGCAGGGCGGCCAGCAGCAGGGGCAACAACAGCCCCAGCGGCACGGCGTGGCCGTCGAAGACGGACCCCAGCATCCAGCCGGCCAGCGGCAGCGCGATGGCGCAAGCCTGCCGCGCCCAGGGCTGTTCGACGCAGCGCGCTCCCAGCTTGATGCCCAGCAGGGCGAAACCCAGCGGCATCCCAGCCTGCACCCACCAAACCGGCACGCCATAAGCGAGCGGCTGCGCAGCGGTGATTTCACTCGCCACGAAGCGCCAGCTGGCCAGTGCCAGCAGGCCGCAGACCAACGCGGCGCTGCCCTTGGCGAAGGTCTGGACGGCGGCCTGCAAACGCGCACCGCCCACCCGGCCCAGGCTGCTGCCCAGCGTCGAGAGCTGCCCGTTGCGCTCGGCCGCCAGCGCGCCGGCCATCGCCAGCACCAGGCCGAGGTGTTGCACCAGCACCGAGGCGTTGTCCACGCCCCGACCCAGCAGCGGCCGCAGCGCCACTTCAAGCAGTGGGATCAGCACCATCAGCGCCAGTGCCAGCCCGCCCAATCCCGAATCCAGCCGCCCCAGGGCTTGCAGCCTGGCGGTCAGGCGCGTCGCCATGGCTTACGAGCCCTTGCCGGCGCGGTAGGCCTTGAGGTGGCTGAACACCTCGTCGAAGGTCTCGGCCGGCACCATCGTGCCGCGGATGCGGGGGTAGAGCTTGTCTGCCAGGTCTTGCCACTCGCGCAGTTGCTCGGGGTTGGGCCGGTTGACCACCAGACCGCGCTTCTTCATGGCCGCCACTGCTTCGTCCACCTCTTTGCGGGCTTGGTTGCGCATTGCGGCGCAGGCCTTCTCGCTGGCCGCTCGCAGCGCGGTCTGCGCCACCGGCGTCATCTCGTCCCAGGCCTTGCGGGTGACCACCAGCGCGCCCACGATGGGCGCCCAGTTGATCTCGAGCATGTGGGGCGCGGTCTCGTAGACCTGGCTGGCCAGCGCGAAGTAAGGCGTCGAGGGCACCACATTGATCATGCCGGTCTGGATCGCCGGCAGGATGTCGGCGGTCTCGAGGGGCACCGGCGTATAGCCCAGGTTCTTCATGATCGCCTGTTGCTCGGGCTCCGAGCCCCAGGCGAAGAACTTCATGCCCTTGAAGTCATCGGGCCGGAAGGTGGCCGTCTTCGAGAAGAAGCGCACCCAGCCGGCGTCGCCCCAGCCGAGCACGACGAAGCCCTTGTCGAAAAACTTCATTTCCATCGCCGGGCGCATCTTCTCGCGCACAAAGTCCACTTCGTCCCAGCTCTTGAACAGCAGCGGCAGGCTTTGCAGCGCGCTGATCGAGGGCTCGATCTCGCGCAGCCCGACGACCGACAACAGCGCACCCTGTAACTGGCCGATGCGCATGCGGCGCGCCAGTTCGGCCTCGCCGCCTTGACTGCCATCGGTGAAGACCACAAATTTGGCGCCCCCGCCCTGCGCGGTGCGCCAGGCCTCCCCCAGTTCCAGCAGCTGCTGGTGGTAGGGCGAGTTCTTGGGCGCCAGGCTGGCGATCCTCAGCGCGCTGCCGGCGGCCTGTCCAGCCAGCGGCAGCGCCAGCCCGATGCACAGCAGGGCGGCGAATTTTGTCAAGCGGTTCATGGCGATGCAATTGCGAATGCGATTGAGAACGGGACGGGAATAGGACGGGAACGGGACGGGAATGGGCAGGTCTTGAGGCCTTCAGAATCGGTCGTCGGCGCTGGCCAGCAGCCATTGCGCGCGCTCTCGCATCAGTGCGTTGGCCAGGCTCGGATGGTTGGTGGCGATGGTTATCGCCTGCTGCAACTGTGCCTCAAAGCTGGCGCGGTCGCCTGCCGCCAATGCGAGCGTTTCGGCCTTGGCGACCCAGGGCCCGGCATTGCGGCCGGCGCCGGCGGCGATCGCGCGGTCGAAATAGGCCTCGGCCTGCCGCATCGATCCGCCCGGGCGTGCCGCCTCGAAACTGCCCATCAAACTGGCCAGCGCGCCTTCGCCATGGTCGGGGTCGCGGGCCCAGGCCAGTTGCGCGAGCGCGATGGCCCGTGGCAGATCGGCCACCGCGTCAGGCTGGTCCTTGGACAGGGCAATGTAGGCGCCCCATGCCGCCGCAGCCCAGTAGGCCACCGCCACTTGCTCGGCCGGCAACTGCAGCGCCGTGCCCTTGCCGGCCAACGCCTTCGCGAATCCCGGCCGGTGTTGCTCCAGGGCGGCCATCGCATGTCGGTGCGCGCGTGCATACAGGCGCGCCGCACGCTCGCGCAAGCGCTGAGCCGCTTTGGCGTCGGTCGATTCAAGGCGATCGGCTTCTAACGCGACGAAGGCGTAGGCGTACTGGGTGAAGCCACCGGCAACGGCCTCGGCCAGCGGCAGGTGACCCGGGGTCTGGCGAAGCACCGATTCCGACAGCTTGAGGTAGAAGGCACTGGCGTCGCGCGCTAGCAACAAGTCTTCCTCGCTGGCCTGGCCCTGGCCCGCCAACTGGTCAGCGGCCGCCCGCAACAGCAAAGACTGTGGCGAACACGCGCACAGCACGGTGATGGCGGCCCCTGCGGCGGTCCGCCAGATCAAAGAACAGATCCGTGACAGGGCAGGCTTGGCCGCGGTGCCAACGCCGAATTTCAACATCGTGTTCGAGGTTTCAAGCCAGCTTGATCGGCTGATCGATGGCGCTATTTTCCCGCATCGCGACCCCCAGCTCCGGGATGGCGGCTGGCCGTAGGCCTTTGGCCGGCGCGCGTGCGCTTGAGGCCACCAGCGAGCGCTGCGCCGACCAGTCAACAATTTCCAGCTTGCCGTCAGCGTGTTCGACCAGCGCGGTCAGGCTTTCAACCCAGTCCCCGTCGTTGCAGTACAGCACGCCGTCAATTTCACGCATCTCGGCATGGTGGATGTGGCCGCAGACAACGCCCTGCATGCCGCGCTTGCGCGCCTCGCGGGCGACAGCGACCTCGAAGTCGCTGACATAGCTCACCGCGCGTTTGACCTTGAGCTTGAGATAGCTCGACAGGCTCCAATACGGCAGGCCGAGCCGTGCCCGTGCGCTGTTGAACCATTGGTTGAGCTTGAGCGCGACGTTGTAGGCCGAGTCGCCGAGGTAGGCCAGCCATTTCGCGCACTGGATCACGCCGTCGAACAAATCGCCGTGGGTGATCCAGAGCTTGCGGCCGTCCGCAGTGATGTGCACCGCCTCCTCGACGACCTCGACCCCGCCAAAAATATGCTCGACATAGCGACGGGCAAACTCGTCGTGGTTGCCGGGCACGAACACCACGCGGGTCCCTTTGCGGGCTTTGCGCAGGATTTTCTGCAGCACGTCGTTGTGGGTCTGCGGCCAAAACCAGTTTCGGCGCAGTTGCCAGCCGTCGATGATGTCGCCGACCAGGTACAGCGTGTCGCACTCGACTCGCTTGAGAAAGTCTAGCAACGCACGGGCTTGGCAGCCCGGTGTGCCCAGGTGCAGGTCGGAGATCCAGACGGTGCGAAATTGCAATGCGTCGTCCCGGTGGACTTGATCTTCAGTCATGTCGTTATTCGGCATGGGGATTGATCGTCGCCTGGGGCTGTGACAGCGGCGTGAAAAATTGCCGGTGGCGACGCTTCGTCACCAAACCGTTGCACAAGCCTGCGAGCATCCCGAGCCATGTCCATCGCGCCCGCACCGATCGCGTCCTCACCCACCGCAACCGTACCCACCGCCGCCGACGTCGCCGGGCCGATGCCGCGCGGCTTCTACCGCTTGATCGCTGCGCAGTTCTGCTCGGCTTTGGCCGACAACGCCTTGCTGATCGTGACCATCGCGTTGCTGCAGGCTCGAGGTCTGCCTGGCTGGCTGGCACCGATGCTCAAGTTCTCGTCGACCTTGTCCTATGTTTTGCTGGCGCCCTGGGTCGGGCCGCTGGCCGACGCGGTGCCCAAGGCCAGGCTGATGGCCTGGACCAATGGCTTGAAAGCGGTCGCGCTGCTGGGTTTGATGCTCGGGCTGAACCCATTGCTGTGTTTCGGCTTGCTGGGTTGCGGTGCCGCAGCCTATGCGCCGGCGAAATATGGCCTCGTCACCGAACTGGTGCCGGCGCAGCGCCTGGTGGCGGCCAATGGCTGGATTGAGGTCTCGGTGGTGGGCGCGGTGCTGCTGGGCACGGTGCTGGGCGGCTTGTTGGTCAGCGACGCAGCGCAGGGGTTTGCGACCTCGGTGATGGCCTGGCTGTCACCGCCGCACGCGCTGTGGCCGGCGCTGGCCTTGCTGCTGATGGTGTACGGGGGGTCGGGTCTGCTCAACCTTGGCCTGCCGGACAGCGGCGCACGCTACCCGGCGGCCAGTCGGCGTCCATCGCAGTTGCTCAAGGAGTTTGTGGCCGCAAACAGCTTGCTGTGGCGCGACCCGCTGGGCGGGCTGTCGCTGGCGGTGACGACCTTGTTTTGGGGTGTGGGTGCGACGCTGCAGTTTGCGGTTTTGCGTTGGGCGGTCGATGCGCTCGGGCTGTCGCTGTCGCAAGCGGCCACGCTGCAGGCGGCCGTCGCGGTGGGCGTGGTGTTTGGCGCCGCTGCGGCGGGTCGATTCATCGCGCTGGCCCAGGCGCGCCGGGTCTTGCCGGTGGGGATCGTGCTGGGCCTGGGTATCGCGTTGGCGGCCGGCCTGCCCAGCCGCACCGCGGCCTTGCCGATGCTCGCATTGATCGGCGCGATTGGCGGGTTGCTGGTGGTGCCGATGAACGCGCTGTTGCAGCACCGAGGTCAGCAACTGCTGAGCGCCGGGCGTTCGATCGCGGTGCAGAACTTCAATGAAAACCTCAGCATCTTGCTGATGCTGGCAGGCTATGCCGGTCTGCTGGCGCTGGACATTCAGATCCTGCCGCTGATGCGATTGCTGGGTTGTGTCACGGCCATGCTGGTGTTGTTGTTGATGCTGCGGCAACGGCTGAGGCCGATGCCAGCGGCTGCGCCAGAGCCTGACGCAGCAAGGCCTCAACCTGCCCGATGATGCGGTCCCAGCCCAGCCCATGCATCGACTCGCGTGCCCGCTGGCCCATCGCCGCCAAGCCTGGGTTGCAGGCCATCGCGACGGCGCTGGCGATGAACGATTCGGTCTGGTCGAATGGGGCCAACATCCCGTTCTCGCCCGAGCGGATCAGGTGGGCCGCCGCCGCATAGTCGTAGGCCAGCACCGGCAAGCCGCTGGCCATGGCCTCGGGTGTGACATTGCCGAAGGTTTCGGTGATGCTGGGGAACAACAGCAAGTCGGCCGAGGCGTAGTGCGCGGACAAGGCCTCGCCGTTGCGCAGACCGGCGAATGAGGCGTCCGGGCAGGCCGCCTGCAGTTCGCGCCGAGACGGGCCGTCGCCGACGAGCAGCAGCCGGCTGTCCGCGCGGCGGGCCTGGATCGCCGCGAATGCTTGCAGCAGGCAACCGAGGTTCTTCTCCGGCGCGAGCCGACCGACGCAGGCGACGACCAGGGTTTGCGGCCCGGCTCCCCAGCTCTCGCGCAAGGCCTGGCTGCGGTGGGCGGGCGAAAAACGGTCGGTGTCGACGCCTCGTCCGACCACCTGCACATGACGAAAGCCGCTCGACACGAGCTTGGCGCACAGGTCCTGGGTGGGCACCATGGTCGCGAGGGTGCGGTTATGGAACTTCCGCAGGTAAGCCATGATGGGTTTGCGCAGCCAGCCCACGCCGTAATGCCGGCTGTAGGCATCGAAGTTGGTGCGAAAGTCCGAGGTCACCGGCAGTTTCAGCTTGTGCGCGGCCTGCAGCGCCGACCAACCCAGCGGGCCCTCTGTGGCGATGTGCACCACGTCAGGTCGGCGTAGCGACCACAGCCTGGCCATCGTCGATTTGGCCGGCAGGCCCATCTTCAGGTGCGGATAACGCGGGATCGGCAGCCCGCGCAGCAGCAATTCGTGGAAGCGCTCGCCACTGTCGGCTCGGTCGCCGGCTTGCTGGCGCGGGCGGATCAGTTGCAGGTCGTGGCCGCGCTCGCGCAAGCCTTCGACGACACGGGCGATCGTCAGCGACACGCCGTTGACTTCGGGCGGATAGGTCTCGGTAACGACCGCAATGCGAAGCGCGCGCCGCGCGGCTTGCAATTCGTCGACCATGACATCGGCAGCTATATTCGACATGTCATCTTCGTCCAGTGGGGTGCGCGCATCGTCGTTCGCGTCTGCAACAAATTGATGACGGACGGACTGTCTCGGTAAGGACATGAATCTGTCACCCCACCGTCACAGCGCGACCTCACCATGGCGGTCGGCATCGCGGTCTTGAAGACAGGGTCGCGTACGAGCCTCGCGCTTGCACACCACGGAATCGAACATGCATACATTTCTCCGGACCCTCGCGGTCCAGCGTTGGGACGACCACCGCTACTACCACCACAGCCGCATCAACCAGGCGCTGCACCTGCTGTCGGCGCTGAGCTTCATCGCCGCCTACGTGATGCTGTTCATCGATCCCGCCGTGGCCGGCCTGCTGGCCTGGCTGGTGTCGATGAGCAGCCGCCAGATTGGCCACTTTTTCTTCGAGCCCGACGGTTACGACCACGTCAACCAGGCCACCCACGAACACAAGGAAGCCATCAAGATTGGCTACAACCTGCGCCGCAAGGTCGTGTTGATCGCGATCTGGGCCGCTTCACCGGTGCTGGTCGCGCTGCAGCCCGGGCTGTGGGGCCTGGTCGTGCCCCACGCCTCGTTCTCGGGCTATGTGCACCAGGTCGGTTGGCTGTGGCTGCTGATCGGCGCGGGCGGTCTGTTGTTCCGCACGGTGCACCTGTTCTTTCTGTACAACGTTCAAACCGGCTTGGTCTGGGCGACCAAGATCCTGACCGACCCGTTCCACGACGTCTGGCTGTACCACAAGGCGCCGTTTGCCTTGCTGCGCGGCGAACTGATCGACCCGATGGGGCATGTGGCGCACGACGCGCCTCAGACCTGAGTGCGAAGACTCGGTCCGGCACGCGCGGCGACCGGGGCCGCCGCGCCGCGCCGGGATTCAGAACCGGTGCGCCAGCAACTCGCGCAAGATGCCGCGCTTGATCGACCGGTCCGTCAGCGTGGCGTCCTGCCACCACCAGCCGTCGGCCTTCATCGCGCATCCGGCCTCGACGAAGCGCTGAAGTGCGGTCTCGAAATCAGCGTCGCTGTAGTTCAGGCTGAAGATCAGCCGACCCGTGCCGACCCAGCTCAGCGCCAGGCCCTGGGCCCGCAGGTAGTACTGCAGCAGCCAGTGGTAGCGCCCGGGCTGGGTGTAGCAGACCGTCCACACCGACTGCAGGTGCGCGACCCGAAGCGGCAAGCCGGCGGCCGCCAGGCGCTGGTTGAACTGCGCCGCGCGGGCGTCCCAGCGCGCATCCTGGCCGTCGTAGATCGCCTGCACCTCGGGGCTGTCCAGGCGCTCGAGAAACACCTGCATCGCCGCCATCACATAAGGGTGGGCGTTGAAGGTGCCGCGGGCGAAGCAGAGGTCGGCCGGGCGGTCTTCGCGGAAGCGCTTCATCAAGTCCTTGCGGCCGCAGACCACGCCGACCGGCAGGCCGCCGCCGAGCGTTTTGCCATAGGTCACCAGGTCAGCCTTGACGCCGAAGAATTCCTGCGCGCCGCCAGGGGCCAGGCGAAAGCCCATGAACACCTCGTCGAAGATCAGCACGATGCCGCGCTCGGTGCAGACTTGGCGCAACTGCTGCAGCCAAGCGGTGTAGGCCGCGCGGTCGAAGCCGGCACCTTGGCGGCTGGTCATCAGCGAAGAATCGCCAGGCGCGCCCTGGTTGGGGTGGAGCGATTGCAGCGGGTTGACCAGCACGCAGGCGATGTCCTTGCGGCTGCGCAGCACGCGCAGCGTGGCCTCATCCATCTCTTTGAGGGTGTAGGTGGCCTCGGGCCGGGCCGGGTTGCCAGGGCCGGGCTGCACGTCGTCCCACCAGCCGTGGTAGGCGCCGCAGAAGCGCACCAGGTGGCTGCGCCGGGTGTGGTAGCGCGAAAGCCGTACCGCCTGCATCACGGCTTCGGTACCGCTCATGTGGAACGAGACTTCGTCCAGCCCGGAGATCGCCCGCAAGCGTTTCACGTTGTCGGCCACGCAGGGCAGGTAAGCGCCGAGCACCGGTCCGAGCGCCGCAGCACGCGCGCTACCCTCGGCGATGCACTGCTTGTAGAAGTCGACGCCGAACACGTTGACGCCGTACGAGCCTGTGAGGTCGAGGAAGTCGTTGCCGTCGAGATCGGTCATCTGCACGCCGTTGGACCCGGCGACGAAGGCCGGCATCCGGATCTGCTCGCGCAGGTAGCGGCTGTACTGAAAGGGCACGCGGTAGCTGGCGGTGAACTGCAGGTCCGACAGCCCGTCGGCGGTCTCTGCGGTCAGCGCGGTCGAGCGCGGGAAGCGCGCGCGGAACAGCTCAGCCATCCGCTGCAAGCCGAGGCGTCGCTGGGCCACGACCTCGGCCGGTGCGCCGTCCGAATTGAAGAAGCGGGCCTCGCCGTAGCTGTAGCCCGGCACCTGCGCGGCCACGCGCTTGGCCATCCGCGAATGGCCGGTCAGCGAAGGGTGTTTGGCAGCGGACAGTTGCAGCCGGCGCCTTGCGGCCGGCAACACCGCAGCCAACGAAGCCAGCGCCAGGGCAGACAGGGCAAAAGTGGGGTTCATCGTGTCGCGCGCTGCGCGTCTCAAGTTTCGATGCCCCAGGTTTATCAGAGCACTTTGACAAGCACATGAAAATTCAACCATCCTTGCGTCATTTCCGGGACTTGCTGCTGCAGCAGGAGGACCTGAATTTCCTGCTGACCAACCGGCTGCCACGCACAGCCGTGACCCGCTTCATGGGCTGGTTCAGCCAGATCCGCCAGCCGCTGGTGTGCCGGGCCTCGATCGCGGCCTGGAAGCTGTTCGCCGAGCTCGATCTGTCAGACGCTAAAAAGCAAAAATTCGACAGCTTGCACGACTGTTTCATCCGCGAGTTGAAGCCTGGCGCCCGGCCGCTCAACACCGATCCGACCTGCCTGACCAGCCCCTGCGATGCGATCGTCGGCGCCTGCGGCGCGGTCAACGGCGAGCAGGTGTTTCAGGCCAAGGGCTTCCCGTACACGCTGACAGACCTGTTCGGCGCGCGGGCGGCCGAGGC
>CANFPU010000030.1 GCA_947448955.1 Burkholderiales bacterium
GGCCTCGAGGCTGGCAAATCGAGGGTCGTCCAGCAGTTCGGAGCGCGCCATCGCTTTGCAGATGTTCTGCCAGGCACGGAAATCAGGCCCAATGTTGGCGGTGACATAGCCGTCGCGCGTCTGGTGAACCGGGTGGTAGCCCGGGCGCACGACGCCGTCGATCAAGCAGCGCTGGAAGCTCTCGTCGTTGGCCGCGAACAGCGAATCGAACAGCGAGACATCGATGCGCTCGCCGCGTCCCGTGCGCTCGCGCTTGAACAGTGCCGCGCAAATTGCGCCGAAGGCGGTGATGCCGGTCACGACATCGGCAATCGCAATGCCGGGGCCCCGCGGCGTCTCGGGTGGATCGCGATGTAGGAACTGCATCGCCAGCCAGCCCGCCATGGAATGGGCGACATGGGCATAGCCCGGTCTTTGCGCGTTAGGGCCTGTCTGGCCGAAGCCGCTGATCGAGCACAAGATGATGGCGGGGTTGAGCGCCTTCAGATCGTCATAGCCCAGTCCGAGCTTGGCCATCACGCCGGGGGTGAAGGCCTCGATGACCACATCAGACTTCCGCACCAGATCCCGCGCCACGGCCAGTCCTTCGGGGCGGCTCAGATCGATGCATAGACTTTGTTTGCCACTGTTGTGCTGCACGAACATCGCACTGCGTCCGGCACTGATCCGGTTGGTCGTTCGCGACACGTCGCCGGCCGGGAATCTTTCGACCTTGATCACTTCGGCGCCGTGGTCGGCCAGATAGCGCGCCGCCGAGGGTCCGGCGATAAGGGCCGTGAACTCCAGCACCCGGACCCCGGCAAGAGCCCCTGGGGCGGTGGTGCTGGCATTGGTGGTTGTGGTCACATCGGTCATGGCATCAGGCTTTCAAATCGACTGTGGTGAGGCTGACGGACGAGTTGGGCTCGCGGCGGATCAAGCGTTTGCTGGCGGGCATTCGTCTCACGGGTCCTGACGTATCGCCTCGACCTGAACCTTGAGCCTGACCCGGTCATCGACGAAGGGCAGACTGTGGGTGATCCCGAAGCGGCTGCGCAGGAACTCGGCCTCGAAGTCGCCGCCGCAGACTTCGCGCCGCAACAGGGGGTGAAAGTAGCAGCGAAAGCGCTGTGCCACCAGCCGCAGCGACTGGCTGATGCCGCGCAGCATGAACTCGCCGGTCACTGCGGTCACCTGACCTTGCGCATCGATTTCCATGCGCTCGGCGACGAAGAAGGCCTGAGGGTGATCGGCCACCGCCAGCAGGTCGGGCTGCTTGATCAGCGTGTCGAGCAGCGGCAGGCCTGTGCTGACAACCGCAGTGGCGATGACCACCTGAACGCGACCACTGCGGGCATGGCGGTCGAGCGTGACTTCTCCGGTCAGAGGACCGAATCGGCCGCGGATCGTCGAGGTGTCGAAGTGCAGCAGTTCGAAGTGGACGAAACTGTGCGTCGGATCCAAGACATAGGACGCCGGTTGCGCATGGGTCGACGCGGTGGCAGCCAGCAGGGACAGGGCGAGCAGGATCAGGCGCATGAGTGGCATGTTGTCAGAACTTCGATCCGCGGCTTCTGGCGGGAAAAAGGTCTGTATCTGTCGCACTGCGCGTCGACGCAAGCCCCGCGCTGCCGCATCAAGGCTGCTTGATGGCTTCGACCTGGATCAGCAGGCGAACGTTGTCGGAGAAGCCATAGTTCAAACCATAGACCATGCCGTATTGGCTGCGCACCAACGTGGTCTCGAAATCGCCGCCGCAGACCTCGACCTTGAGCATCGGGTTGAGATAGCAATTGAAGTTGCTGGCCTTCAGCGTCACCGGGTTGGTCTTGCCGAGCAGCGTCAGCTGGCCCGACACTTCACTGAGCTTGTCGCCATTGAAGCTGAACTTGTCGGCGACGAACCTGGCGGTCGGAAATTCAGCGCTGTTGAAGAAGTCCTTGCTCTGCAGGTGTTTGTCAAAGGTCGCGGTACCGGTGTTGATCGAGTTGGTTTCGAGCGTCAGTTCGACTTTGCCTGCCTTGCCTGCCTTGTCGAATTGGACGCTGCCGCTCTTCTTGTCAAAGCGGCCGCGGTTCGTCGAGGTGCCGAAGTGCGAAATTTCGAAGGTGGCGAAAGTGTGGGTCGGGTCGATCGCATAAGTCGCACTTTGGGCTTGGGCGCCCAGGGCGGCGGCGGTCATGGCGGTGGCGAGGACGGTGCTGCGGATCATCTTGGTGTTCATTGCTTGTTGGGCTTGCGCTTGGACAGTGTGGTTGGACAGTGTGGTTGGACAGAGATGGATCGAAGAAATCGGTGGGAGGGGACGTTTACAGCGGCGCCATGCCGCTGAGCGCGAGTTTGAATTTGACTTGCACATCGTTGGCCACCATGGAGGTGTCGGCCCATTCGCCGTCGCCGATGCGGAAGTCGAGGCGTTTGATGCTGAAGCTACCGGTAGCCATGCTGGCCGACCCGGCCTGGGTGACCGTGACCGGCACCAGCACGTCTTGGCTGACGCCCTTGATCACCAGCGCGCCGCGGACCTCGAACTTGCCGGCCCCCAGCGCCTTGACCGCGCTGCTCTGGAAGCTGGCTTGTGGGAATTTGGCGATATGGAACCAAGCCGGTTTGGATACCTCGGCATCGGTCTCCGCAGCACCGAAGCTGGCGCTGCCGGCCTGGATCGTGAAACCGATCTTGCCGGCTTCCGGCTTCTTGGGGTCGAAAGCGATTTGTGCTGTCCACAGCTTGAACCGGCCCTCGACAGGCACACCCATTTGCTTGCTGACAAAGGCGATCTCGCTCTGTGCAGGCACAACTTGCTGGGCCCAGGCGGGTGCCGCGATGGCGATGGTGGCAAGGGTCAGGAGTTGGCGCTTCATGAAAAATCCTGTTGCTTCAAAGTTGGGTTTCTTGGCCTCGGACGCACCGGCTGGGTCTCCGGGGCTCCGGATGTGGTCGGAGCGCCGAGTGCGCTGGGTGCGCCAGGTCGCTGGCGTGGCATCGCTCAGCCGCGGCCGGGCAGCATGCGTTGTATCAGTCCATCACGGTCTAGCCACTGGTGCTTGGCCGCGCCCGCCAAGTGCAGCAGCACCAAGCCAGCCATCACCATCGCGCTTCGCGCATGCCAGGGCTTGATCGCCTCGGCCAGCAACTTGTCCACTGGCACGAAGTCAGGCAGTTGCAGCAGGCCGAACCAGACCACGGGGAAGCCCGCCGCCGAGCTGTAAGCCCAGCCCAGCAGCGGCACGACGAAGAACAACGCGTAAAGCAGCCCATGGGTCGCCTGAGCGATGCCGCCCTGCCAACCGGTGGCGGCAGCCGGCGGCCGGTGCAGCAAGCGCCACAGCAAGCGCAGGCCCGAGAGCGCCAGGATCGTCACGCCGGCCCACTTGTGCCAGTTGTAGAGCTTGAGCCGGGTGGGCGAGATCGGCAGGTCGCTCATGTACAGGCCGACACCAAACGATGTCACGATCATCAGCGCCAGCAGCCAGTGCAGCACGATGGCCAGCGCGGTGTAGCGTCGCGGTGATGGGTTCGAAGTCATGGGCAGAGTGTGGCGCTTGGCAGCGGTTTTCGGGTTCAGCGCGCTTGACCTGACTTTGCAGTATTTTTGAATTTAGGCCATGCGATTGTTCGAAATATTCCCACTTCAGCGGGAAAGGCTGGCCCGGCCTGTCCACAGGGGCTCAGACAGCACCTGCAGATGCTGGTGCCTTTGGGTCGACAGCAGCCGATGGCGCAGCGCGAAGTCCAGCGTCACCAAGGCCGCGTCGACCGTCATGTCGCCGGCAGCGGCATGGCCCAGCGCTTGGGCGACGGTCATCAGCGTCAGACTGTGGACCTCGCCATCCTGGTTCTCTGGGACCAGGTCGGCAGGCAGTGCCAAGTCGAAGACACTGACCAATTCGAGTTGAAATCCTTCAGGGATGTCGCGCGCGACCCGCAGTTGCCGGCCTGCCACCAGCGATTGCATCTGGGCTGGACGCAGGCCGGCTTCCTCCCAGCCTTCGCGCACCACTGCCTCGGCCGGGGTCTGGCCGTGCGGCACGCCGCCACCGATCAGGTTGTCCAACAGGCCAGGATCGGTGGGCTTGTCGAGCGCGCGGCGAGCGATCCACAGGTGGGTGGGCCGGCCAGTTGGGTCGGCCAGGTAGCCATTGCAGTGCGCGCCGAAGGTCGTGGTGCCCCAGAAGCGCGACGCTGCGCGCTCGAAGGTGGCCAGCAGTGCGCCGCCTTGTTGCGCCAACACTGGGTAGGTTTCGTTGCGCCAGGCTTTGATCAGTCCAGCTTCGCGCAGCGCGAGGTTTGCTTGGGCGAAGAAGGGCACGCGTTCGGCGGCGGGCGTTGTCAGCGTGACGGCGAACTCGTCGATTCGCAGCGCGCCGGACCAGCGCGCGAGCGCGGGAAGGTGTGCGCGGGCCACCGAGCCGGTCAGGTGGGAACAGCCTGGGTCCTCAATGAAAAATGGCAGCCTGGCCGCCGGGTCACGGGCCTGGGCTGCATCGATGGCCGGCCAATCGGGCCGGTCTGTGGCGGCGAAGCTCGTCATTGGGAGGGAGGTCTTGCCATGGAATGCCTGAAGGCCCCCTGGGGCTGGTCGCTCCCATTGGGGGTCCAGCAAAGTGGCCAGCCCAAATTTGCTGGGAGGCACTGCAGCGGTGTTGACCGGTTTACTTGCCCGCCGAGATCGGCTCGCCAAAGCCGATCCACTGTTTGCCATCGAAGCGGGTCATCCTCAGCATCGACAGCGGTCCGTGGTTGGTCGGGCTGGTGTTGAGCAGCAAGCCCGGCAGCGTGCCCGGCATCCTGACATCCTTCAGGTTGGTCGCGATCTTCATCAGGTTTTCGCGTGTCAGGTTGTCGCCAGCTTGCTTCAGAACGTAGGTCATCGCGTTCGCGGACGAGTAGGCCAGCAGGTTGAGCTGGTCGTTGATGTCACCTCCCGGGTAGTACTTCTTCATGAACGCCTTGTAGGTGTTCATCTCCGGATCGTTGTCCCACTGGCTGTCGCTCGGGTCTTTCATGAACTGGGTCGTGATCAGGCCGGTCGAGGCCTCGAGGCCGGCGGGCTTGAGCACCGAACCGACCGTGGCCGACACGTTGGTGATGTACTGCGTTGGCTTCCAGCCGATCTCGAATGCCTTCTTGATCGCCTGCGCGGCGGGCTTTGGCGAGCCGGCGTTGACCAGCACATCGGCGCCTGAGCTCTTGAGCGTCAGGATTTGCGAGTCGACGGTCGGGTCCGTGACCTCGAACGAGGCGTCGGCCACCAGCATCGAGGCCTTGTCGCCCAAGCCCTGCCGGACGCCGTTCAGATAGTCTTTGCCGAAGTCATCGTTCTGCCAGAGGATCGCGATCTTCGCGCTGGGGTGGGTGGCCATGATGTGGGCGGCGAACACCTTGCCTTCGGCCACATAGTTGGGCTGGAAGCCCACCGTGTACGGGAAGTTCTTGGGGTCGTTCCACTTGCCTGCGCCGCTCGAGACAAACAGGTGCGGCATCTTCTTCTGGTTGGCGTATCGATGGATGGCCGAGTTGGTCGGCGTGCCCAGCGTGCCGAAAAGCGCTAGCACTTCGTCGTTCTCGACCAGTCGGCGAATTGCTTCGATGGTCTTGGGCGGGCTGTAACCGTCGTCCAGGCTGATCAGGTTGACCTTGCGGCCGTTGATGCCGCCTTGCTCGTTGAGCATCTTGAAGAAGGCCACCTGGGTCCGTCCCAGCGAGCCGTATGCCGATGCCGGGCCGCTGTAAGGCATGTTTTGACCGAGCTTGATTTCGGTGTCGGTGGCGCCGGTGTCGTACTTTTTCTGCGCCAAGGCATCACCAGCGTGGACGATGCCGGCGACTGTTGCGAGCGCAACAAGAAGATGTTTCATGGTCTTTGTCTCCTTCAGGGGTGTCCAGCAAGGCTTGCCGGCGGTGTGTCGTGATCTTAGCGGCCTCTCGGACCTTGCCGCGCCGCGCTGATCACCGGCGCCAGTCGCGGCATTGGCCGCGCGATCCTGCTCAACTGGGGCATGCTGGTGGTCTGGCGGCTCTAGGCTCTAGGCTCTAGGCTCAAGGCTCTAGGCTTGAGGCGGGTGGGTGACGATGCTTCGCAACGCAGGCTGCGGCGTTCGCAACAATGCCAGATCGGGCCGCACCCGCCCGAGTTGAGGCTGTGCGGCGGTGGCCGATTCCAGCGCCAGCGCCGCGGCCAGCAGTGCGGTGTCGCCTCTGGCCCGACCGATGAGTTGCAAGCCGAAGGGCAGGCCCTGCTCGTCAACGCCGCAGGGCAGCGACAGCGCCGGATGGGTGCTCAGGCTGACCAGGTAGGTCAGCCCTACCCAGTGGTAATAGTTGCGGGTGGGCAGGCCTTGCACCGATTCGGCGTACAGCGTTGTCCAGGCAAAGGGCGACACGCCAGTGACCGGCGAAATCACCAGGTCAAACCCACCAGTGTCGGCGCGCATTGCGTCGGCCAGGCGGCGTTGCAGCCGGGTCTGCAACTGGTGGGCGCGGGCGTGGTCTGCCAGCGTGAACCGCTCGGCCAGTGCCAGGTTGGCGGCCAGGTTGGCGCTGAGCGCGGCGCGGTCTGTGCTGGCATGGGCCGCCAGGAAACTCTCGGCGCGCAGCACGTCGAAGGCAAAGTCGGCACTGCTGCGCTCACCTTGGCCGCCGTCTAGCCCATGGACCAGGTCGAACCCCAGCGGTTCGCAGCTGGCGAACAGCGGCGCGATGGCGGCGATGCGGGCGCGAAAGCTGCGGCGAATGTCCTCGTCGACCAGGCAGCCGCCGAAGTCTTCGCTGAAACCCACCCGCAACTGCGACAGGTCGGTCGGACGCAGCGCCGGCAGGCCGGACGCGTCGAAGGGCGCTGACAGCGGATCGGCCGGGTGCGGTCCGGCAATCGCCGCGAGCATCAGCGCCAGGTCGGCGACCGAGCGCGCCATCGGCCCGAGCACCGAGAGCGGGCTGAAGCCCAGCAGCCTGTCACCGCTGGCGACCACGCCGGTCGAGGGTCGCAGGCCGACCACGCCGCAGTAGCCTGCCGGGATTCGCAGCGATCCGCCGAGGTCGGACCCCGAGGCCAGCGGCAGCATGTCGCAGGCCAACGCCACCGCCGATCCGCCAGACGAGCCGCCGGCATTGCGCGTGGGGTCGAAGGGATTGCCGGTCGCGCCCCAGACTGCGTTGCGGGTGTTGGCGCCCGCCCCCATGTCCGGGGTGTTGGTCTTGGCGGCGATCAACGCACCCGCTGCGCGCAATCGCTGCACCAGCACGCAGTCGGCTTGCGGCACATGGTCGCGGTGAGCGATGTTGCCGTAGGTGGTGCGCAGCCCGGCGCTGTCTTCCAGATCCTTCACGCCCACCGGCAGTCCATGCAGCAGCGGCAGCGCTTCGCCACGCATCACCGCTGCTTCGGCGACGCGGGCTTGTGCCAGTGCGCGGTCGAAGTCGGTCTGGCACAGCGCGTTGACGGCCGGGTTGACGGCTTCCATGCGGGCGATGCAGGCCTGCAGCAGTTCGACCGGCGAGATCTGCTTGGCGCCGATCAACCGGCGCTGCTCGATCGCGGACAGGCTGACGAGGCGGGTGAGGTCGTTCATTCGAACAGCCCTGGCTCAATCGAGTTTCAGGCCGAGTTTGCGGATCACTGCACCGAAGCGTTCGTACTGGTCCTTCACGGCCGCCGTGTGCTCGGCCGGGCTCGAAGCGAGCACTTCACTGCCTCCATCGACGAAAGCCTTTACCAGTTCGGGGTCCCTCAGCGTGGCGGCCAGCGCAGCGTTCACCTTGGCCAACACCTCCGGCGGCATGCTGCGCGGGCCGAAGAACTGCAGGCCGCCGCTCACGTCCACGCCCGGTACCCCGGCCTCGGCCATGTTGGGCATCTTGCCCAGTGCGACATAGGGCTTGGGGTCGGTGTAGGCCAGCATCTTCACCTTGCCAGCCTTGGCGTTGTTCATCGCGGTGGTGGGGCCGTCGAACAGGAAGTCGACCTGCCCGCCCATCAGCGCCATGCCGGCGTCGGCCGAGCCCTTGAACGGGATGTGGGTCATCTGCGTGCCGGTGGCTTGCTGCATCAACTCGGCCACCAGGTGCGAGGTGCTGCCGAGTGAGTACGAGGCGTAGTTCAGCTTGCCGGGATTGGCTTTGGCGTACTTGATCAGGTCGTTCACGGTGTTGAAGGGCGACGCCGCCGGCACGGTGAGCACCGTGGTGGATCGGGCGGCAAACATCACCGGCGTCAGGTCCTTCAGCGCGTCGTAGGGCAGTTTCGAGAACAGGTGCGGGTTCTGCGCCGCGGTGATGCCAATCGTGTAGAGCAGCGTGTGGCCGTCGGGTGCGGCGCGTACCACTTCCATCGTGCCCAGGATGGTGGATGCGCCAGGCTTGTTGTCCACCACCACGGTCACGCCCAGCGCTGGTTGCAGCTTGGCCGCCATCAGACGGGCCTGGATGTCGGTCTGGCCGCCGGCCGGGAAAGGCACAACGATACGGATCAGCTTGCCGGGTGTCGGAAAGGTCTGCGCCGTGGCCGCGGCGCACAGGCAGACCGTGGCAGCGCACAGCATGGCGCGCAAGAAGGCGATACGGGTCAACATCAGGAATCCTTCATCGACAGTCGAAAATTGAACATCGATGATGCCAGCCCACTGGGCTCAGTCGCGCGTGAAAACCCTGCCATCAAGGCCGATGCACGCCCGGTTTGGCGCCGCTCAAGGCGGGAGGTCCATCAAGCTTTCAGCGCTGCCGGATTGCCAACTGGCACGGGGGTTGTCGATGGCGCGGGGGCTGGTCCGGCGCGCCGCCCCCGCGCTGGCCTGGCCAGCATCACCGGCAGGATCAGCAGCAGGTACAGCAGGGCCGAGACCAGAAACACCTCGTTGGCTCCCAGCGTCATCGCCTGCTGATCGATGAGCCGCTCAAGGTAAGCGCGAAGCTGTTCCAGCGTCATGCCTGCCGATTGCAGCGGCTCATAGAACGCGCTGTCAAAGGACCAGCCTGCGCGGCTCGCGTCCTCGACCAGGTGCACGCGGTGATGCCGGGTGCGGGAATCCCAGACCGTGCTCGCGATCGAGGTGCCGAAGGCGCCGGCCGATATCCGCACGAAATTGCTCAGCCCTGCAGCCAGCGCCAACTGGTTCGGGCGGATCTCGGACAGCGAGATCGCACTCAGGGCGATGAAGAACAGCGAGCCCCCGACGCCTTGCCACAGCATGGGCTGGATGATCGTCAGGTAGTCGGCCTGTGTCGTGAACAGTGATCGCAGCCAGAACGACCAGGCGAACGCGAAGAAGGCCAGTATCGCGATCGACCTTGCCCGTCCGCGCTCGATCCCGCGACCGGCCAGCGGCGAGACCAGGACGGCCACCACCCCCACAGGCGCGAGCACCAGCCCGGCCCAGGTGGCGGTGTAGCCCATCGCCTGCTGCAGCCACAGCGGCAGCAGCACGACGTTGCCTGAGAACAGCGCGAAACCGCCAGCCAGCGCGGTCACGCCGAAACTGAAATTTCGATTCGCGAACAGCTTCAGATCGACGATCGGGTGCGCATGCGTCAATTCCCAAACCAGAAAGGTCGCAAACCCGACCAAGGAGACCAGCCCAAGCGCGACGATCGTGTTCGACTCGAACCAGTCCTCCTGTTTGCCCGTGTCGAGCAGGATTTGCAGCGACCCCACCCACAACACCAGTAGCGCGAGCCCGACGGCGTCGATGGGCACCCGCTTGACGACCGATTCGCGGCGGCTGTAGAGAGTCCAGGTCAGCGCTGCGCAGCCCAGGCCGATTGGGACATTGATGTAGAAGATCCAGGGCCAGTGCAGGTTGTCTGTGATCCAGCCGCCCAGCAACGGTCCGGCGATCGGCGCCAGCAGCACGGTCATCGACCAGATCCCCAGCGCCCGCCCGGCCCGCTCAGGCGGATGGCTGCCCAGCAGCAGTGTCTGCGACAAGGGCATCATCGGCCCCGCGGCCAGGCCTTGCAGCACGCGAAATGCGATCAGCCATTCGAGTGACTTGGCTTGCCCGCACAGCCACGAGGTCAGCACGAACAGCAGCACGCTGGTCACAAACAACCTGACCTGGCCAAAGCGCTGCGTCAGCCACCCGGTCAAGGGCACCGAGATCGCGGTGGCGATGCCGAATGCGGTGATCACCGCGGTGGTCTGGTGCACGCTGGCGCCCAGATCACCGGCGATCGCGGGGATCGACACGTTGGCGATCGACGCATCGAGCACGTTCATGAACGTGGCGAGCGACAACACCATCGTGCCGGCGGAACGCTGCCAACCCTGCAGCGGCGGATGTTGGTCCGAACGGTTCGACGCTGACGGCAAGCTTGGGTCCTGTGGTGGTGAGCGGTCTGTCGACGGCGCTGAAGGTGGATTCATAGGAGAGGCAAGCCGATCATGCCAGCCCTGCGGCTCGGCCGGGAAGCTCGCTCAGACCGCGCGAGATCTGGCCCTGGACCACCACAGCGCCAGCGGCCCCAATGACACGCCGGCGGCCATCACCGCAAATCCGGCCAACCATCCCTGCGCCGAATCGGCGCCGCCAAACGCATCAAGCGCCACGCCGACGCTCCAGCCGGCCAGCGCCGACAGCCCGAAGCCCAAGGTGGAATGCAGCGCCATCGTCGCGCCCCGGCGCTGCGGCTCCGCACTGGCGCTCATGCCGGCGGTCAACGAGCCGGAATCGGCCGGGACCGTGATGGCATAGATTAAAACCAGCGCCAGCAGCAGCCACGGTGGACCGCCGGCCAACGCGCCGATCGCCAACGCGACCAGCGCTGAGACGACCTGGATCGCGCTGACCGCGCGGTGGCGCCCGAAGCGCATCGAGGCTTCGTTGCCCAGGATGCCGGCGGGCACCGCGAGCACCGTGACCAGCACGCTGACCGTGATCGGGTCGAGCAACGCGGCCTGGCCACTGCGCAAGCTGACGAAAGTCCAGAAGCCGACGATCCAGGTGCGCATCGCGTAGAGCTCGAAGCAGTGAAATCCGTAACCCAGGATGTATCCCATCGCCTCGCGGTTGCGCAGCACTGGCCTGAAGTCCAGCAGCGCGCCGGGATGCGGCACCGGCGTCTTCCGCGCCAACGACCAGGCGGCGGCGGCCATCCCCAGCGGTCCTAGGCCGGTCAGCACGAAGGACCAACGCCAGCCCAGGTGATCGGCGACCCACTGCGACACCAGGAATGACAGGCCGACGCCCAAAGAATAGCTCGAGGTGTAGAGCGTCACGCTACGCGATGCATCGTCGGATTGGAGCCGGTCGGTGAGGGCACGCAGACCGGGCATGTAAGCGCCGGCGAAGCCGATCCCGGCGAGGCCCCAAAGCAGCATCGCCGACATCAGGCCTTGCGCCAGCCAGCCGAAGGCGATCGTGGCCGCAGCGTTGAACAGCGAGCCGGCCAGCAGCAAACGCCGGGCATCGATGCGGTCGGTCAACGAACTCAGCACGGGTACGGCCAGCATGTAGCCGCCAGCATAGGCTGCGGCGAGAAGGCCGGCCTGGGCGTTGGTCAGGCCCCACAGGGGGATCAGATGACGCGTCATGACCGCCGGCACGACGGCATGCGGCAGCAGGCTGCCGACCTGGCCGGCGCACATCTTGACGGTCAGCGCCCCTCCTCGCATACACGCCGTGTCGGTTTCAGCCGGCCGCCGGTTCAACCCACCCCGCGTGCCATCGACTGCCAATAGGGCGCGCGCAGGTCGCGCTTGAGCACCTTGCCCACCGGGCTGCGCGGCAGGCTGGCGATGAAGTCGATCGACTTCGGTGCCTTCATCGAGCCGACTTGCTGCTTGGCCCAATCGATCAGTTCGTCGGCCTGTGCATGGGCATCGGGCTTGAGCTGCACGCAGGCCTTGACGGCCTCGCCCCACTTCTCGTCGGGCACACCGATCACGGCGCAGTCCTGCACCGCCGGGTGCTTCATCAACGCACTCTCGACCTCGAACGGGAAGATGTTGAAGCCGCCCGAGATGATCAGGTCGCGCTTGCGGTCGGTGATGTAGAAATAGCCGTCGGCATCGCGCCTGCCGACATCACCGGTGTGGTGCCAGCCGAATTGACTGATTTCCGCGGTGGCTGCGTCGTCGTCGAGATAGCCGCTCATCATCGTCGGGCCGCGCAGCACGACCTCACCGGTCTCCCCGGGCGCCAGCAGTCGGCCTTGATCGTCCATGATCGCCATCGCTTCGACAATGGCAGTGGGTCGTCCGCAGGACAGTAACCGGTGGCGCAGGGCGGGCTCTTGCACCGCCAGAGCGATCTCACGCGGTGACATGAAGGTGGTGGGAAAGCCCGACTCGGTCTGGCCGAAGGCTTGGCAGACAACAGGGCCAAGCCGGCCGACCGCTTCGATGATCTTTTCTGGCGCGAACGGCGATGCGGCGGCGATCAGGTAGCGCAGTGACGAGAAGTCGGCGCTCGCTGCCTTTGGATGCGCCAGCATCATGTAGATCAGCGTCGGCGGCAGAAACAGCACCGAGACCCGCTGTTGGCCGATGATGTCGATCATCTGGCCGACATCGGGGGTGCCCATCATGATCGTGGTGCCACTGAACTGGCCCATGCCCAGCGCGACGAAGCCGCCTGCGTGGGTGATCGGGGCGACCGCCAGGTTGACCGGCGGTTCGTCGAAGTGCAGGCAGGTGGCCCAAGCCAGCACCGAGGTGGCGATCGAGCGGTGTGAACCGACGGTGAGCTTGGATCGGCCCGTTGTGCCGCCGGTGGCGCCCTGGAAGCCTTGCGCGTCCTCGGGTACCCGGTGATCGAGCAAGGCGTCGCTGGTGCTGCCCAGCCACTGCGCCAGCGAGGGCGCGCTGGCGTCGGTGCCGCCAATGCACACCACTTCGCGCAGCGTGGGCACGGCTTCGCGGATCGCCGTCAGCATGCCGGCAGCGGCTTCATGGAAGAACAGCACGCTGCACCGGCCTGCGGCCAGGATGTGCAGGATGTCTGGCACTGCCGCGCGCATGTTCAGGTTGCTCCAGGCCAGCCCGGCGCGCAGGCCGCCGAGCATGGCCAGCAGCGCCGGACCGGTGTTGGGGCTGAGCACGGCGAATCGGTCGCCGCTGGTCAGTCCCCCTTCGCGAAGCCGGCGTGCGATCCGCTGGGTCAGCGCATGGGCTTCGCGGTAGCTGAAGTCCCCGCCCTCCCCGGTCAGCGCCAGTCGGTCGGGATGGTTGGTGAAGCCACGGAAGTAGAGGTCGGCGATGTGCATGGGCGTCTCGGCTTGAGGGTGAATCAGGGTGGCGCCGACGGGTCTAGCGCGGGGCGCGCTGGGACACCTCGGTCAAGGCGTCAGCGAATGCGCGCGCGACCGGCTCGAGCAGGTGTGGCCGGGTCGTCGCCAAGGTGTCGTGGAGGGTATGGAAGAAGCTGTGCGAGCCGGCCATGCCGAAGAAGTTCGTGTAGCCGGCGCTATGGACCTCGCGCAGTTCGCCGATGGCCGCCCGCGGGCCGACCAGACGGACGGCTTCAATCGACTCGAAATGCCGCTGTACCAGCGCCGCCAGGTCGGTCGAGGCATTGAGGTAGCGCGCCCTGGCGTCGAGTTTTCCGTCGCTGACCCATTGGCCGTCTTGCTGGCGCCAGCCGACGCAGGCCAGTGACGCCCCGAGGTGCGCCCAAGCCGCCACCTGCGCCGGCGGCGGCGCCTCGTCGTGCAGGAAGCGCTCCATGCCGCCGTGGCCGATCTCATGACCGGCCGTGGCCACGAACACCAAGTCGACGTCGGTGAAGCGTTCGCGAGCGACCCTTGCCAGCGCCAGGAAAGTCGCAATGCCCGGGCCGCGTTCGCAGGTGTTGATGTGCCAGCCGGTGACCGGTGTGGACACGACGACCGCCCGGCCTTTGCCACGATCGAGCCGACCGATGACGTTGCGGCCGGCCACGGCGCTGCGGTGGCTGCCGTCGATCGCCACGCTGACCGGCCGGCCGCTGCGCTGCGCCGCATCGAGCAGTGCCGCATGGCGCGGTGCGACCAGGATCACCGGCACCGGCCAGGGGATGTCGGTCTGCGCGACGTTGTAGGTGAAGATCTCGCCGCTGGGATGGTCGATGCTCAGCAGCACGGCGGCGGGTTGGCGTGCGAACGCAGCCGCCAGGGCCTGGCGATGACCGTCATGGAGGTAGGCACCTTGGTCAAAGCGCAGGTTCAGCCTCACGAAGCCGCCCTGCGCGGCACCTTGGGAAATGATCGGCGCGGTCAACGCGAAGCTGGCCTTTGCTGGCGGCAACCACCACTGCGGCAGTACCGGCAAGTCCTGTCCTTCGACCCGCATGGTGGCCGAACGCAGCTCGTACTGGCGGTCCATCACGAAGGCTTGGTCGCTCACCGTCAGGCCGGCCGCGCGCAGTTCCCGGGCCAGCCAGTCGAAGGCCTGGTCGGCACCTTCGGCGCCATAGCGGTGTACACCCAGAGACTCGTAGTGCCGCACATCGTCGAACAGCGCGGTACCCGACAGCGGCGACAAGCCGACCGATGGTGCGCTACCACAGCCTTGTAGGCCGATCAACAAGGACCCCAGTGTGGCGAGTTCGGGTAGCTTCATGATGGCAGGGCCTGGATTGGCGGTCGGTTGGCAGTGGGGTTCAGGACTTGTGACAGGGTCGCTGTGGCGACCGCCAAGGGCAGCCAGCTTCAGGGGCGCCGCATCGCGACCGCAAAGCCACGGCCAACACCTGGCCGCGCCATCATCATCTGGTACCAGCGCTCGACGTTCGCAAAGTCCGCCAGGTCGACCTGGTGCCTGGCATGGCGCCAGACCCATCCGACGATCGCGAAGTCGGCAATCGTCAGCGGCCCGGCGAAGTATTCATGCCCGGCCAGCCGTCGGTTCATCACGCCGTAGAGCCGGCGGGTCTCGGCCATGAAGCGGTCGAGTCCGTAGCGCTTTTCCGCCGGGTCTTGCAGCGCGATGAAGTGGTGCACTTGGCCGGGTATCGGACCGAATCCGCCGACCTGAAACATCAGCCACTCCAGCGCGGCCACCCGCGCCACCGGATCACTGGGCCAGAACTGGCCGGTCTTTTCCGCGAGATAGAGCAGGATCGCGCCGGACTCGAACACGCTGATGGCTTGGCCGCCCGGGCCGTTCGGGTCGACGATCGCCGGGATCTTGTTGTTGGGGCTGATCTCAAGAAACGCTGGGTCGAATTGTTCACCCTGGGTGATGTCGACGATCCGCATTTCGTAGGGCAGCCCCATCTCTTCCAACGCGACAGTGATCTTGCGGCCATTGGGCGTGTCGAAGGCGTGCAGTTGCAGGGTCATGGGCTCTCCTGAAGGAACGGGTCTCGGGCGCGCGGTTGACCCGCGACAGCCGCAGCATATGCCAGCCGCGCTGGCGTTCAGCGCAGCGCCCGGGGTCGCGTCCCGGACAGTCTTCAGGCCAGGTCTGGGCGACACTCCGCCTGACCGCTTCGCCCAAGGACCACGCCAGACCATGAACCGACTCCAAGCCCTTCGCCCGGGGTTGCCGATCCTGATCGGCGCCTCGCTGATGCTGAGCCTGGCCATGGGCATCCGGCAGAGCCTGGGCATCTTCCTGCAACCGCTGACTCAGGCCACTGGGTTGTCGGTGTCGGACTTCACACTGGCCATCGCCTTGCAGAACGTGGCCTGGGGTGTGTTGCAACCCTTGGCCGGTGCCTGGGCTGTGCGGCTGGGTTTCAGGCCTCTGATGGTCGGGGGCGCGGCGCTGTACGCGCTGGGCTTGGTGCTGCTGGCCACCGCTCAAGGCATGGGTGCCGTGCTGCTGGGGGGCGGTCTGGCGATCGGGGCGTCGCTGGCGGCCACCGGCAGCGCATTCGCCTTGGCGGTGGCGGCGCGGCCGGTGCCCACCGCGATGCGCAGCACGGTCTTGGGCATCGTCTCGGCCGCCGGATCGGTGGGTGCGCTGATTGCCGCGCCGATTGGCCAGGGCCTGGTGATGTCGCTCGGGTGGCGTGCCGGCCTGTGGGGCTTTGTCGCGCTTGCGCTGGTGATGCTGCCTGCGGCCTGGATGGCGGGCCGCGTCGACGCGCTGCCGCTGCTCAAGCCCACGGCCGCTGACGAGCGCAGCGCCAGTGAGGCGCTGGTGGTGGCGCTTCGACACCCGGTGTTTGTCGTGATGGCCGTCGCCTACTTTGTCTGCGGCATGCAATTGGTCTTCCTGACCACGCACCTGCCGTCTTACCTGGCGATCTGCGGCATGGACCCGCTGCTCAGCGCCCAGGCGCTGGGCACGATCGGTGCGTTCAACGTGCTGGGCAGCCTGTTTTTTGGCTGGGCTGGCGGGCGCTGGAACAAGCTGGTGCTGCTGGGTGGCATCTACGTGCTGCGTTCGCTGGCGCTGCTGTGGTACTTCACCCACCTGCCCACCGTCGGTGCGACGCTGGTCTTTGCCGCGATCATGGGATTCCTGTGGTTGGGCGTTGCACCCCTGGTCACCGGTTGGATCGTCGACACCTTCGGCCTGCGCTGGCAGGCGATGCTGGGTGGTGTGGCCTTTGTCAGCCATCAACTGGGCAGCGTCATCGGTGCCTTTGGCGGTGGGCTGGTTTATGACCGCCTGGGTTCGTACAACGCCGCTTGGCAGTTCGGGGTGTCGCTGGGCTTGGCGGCGGGATTGCTGCAGATCGCGATCGTCTGGGGTCGGGTGCCCAAGCCACCGCCCGCGTTCAGCGCCTGATGGGGCTCATGCCGGCGTTGCTGCCAGCGACAAGTCGGCCAGCCGGTCGAGGTGGAAAGGCAGGTCGCCGTAGAGCATGGTGCCCACCGCCAACCGCTTGACGTAGGCGCCGATCTCGCAGGCCTCGGTCATGCCGATCGCGCCATGCAGCTGGACCGATTCTTCCCAGACATGCAGTGCCGCTTGGGCAACGCAAGCCTTGGCGGCCGCGCACCAGCGACGCCGCGCAGCGTCGTCGCCGCTGTCGAACGTGACGGCCGCAGCCCGGGTGATGGCGCGCGCCTCCTCGATTTCGACATGCAGGTCGACCAAGCGGTGCTGCACCACCTGGTTGTCGGCGATGGCCCGCCCGAACTGGCGGCGGGTCTTGAGGTAGGCCAGCGTGATCTTCAGCGCCTGCGCCATCGCACCGACCAGCTCGGCGCCTTGCACCAGCGTGGCCCGGTCCAACGAGCGCTCGACCATGGACAGCATCTCGTCTGCTGGCCCGCGTTTCAGCGGTGCGGCGACCCGGGCGCCGTCGAGATGGATCGTGGCGGCGTGCTGGCCGTCGACTAGCACGCCGGGCTGGGCCCGAGCGCCCGGGGTGGCGGCATCGACCAGGAACAGGCCCAACTCGCGAGGTTTGGACGGGTCGGCATGCGACAAGCCTGCCAGCATCAACCAGGCATCCGCGCCGTCCGCACCCGGTGTCAGCGCCTTGTCGCCGTGCAGCAAGAACCCGCCGTCTGCCTGGGCGCTGGCGACGCAAGCCACGCCGCCGATGTCGAATCGCGACGCCGGTTCGAATGCTGCCAGCGCGATGCGGCGCCGGCCCGCAGCCAGCGCCGGCAGCCATTCGTTGGCCAAGTCGGCCGGCGCGGCATCGGCCAGCAAACCAGCACCCAGCACCGCCGACGCCAGCCAAGGTTCGACCACCAGGGCCTGGCCGAGTGGCTCGGCCAACGCGCAGAGGTCCGCGACCGAGCCGCCCAGCCCTGCTGCACCAGCGGCCTCGGCCGGAATCGGCAAAGCCAGCCAACCCAGTTCGGCGAACTCGGCCCAGCGCGCGGGCGGGCAGCCTTGCGCATCGGCGGTGGCGGCCATGCGGGCTGCACTGCTGTAGCCGCGCTCGAGGTAGCGCTGTGCGCTGTCGGCCAGCATTTGTTGGTCTTCGTTGTGCAGCAGCATGGTCAGAGCCCCAGGACTTGTTTAGCCAGGATGTTGTGCTGAACCTCGCTGGACCCCCCAGCGATGGTGTAGCCGCGAGCCAGGAATCGGCGCGACGAGGCCGTGGCAGTCAGTGTCAGATCGCCATCAGCCATGCCGCTCTGGGCATTCCCCGGCCCGAGCGTCAGCGCCGCCGGGTCGAGCAACAGCGCGTCCAGGCCGATCGCATCGACGATCAGCTCCTCCCACAGCTGGATCAGCCGGCTGCCTCGCAGCTTGAGCATTGACACCTCCGCACCCAGGGTCTCGCCGGCTTGGCCGCGTTCGACGAAATGGGTCGCATTGGCTTCGAGCGCCATCAGCCTGGTCTGCAACTCGGCGTAGCGGCGGCGGAACCAGGGGCGATCGACGACCCGCACACCGGCTTCGTGGCGCGACGTCGCGGCAGCGCAGGCTCGGGCCATGCGACGCTTGTTCTCGCCGACCCGGGCCAGCTTCAAGCGTTCGAATTCGAGCAGTGATTTGGCCACCGGCCAGCCACGATGCGCCTGACCGACCAGCATCGAGACCGGCACCCGAACTTCGTCGAAAAAGACCTCGTTGAATACCGACCAGCCGTGGATGCCGACGATCGGCCGCACGGTGATGCCCGGCGACTTCATGTCGATCAGCAGGAAGCTGATGCCATCCTGCGGCCGCGCCGAGCTGTCGGTGCGCGCCAAGCAGAAAATCCAGTCGGCATGCTGGGCCCCCGAGGTCCAGATCTTTGATCCGTTGACGACGTAGTGGTCGCCGTCTTGCCGGGCCTTGGTGGTCAGCGCGGCCAGATCCGAACCCGCACCCGGCTCAGAGTAGCCTTGGCACCACCACTGCTGGCCAGACGCGATGGCGGGCAGGAAAACTTCTTGCTGCGCCGCGTCGCCGAAGCGCATCAGCACCGGGCCGATCATGTTGAAGGTGATGGCGTTGAGTTCGGGCGCATCACCCGCGGCCATCTCTTCGTCGAACACCATCTGCTGCGCCACTGACCAGCCCTGGCCACCCCAGCGTGGCGGCCAGTGCGGCACCAGCCAGCCCTGTGTGGCCAGGATGGCATGCCAGGCGCGGTACTGCGCGGCGCTGAGCTGGCGGCCTGCGCGCACGGTGGCACGCAGGTCAGTCGGCAGTTGTTGCTGCACGAACTGTTTCACCTGCGCGCGAAACGCAGCAAGTTCGGGGGTGTCGAACATCGGTCAGTCCTCGTCGGGCCGGCCAGCGGTCAAGGCCGCAGCCGGTGGTGGAGCCAGCGCCGCTCAAGGGCAAAGCGCTGCGGTGCGGCCAGCAGGCCGCCGATCAGGTCAACGCCAACTCAGCAGTGGGCTAGCAACCGGCGACGCATTGGCCACTGTTGTCGAACTCCATCGTCCGGTCGCTGAGCGGCAGGTGGACGGGGACCTTGACGGCCTTGACGAAGGCCTCGGTCTTGGTGCCCGGCAGCAACTTGCCGCCGTTGGTCGCGACTTCATTGGCGTGAGACGCGATCACCGACGCAGGCTTGACCAACTCGTTGATCACATGGGCTGCTTCTTTCGGGCCAGTGGTGAAGCCATCGCCGATGTTCATCACCGCGAGCTTGGCCTTGTAGTAACCGCGCACCACATTTTCTTGGTCAGAGGTGATGCCGGTATCGCCCGAGAGATAGACCACCAAGCCATTGCTGAAGGTCAGCACATAGCCGGTGGCTTCGCCGACATAACCCGCGATGCCGGCTTCGCTCATGCCCTTGCCCAACTCGCCACCGATGTAGTCCGGGTCCAAGCCGTTGCTGTGCGCTGCCGTCACCGTCGCGATCGTCACACCGCCCAGCTTCACGCTGCCGCCAAAGCGTGCCAGGATCGAGTTCTTCGGGTCGCCGCCATTGGCTTTGAGCTTGCCAGCGAAGAACGGGGGCATTTCGCTGCCGGTCACGATCTTGGACTGCTTGGCGAGTGCGATCTTGACGCTGTTCGACACCGGCATCGCCGAGACCGACACGTCGGGTTGGGCGCAGCTGCCGGCATTGGGCGCCTTGTTGTGCGCGTTGCCGAGGTGGTCGCCGTGCATGTGGCTGACCAGGATGATGTCGACCTTGCCCAGACGGGGGTCGCTTGCGCCAGCCACCGTGCGGCCGGCGTCGTAGAGGACTCGCGTGCCGTTCGGGTCTTCGAACAACATCGCCCGGTCTTGCGGGCAAAACTCACCCTGCTGGCCACCGAGCGGCGTCACCTTGACATTGGCCGCCCAGGCCGGCATCGCCATCGCCAGGGAGACGCAGCCCATGGCCAAGCTCCTGGCAGTCAAATTCACCCTCATGCTGTCATTCCTTATGTGAGATCAATCATTGATGGCGTCAAACGGTAACATGGAACCCGCGCGATCAGCGCAGCAAGGGCACGCCGGTGGCGGCCTGCAAGTCGTCGAAACTCAGGCCTTCAATGCACTCGAGCACCTTGACACCGGCCGCTGTGATTTCAAGCACCGCCAAGTCGGTGTAGATGCGGCGCACGCAGCCCATGCCGGTGAGCGGGTAGCTGCAGTCGGCGACGATCTTCGACTCGCCCGACTTGGTGCGGTGCTCCATCATCACGAAGGTTTGTTTCGCGCCGCTGGCCAGATCCATCGCGCCGCCCACTGCAGGGATTGCGCCGGGCGCGCCGGTGTGCCAGTTCGCCAGATCGCCCCGTCCTGAGACCTGGAACGCGCCCAGCACGCAGATGTCGAGGTGGCCGCCGCGCATCATCGCGAAGCTGTCGGCATGGTGAAAGTAGCAGCCGCCGGGCAATAGCGTGATCGGCTGCTTGCCGGCGTTGATCAGGTCGTAGTCTTCCTCGCCAGGCGGCGGCGCCGGGCCGAAGCCGATCACGCCGTTCTCGCTTTGCATCATGATCTCGCGGTCGTCGGCGGAGCCAGGCTTGGGCAGGTGGTTGGCCACCAAGGTGGGCAGGCCGATGCCCAGGTTGACCACCGAGCCGTCCGGGATGTCGCGCGCCACGCGCTGCGCCATCTGGTCGCGGGTCCATTTGAGTGCCCCAAGGCCGGCCGAAGCCGGCCGCCCCCCGTGGGGATCAAGCAAAGTAGCAAAGCCACATTTGCTTGAGAGGTCGGGGATGGGGCTCATGCGCGCGCTCCGCTGATCTTGATGCCGCCGGCCTGCGTGCTGGCGCGGTCAATCCTGACCACGCGCTGGACGAACAATCCTGGTGTGACCACGATCTCAGGGTCTAGCGCGCCGAGTTCGACGATCTCGTGCACGCTGGCGACTGTGATCTTGGCTGCGGTCGCCATCACCGGGCCGAAGTTGCGCGCGGTCATGCGGTAAGTCAGGTTGCCCCAGCGGTCGCCGCGCTCGGCTTTGATCAGCGCGTAGTCGGCATGGATCGGGCTTTCGAGGACGTACATCCTGCCGTTGATCTCTCGCGTCTCCTTGCCCTGCGCCAACTCGGTGCCGTAGCCGGTGGGCGTGAAGAAGCCGCCGATGCCCGCGCCTGCGGCGCGGATGCGCTCGGCCAGGTTGCCCTGAGGCACCAACTCGAGCTCGATCTGGCCGGCCCGGTAGAGGCGGTCGAAGTGGTGGCTATCGACCTGTCGCGGAAAGCTGCAGATCACCTTGCGCACCCGACCCGCTGCGAGCAGCCCGGCCAGCCCAGTGTCGCCGTTGCCGGCATTGTTGTTGACGATGGTCAGGCCTTTGGCGCCTTGGGCCAACAGCGCCGCGACCAGTTCATCAGGCAGGCCGGCGGTGCCGAAGCCGCCGATCATGATCGTCGCGTCGTCAGGCACATCGGCCAGCGCGGCTGCCAGGCTTGGGACAATCTTGTTGATCATCGGATGGGGTTCCTGCGTTGCGGACCCTGCTGGGCCGTAAAGTCTTGATTGTCGCCAGCCGTCGTTTCGGGAGATGTCGCCAGGAAACCCGGCGATCAACCCTGTTGCAGTTCGGTGTCGGGCAGCGTGGCCCATTCGAGCAGTGAGTTGTCGTAAACCGCCCAGTCCGGGTGGCCCAGCATCTCGAGTGCGAAGGCGGTGGCGGTCGCCGCAATGCCACCGCCGCAGTAGTGGATGACACGCCGTGCTTGCATCGCGCCGGCTTGTTCGAACATGGCCCGCAGGCTATCCAGCGATTCGAAACCCAGCGTCTCGGGATTCGACAAGTCGCGCGCCGGCACGTTGACGCTGCCTGGAATCCGGCCCGGACGGCCGTAATGCGCGCCACCTGTGCCGGCGAACTGTTCTGCGGACAACGCATTGAGCAGCAACACGTCCTGCGACGGCGTGACCCCAGACGTTGCGGCCCGCCGGACTTCTGCCAGGCTGGCATGATGCCGTGGTTCATAACTCGCAAGATACGTGGTCGGCGCGAATACCGGCACTTCAGCCGTCAAAGGCAAGCCCTCGCGCTGCCAGCGCTGGAAGCCACCATCGAGCAGCGCGACCCTTCTGTGACCCATCGCATGCAGCACATACCAGGCGCGGGTCAGCGTGACCAGGCTGCTGCGGCCATAGATGATGATCTGGTGTTGGTTCGAAATGCCAAGTCGGCTCAGCAGATGCTCGACCCGTTCTGGCGACGGCCGCGTGTACGGGTAGGCTCCAGCCGGGTCCGACAAGTCCTCCACCATGTCCACATGTTGCGCGCCGGGCAGATGACCGGCCAGGTAGTCCGCTTTGCCGCTGACGATCTTTGAGGCGCCGACCGGTTGCGGGACCATGTGGGTGGTGCAGTCGAGTATTCGCAGTGTCGGATCGTCCAGACGGGCTGCCAGCCATGCCGGTTGGACCAGCATCTCGTTTCGGGCCTCGTTCATCGTAAAAGTCCTGATCAGTTCGGCCAGACGCCGCGGCGCCGAGTATGGCGCAAGCGCGCGATCTCAAGCGGCGGACTTCGCGCCGGCTGTCGCGCCAGCCTGACGCCATTGCGCCATCAGCCGGTCCCACTTGGGCCGTACTGCGGCGAGGTGCCGGTGTTTGACATGGCCGTAGCCGCGGATCTCCTCGGGGACGCGGGCGATCTCGGCGGCTGCGGCCAGGTTGCCGGCGTTCAAGCTGGCCAGCAGTTCGGTGATGCAGGCTTGGTACTCGGTGATCAGCGCGCGCTCGGTGCGGCGTTCTTCGCTACGGCCGAAGACATCAAGCGCGGTGCCGCGCAAGCCTTTCATCTTCGCCAGCCACGCCATGCCATGGCGCATCCAAGGCCCGAATGCGCGCTTGACCAGTTCGCCCTGGTGGTTGGTCCTGGCCAGCAGCGGCGGCGCGAGGTGGTGGACGATCTGGTAGTCGCGGCCCATCTCGCCTTCGAACATCGCGGCGATCTTGTCGGTGAAAGCACGGTCGCTGTGCAGTCTTGCGACCTCGTACTCGTCCTTGTAGGCCATCAGCTTGAACAGGTAGCGCGCCACCGCCTCGCTGAGCTTGTGGCTGCCCAGCGGCGCTTCGGCCTGCCGAACCTTGGCGACGAATTCGCTGTAACGACTGGCGTAGCCTGCGTCCTGGTAGTCGGTGAGAAATGCCACCCGCTTGGCGACCATCTCGTCGACCGAGGGCTTCTTGACGAACTGGATCACCTGTGCGGCCTGGAACAGCGCACGCACCGCCGCCAGATCCTGCGCGCAGTGCCGGCCCCACTCGAAAGCGGCCAGGTTGTTCTCGACCTGGGTGCCGTTGAGCTCGAAGGCGCGTCGCAGCGCGGCCTGGCCGAGCGGCAACCAGCCGCGTTGCCAGGCATAGCCCAGCAGCAGCGGGTTGGCGTAGATCGCGTCACCCAGTAACTGCAGCGCAACCTCCTCGGCGTCGAATTGGCCGAGCCGCTCGCGTCCGACCGTTGCCACCAGCGCGGCTTCGCAACCCGCTGTCGGCGCCTGCCAGTCGGGGTCGGCGACGAAGGCTGCGGTCGGTGTCGCGTGCGAGTTCATCGCGACATGGGTCTGGCCCTCGCGCATCAGTGACAGCGTCGCGCGGCCAGCGGCGACGATGCTGTCGCAGGCGACCACCAGGTCGGCCTTGGCGGTGTCGACCTTGGTCGTGCGGATGTCCTCGGGCCGCTCGGCGATCTGGACATGGCTCCAGGTCGCCCCGCCTTTTTGCGCCAGCCCGGCCGAGTCTTGCGTCACCACGCCCTTGCCTTCAAGGTGCGCAGCCATGCCCAGCAGCTGGCCAATCGTGATCACGCCGGTGCCGCCGACGCCGGCGACGACCACGCTCCACGGCCGCTGTTGCCCCTGCGCGTCGAGAGGGCTTGGCAGCCGCGGTTCAGGGCAGGGCGGCAAGGCGAACGGGTCTTGCCGGGTTTCCTTCTTCGGTTTTTTGAGCTGCCCACCCTCGACGGTGACGAAGCTCGGGCAAAAGCCTTTGGTGCAGGAATAGTCCTTGTTGCAGCTGCTTTGGTTGATGCGGCGCTTGCGGCCGAACTCGGTCTCGATCGGCTCGACGCTCAGGCAGTTGCTCTGCACGCTGCAGTCGCCGCAGCCCTCGCAGACCAGCTCGTTGATCACGACGCGCTTGGCCGGGTCGACCAGCTTGCCGCGCTTGCGGCGGCGGCGCTTTTCGGTCGCGCAGGTCTGGTCGTAGATCAGCACGCTGCAGCCGGGCAGCTCGCGCAGCTCGCGCTGTACCGCGTCAAGCTCGTCGCGGTGCCGCACGGTCGTGCCCGGCGCCAGGTTCAGCGGCAGCCGGTACTTCTGAGGCTCGTCGGTGACGATGACGATATTCTTCGCGCCCTCGGCCTCGACCGCGCGGGTCATCTGCGGCACGGTCAGGATGCCGTCGATCGGCTGGCCGCCGGTCATCGCGACCGCGTCGTTGTAGAGGATTTTGTAAGTGACGTTGACCCCTGCGGCGATGCTCTGTCGGATCGCCAGCGAGCCCGAGTGAAAGAAAGTGCCGTCGCCCAAGTTGGCGAACATGTGCGCCCGCTTGCTGAAATGCGATTGGCCGACCCAGGGCACGCCCTCACCGCCCATCTGGGTGAAACCTATCGTTGCGCGGTCCATCCAGGTGGCCATGAAGTGGCAGCCGATGCCTGCCATGGCGCGCGAACCCTCGGGGACTCTCGTGCTGGTGTTGTGCGGGCAACCGCTGCAGAACCAGGGCTGGCGCTCGGCCCCGCCGGTCGTGCCCACCGCCAGCGCACGCTCTTTGGCTGCGAGCAGGTCCAGCCGTGCGTCCATTCGCGCAGCGATGTGATCTGGCACGCCGAGTTTCTTCAGCCGCTTGGCGATCGCCTGGGCGATCAACGAAGGGTTCAGGTCAGCGATGGCGCGCAGCAACCAGTTGCCGCTGGGGTTGGACTGGCTCCACTCGCCACCCGAGGCGTCGTCGGCCAGTTCGTCGAACTTGCCAAGCACATTGGGCCGCACATCGGGCCGCCAGTTGTAGAGCTCCTCCTTGATCTGGTATTCGATGACCTGGCGCTTTTCCTCGACCACCAGGATCTCTTGCAGTCCTTGGGCGAATTCGCGCGTGATCGTGGCTTCCAGCGGCCAAACCACCGTGACCTTGTGCAACCGGATGCCGATGGCCCGGCAACTGTCGTCGTCCAGCCCCAGGTCGGCCAGTGCCTGGCGGGTATCGTTGAAGGCCTTGCCGCTGGCAATGATGCCGAATCGGTCATTCGCACCTTCGATCACGTTGTGGTTGAGCCGGTTGGCGCGCACATAAGCCAGCGCGGCATACCATTTGAAGTCGAACAGCCGTGCCTCTTGCACCAGTGCTGCGTCGGGCCAGCGGATGTGTAGCCCGCCCGGCGGCATCGCGAAATCGGTCGGCAGCAAGATCTTGACGCGGTCGGCCGAAATCTCGATGCTGGCCGACGACTCGACCACTTCCTGGATCGTCTTCATCGAGGTCCACAGACCCGAGAAGCGGCTCATCGCGAACGCGTGCAGCCCGAGGTCGAGGATGTCCTGCGCGCTGGCTGGAAAGAACACCGGCAGCCCGCAGGCTTTGAAAATGTGGTCGCTCTGGTGCGCGGCGGTGCTGCTTTTGGCCACATGGTCGTCGCCTGCCAGTGCGATCACGCCGCCGTGCGGCGCGGTGCCGGCCATGTTCGCGTGTTTGAACACATCCGAGCAGCGGTCCACGCCGGGGCCTTTGCCGTACCAGATGCCGAACACGCCGTCGTACTTCTTGTTCGCGGGGTCGAACTCGATCTGCTGCGTGCCCCAGACTGCGGTGGCTGCCAATTCCTCGTTGACACCGGGTTGGAACACGATGTTCTGCGCCGCCAAGTGCTTTTTGGCCGCCCACAGCGATTGGTCATAGCCGCCCAGCGGCGAGCCGCGGTAGCCGCTGATGAAGCCGGCCGTGTTTAGACCGACCGCCGCATCGCGCTGGCGCTGCAGCATCGGCAGGCGCACCAGCGCCTGCACGCCGCTCATGAACGCGCGGCCGCGGTCGAGGGTGTATTTGTCGTCGAGCGTTGCGGCTGCGAGGGCCAGGCGGATCGACTCGGGCAGGGGTGCGTTCATGTCAGTTCTCCTGGGTGCCAACACGCTCGACGCCAAATCCACGGCGTGCTGCTGTGCAGCCCGCGGTGTGTCTGTGGCTTTGCCGCCGCCCGCGGTGCGTGCGGTCGTCGAGCGTTGCGGCTGCGAGGGCCAGGCGGATCGACTCGGGCAGGGGTGCGTTCATCACGGGCTCACTCCAGACATGGGGAAGGAGCAGTTTAGGAAATCGAACCAGCCCTGTGTCACTTTTGTGGGCCCTTGTCGCGAGACACCTCGTGATGATCTGCAGGTCAGCGCCCGTTCAGCCCTCGGAGCTGGCCAGTGGCCCGGCGCGCTGTGCGTGCCGGCCCGCCCCGCGTTGACCGACTTGATATCGCGCATCGCTGTCGCCCGGCGATCGCGGGACGATGGTGGCAGGAGGTCTGTCCCCATGCCGCCATTTGATTCGCCCGCTGTCAGTGCTTTTGCTCGCCATAACGAGATCGTCGCGCAGCTGCGCCGCAACATCGGGGCAACCGAGTTGATCGAGACCCATCTGTCCTCGTTGCTGATCGCGGGTGATCGGGTCTACAAGCTCAAGAAGCCAGTGTGTTTCGGCTTTGTCGATTTCTCGACCTTGGCCACGCGCCGCGCCGCTTGCGAACAAGAGTTGCGCCTGAACCGGCGCACCGCCCCGCAGTGGTACCTGGGTGTGTTGGCCGTGCGCCGCGGTGCTGGCGGCGCTTGTCTTGCTGCACCCGACGACGAGGCGGCCGGTCTCTTGCTCGACTGGGCGGTGCAGATGCGGCGCTTCGACGACCACCAGCGCCTCGACCGTCTGGCGCAATCGGGCTTGCTGACCGAGGCGATGGTCGACCGTCTGGCCGAGACCGTCGCGCGTTTCCATCGCGGCTTGCTGCCCGCACTGCCGGATCCGGACGGTGACCAAAACACCCGGCGCTGGGCGCGCGAAAACCTGGTCGAGTTGGCTGAGTTGGTGGATTTGGTCGAACCGGTCGGCGGCGTGGCCGTCGCCGAGGTGAGGGCGCTGCAGCGTTGGACCGAGCAGCGCGGCGCCGAGCTTTCCTCCTGGATGCAAGCGCGCCGGCGCAGCGGCAGCGTTCGCGAGGTCCACGGCGACCTGCATTTGGGCAACATCTTCTGGGCGGATGGCGAACCAGTGCTGTTCGATGCGCTGGAGTTCAACGATGCGCTGCGCCGTATCGACACGATCGGTGACCTGGCGTTCACCTTCATGGATCTGCATGCCCAAGGCCTGCCTCGGCTGGCTTGGCGCTTTATCGGCACGGCGCTGGAGGCCTGCGGTGACCAGGAAGCGTTGCCGCTGCTGGCGTGGTGGGCTGTCTATCGGGCCGCGGTGCGGGCGAAGGTGGTGTTGCTAGGTGCTGCAGGTTCGGGCGCCGCCGCGGCGCAGGCCCTGTCCAGGCGATACCTCGAGGTCGCGTTGCACTTGGCAGGCCTGGCCGGCAGGCCTGCCAAGCCGCGGCTGGTGCAGATGTTCGGCTTGTCAGGCGCCGGCAAGAGTCGGATTGCCGGCTTGTTGGTCGAGCGTCTGGCCGCTGAGGCGGGCGGCTGTGGCGGCGCGCTGCGGCTGCGGTCGGACGTCGAGCGCAAGCGCTTGTTTGCGCTGGCGCCAACGGCGCATGACTCGCCAGGGCTCTACAGCGAGGTGTTCCACCGCCGAACCTACGACCGGCTGCTGCAGCTGGCCGGCGTGGCGCTGCAAGCCGGTGTGTCGGTCGTGATCGACGCGGCCAGCCTGCGCCGCCGCGAGCGCGATGCGATGCGCGCGCTCGCGGCGCGCCACCAGGTTGGCTTCACGCTGCTGGTCTGCGATGCGCCGATGTTGGTGTTGCAGGCCAGGGTCGGTCGGCGGCTTCGCCTGGGCGCCGATGCCTCGGACGCGACCCTCGAGGTGCTGGCCCATCAGCAGCAAATCGTTGAATGGCCCGGCGCTGACGAAGCCGCCGACTGTCGGCGACTCGACACCGATGTGCCGGAGTCCGAGCTGGTCGCGCGGGTTGAGGCTTTATCTATGGACGCTCATCTAGAGAGCTAGGGTTCTCGCGGCCACAGCGCCCACAGGCGCAGCGGCTGCTTCATGCGCCCGGCTTGTTGCTCGGCGGTCTCGCCGTCACCCCAGAAGTAGTCGACCCGCACCGCGCCGGTGATCGCACTACCGGTGTCCTGGGCCATCACCAGCCGGCGCAGCGGTGTGGCCGACAGCGGTTCGGTGGTGTCTAGCCACAGCGGTGTGCCGTAGGGCACGGCCTGCGGGTCTATCGCCACCGATCGGCCTGCGCTCAGCGCCACGCCCTGGGCGCCGCGCGGGCCGGTTGGCAACGGCCGTAACGGCTCCCCTGGGCGCTCATCGGCCAGCGCCTCTTCGCGAAAAAACACCACCCTTGGGTTGCTCCACAGCATCTGCTGCAGTCGCTGCGGACTCGCCCGCTGGCCCCAGTCACGAATGGCCGGCCAGTTGGCGCCGTCCGCGCGCAGTTCGCCCTGGTCGATCAGCCAACGGCCGACCGAGGCATAGGGATGGTCATTGTGGCCCGCAAACGCCAGCCGAACCTGCCGCTCGCTGCCGTCGGGCTCGGTCATTTTCAGCCTGCCCGAGCCTTGAATCTGCAGCACCAGCAGGTCCAGTTCGGTCGCGACATAGGCGATCTCCTGGCCACGCAAGCTGGCGCTGGCCTCGCCGGCCAGTTGCTGGCGGGTCCAATAAGGCCGACGCTTGGCCAAGTCCGGTGGTGGGCGGTGCAGTGCGACCGTGAAACCCGGCCTTGGCCGGCGGCTGGCTTTCACCAGGGGTTCGTAGTAGCCGGTGGCCAGACCTTCGGTCTCGCCGGTGAACGATTCGACCCGGTAGGCTTGCAGCTCGCGTTGCAGAAAATCGCGGGCGAAGCTGTCATCGGGGGGCGAAAACGCCGTGGCCCGCGCGCAGACCGATGCCCAGCCCGGCATCGGCCGCGCGCAGCTCGCGCGCAAGGCCGGCCAGAGTTCGGCGCTTCGGTCGGCATGCCAATCCGGCAGCGTAGACCAGTCCACCGGCACCCAGCGCGCGCGGCCTCTGATCAGCGGCGCGGTCGTGGTCTGGCTGCCGGCCGCTGCCGCTGCCGCTGGCGCAGACGGCTGGTCTGTCGCCGGCATCGGTTGCAGGGGCGCGGGCGAGCGTTCAGGCAAGCGTTCAGGCAAGCGCTCGGGCGGGGCCGTCGCGCAAGCGCTCAGCAAGGCCAGCGCAGTGGCTGACAGGGCTGGGGATAATCGCAGCATGTGGATGATTCTGCTGGAAGCGCTGGGCGCACTGCTGTTGTTGATGCTGATCGTCTGGTGGACGATGTTCTCGGGCCGTCAGCGCGGCGAGCGATCGAGCGACGACGAGCCGCCGCGCTGACGAGGGTCAGTGCCGGGTGGCCGGCGCCGCCAGACCCTGTGCCAGCAGGATGTCTTGGGCGCGATCGCTGGTGCCGCGGGCCACCCGGCCGGTGATCGCCAGCGATGCTCCGTTGGCCAACATGGCTTCAAAGGCTTGGCGAACCTGCTCGGCGCTGACCGAACGCATGCTGGCCAGTCCCTCCTCGCGCGATCGCAGCCGCCCCAGCACCAGCAGGTCGAGCGCCGCCTCTTCCAAGCGTCGGCCGGGTTTTTCCAGACCGCGCAGCCGGCGCACCAGGATCTGGTTGCGGGCGCGCTCCAAGTCCACCGGCGCGATTCCCTGAGCCTGGGCCCGCAGCAGGCCTGCCATCGCCGTCAGACACGCTTCGAGTTGCGCTGGTGAGGTTGAGGCCTCGATCACGAACTGGCCGCAACTGTCGATCACGTCGGCCGAGCAGGCCGCGTAATAGACCAGACCGCGCTGTTCGCGCAGCTGGTCCATCAGAGGAGAACTCATGCCCTCGCCCAGCAGCGCAGCGGCCACGGCGCCGGTCGGGTCGTCGGCTTGCAGCGGCGGGATCGCAAAGCCCAGCACGCAGTGGGTCTGGCTGCTGCCGGCTTGGGCCTGGGTCTTCAACCCGCCGCGCCAGGTCGGCGCCGCAATCAGGTTGGGCTCACCTCGCGGCATCGCGCCGAAACAGGCCTCGGCCTCACGGACGATCACCGCAGGGTCGACCGCGCCGGCGGCGGCCACCACCACATTGGCGCCGGTGTACAGCCCAGGTTCAACTGGTCGTCGCAACACAGGTACGGCTCAACGCGTTTGAACACGCGGTGGCCCAGAATAAGTGAACCTAGAAACGGCAGTTAACCCCCGCAGAACCTGAGGAAACCAAGCACTGGCGCGGTGTTGCGGTTGTTTGGCAGACTCACCCTATGGGTGAATCGAGACGCAAGCGACAAGGGGCCTTGGTACAA